>JAENWD010000001.1 GCA_016650245.1 Vicinamibacteria bacterium
ATGATGGCAACGGCCGCGAGTCGACGAGGGGACATCCAGCCTCCAACAACTCTCGATTGTAGCCGGTCGGGAGCGGGACGGGCCGCGTGGGACCTAGCCGGCCGCGCTCACAAGTGGAGCCAGCGCCGCACACAGGTCGAGGAGCGCGCCAGTGCGCGCGTGTTTGCCGACGACCTGCAGGCTGATGGGGAGGCCGGTGACCGGCCCGCACGGCAAGGCCACGGCCGGGTGCCTCGACAGGTTGAACGGCTGCGTCAGTCGCAACATCAAGGGGCGCAGCGCCTCGCGCCGATCGCCGACATCCACGGCCTCCAGGCCCAGCGTGGGCGCCACGATGGGCAGCGTCGGCAGCACCAGCGCATCGACGTCGGCCAGCGCGGCCTCGACCTCGCGATGCAGGACCTCTCGGGCTGCCAGGGCCCGCAGATAGTCCTCGGCCAGAATGTAGCGGCCCATCTCGAAGCGCAGGCGCACGTTGGGGGTGTAACGTTCGGGACACCGTTCGAGCGTCTCGGCGTGATACGCCGCGCCCTCGGGCAGGCAGATGTGCAGGTAGATCGTCGCGGCGTCTGCGGCATGAGGCACTGACGTCGATGCGATCGCGGCGCCCGCACGTGCCAGTCGATCCAGCGCGGCCTCGTACGCCGCGCGCACCTCGGGCTGCAGCAGTTCCTCGAAGTAACCCGTCAGCCGACCCAGCCGGACCTTCGCAACCGGCGGCGGCTGCAGTGCGCGCATCGTGACGCGCGCCAGCACGCTGTGCAGAGCTGCCGCGTCGGCCACAGTGCGCGCGAGGGGCCCGACGTGATCGAGCGTCGTGCTCAACGGCACGACGCCGTCGACGGGGACCTCGCCGAACCCGGGCTTGAGCCCCACCAGGCCGCACGCCGCGGCAGGAATACGGATGGAGCCGCCCGTGTCGGTCCCAATGGCCCCCAGCGCCATGCCGGCCACCAGTGCTGCGGCCGATCCGCCGCTGGATCCTCCCGCCGATCGAGTCGTGTCGAGCGGGTTGCGCACAGCGCCAAACGCCGAGTCCTCGCTCGTCGTGCCCAGCGCGAACTCGTGCAGGTTGGTCTTGCCGATGAGCACGGCGCCTGCACTCTTGAGCCGCGCGGTGACGATCGCGTCTGAGGCGGCCGGTGTGAGCGGCCGGACGAGCGAAGCCGCCGTCGTTGGCACACCGGCCTGGTCGATCAGGTCCTTGAGCGCGATGGGGATCCCGTGCAGCGGTCCGCGATCCTGTCCGCCGGCCAGCTCGCGATCCGCCAGCCTTGCCGCTGCGCGAGCGCTGTCGCCGGTGACCGTGATAAAGGCTCGCAGCTCGTGGTTTCGCGCGGCGATGTTGGCCAGGCACGCCTCGGTCAGCGCTTCGGCAGTGAGCGTCCGTGCGCGAAGCCGATGGCCGGCCTCGACGATGTCAAGCGTGGACGGATCAGCCGCCATTGGAGTCGTCCTCGGGCGAGTCGGGGGCCGGCTGCCACGCGGTGGCGCGCAGCCGCGCAGTCGAGGTCGCCAGCCCTTCGAGGATCGGTGTGAGGCCGTGCAGGCCGCGCTGCTCCGCGTCGGCAATCGCCCACGCCTTCCACGACTCCAGAAAGACTTGCGTCATCTCATCCCTCATCGAGCAGACCTCTCACACTCTCACCGACAACGCCACGCCGTCGCCCAGTGGCAGGAACGTGGTGAACAAGCGCGCGTCGCTCGCCAGGCGATCGTTGTAGCGGCGGATCGCGTCGGTGTCGCATGGATCCCTCTCGGGCGGATCGACGAAGCCCTCGATGACCTCGCCGTGCCACAGGACGTTGTCGGTCACCAGAACACCTCCGAGCCGCAGGCGGTCCACAAGCCGGTCGAGCAGCGGTTCGTAGAGCTGCTTGCTGCCGTCCTGAAAGATCAGGTCGAAGGGCCCGGCGACTTTGTGAAGGAACCGCGAGGCATCGCCGACGATCACGTTGACCTTGGCGTCAACGCCTGCGCGCCCGAAGTTCCGCCGCGCCGTGGCCGCCCGGTCCGCGTCCAGCTCCATCGTCAGGAGCACGCCGTCGGATGGCAGGGCCAGCGCCATGCAGGTGGCGGAGTAGCCGATGGCGGTGCCGATTTCGAGCACGCGACCGGCGCCAAGCGCGACGACGAGGGCGCGCAGGAGCCGGGCCGTGGCCGCATCCACGAGCGGCAGCCCAGCGGCCAGGCCTTCGGCGCGAATCGACTCGAGCACCGGTTCGAGCGGCGGATGATGCCGAGCGAGGTAGTCGAGCACGGGTGGCGCAATGACTTGGCGCATGGCGGAGACCGATTGTAAGCTGGCACCACCCATGCGCCACACCAGGATCGTCGCCACGGTCGGTCCGGCCACCAGCACGCCGGAGATGCTGGGTGCGCTGATACGAGCCGGCGTGGACATCTTCCGCCTGAACTTCTCGCATGGAACGCACGAGTCGCACCGCGCGAGCATCGACGCCATCCGTGCGGCCGAGGCGTGCGGTCCGCGTGTGATCGCGATCATGCAGGACCTGGCTGGCCCGAAGATACGGACCGGCCGGTTGGCAGGGGGCCAGCCGATTGCCCTGGCCAAAGGCGATCGGTTGACCATCCGCACCGGCGACGATGTGGGAGGGCCAGGCGAGGTGTTCACCACCTACGCGCCACTTGCGGCCAGTGTCGTCGCGGGACAGCAGTTGCTGCTCGACGACGGCCGCATCGTCTTGATTGTGGACTCGACCGACGGCGTCGCGGTCCAGACGACGGTCGTGCACGGCACGCAATTGGGCGAACGCAAGGGCATCACAGCCCCTGGCGTGACGCTGCCTTCGGAAGGCCTGACCGCGAAAGACGACGGGGACCTGCGCTTCGGCATCGCGGCCGGCGTGGACATCGTAGCCCTGTCGTTTGTCCAGCACGTCTCGGACGTGCGGGCCGCGCGCGCCGTGCTCGAGGCGCTCGGCACGCCGTCGACGCCCATCGTGGCAAAGCTCGAACGCCCTCAGGCGATCGACCATCTCGACGCGATTCTCGCCGAGGCCGACGCGGTGATGGTGGCGCGCGGCGATCTGGGCCTCGAGGTGCCGCTCGAGCGCGTGCCGCGCCTGCAGAAGGAAATCACGCGCCGCGCGCGCGCCCTTGGCCGGCCGGTGATCGTCGCCACGCAGGTGCTCGACTCGATGCGCAAGGAGCCTCGCCCCACGCGCGCCGAAGTGAGCGATGCGGCCAACGCCGTCGACGACGGCGTGGACGCGATCATGCTGGCCGGCGAGACGGCGTCGGGCGCGTTTCCCGTCGAGTCGGTCCAGACGCTCGACGCGATCATCCGTGACGCGGAGCAGTTGGCTCCGCTGGCGGTGACCTCCAGCGGGCGGCTCATGCACGCCGAGCACGGCCGCGCGTTGTGCGAGGCTGCGGTGACGCTCGCCGACCGCGGCCACGCGGTGGCCATCGTCGCGGTGACGCGCGGCGGCAACACCGCGCGGATGCTCGCGACGTTTCGACCGCAGGTCTCGATCCTGGCGGCGACCAATCGTCTTGACGTGGCTCGGCGCCTCCTGCTGTACCGCGGCGTTGTCCCCATCATCACCCCGTTTGCCGAGAACGTCGACGCCACGGGCGACGCTATCGGGCGCGAACTCGTCAGCCGAGGCCTGCTGGCGTCGGGCGACGAGGTGGTGTTCGTGAGCGTGCACGAGGATCTGCGACGGCCCGCGGCGAATTTTCTGAAGCTGCACCGCGTCTAGCGCCGAGTTGACCACCAATAAAGCCCGACGCCGACGCCGATGACGATCGCCGCCTGGCCGATCAGGTTGACTTCGTAGTTGAGCACGTTGACGGTGTCGGGGGGCGGCACGAAGACGAGCGCGACGGAGGTCGCCGTGGCGAACAACCCCGCCGTTGCCACGAACCACAGTCCCGCCGCTCCGCCGGGCACTCGGATCACTGTCGGCTCATCGGCGTCGCCGGCCAGTCGGCGCAATCGAACCATCGCAGGGAAGAGATAGAGGTAGGGGACGAAGTACACCAGGATGGCGAGGTTCACCATGATGTCGTACGCCTCCTGGATCGTCGTGCTCCCGCCGGTGACCGAGATGAAAACGCTGGCGAGAAAGATCGCGGTCGCGACGACGCCCTGCACGACGACGGCGGTGACCGGCGTGTGGTGGCGCGGGTGCAGGCGTGCAAAGGCAGGCGGCAACACATTGTGGACGCCGGCCGCAAACGGAATGCGCGCCGCGCCGCCGAACCACGAGTTGTTTCCGGCAATCGACCCCAGCGCCAGCAGCCCGCCCGTGATCGCGCCCATGCCCGCGAGGCCCAGTTGCACTCCCGCGTGGTCCACCGCGTCAGCGATGCCGCTGAGTTCCCTGAGCGTGTCGGCTGGCACAGCGATGAGCACCGAGGCCGAGCCGGCGATGTAGATGACCGTGACCACGACGCCCGAGATCAGAATCGCGCGCGGGATGGCGCGCCGCGCGTCCTTCACCTCCTCGCCGACCAGCGCGCCGATCTCGAAACCCGAGAACGCGAAGCACATCGCGGACCAGAGGCCGAGCGTGCCAAGGATGTCGGTTCGGGGCAGCAGCGTCGACGCGGAGAACGTCGATGCCGGGCCGACCGTACTGAAGACGACCGCTCCGGCCACAATCAGCAGCGCGGCAGGCACCCACGTGCTGATGCTGCCTACCGACTGCAGGAGGCGCCCCGCGCCGAGCCCGAGGATGTTCAGGCCCACGCAGGCCCAGAGGGCCACGATCACGAACGTCACGGCGTAGAAGCGGCTGTCGGTCAGCCCGGCCGCGGAAGGTCCGAACAGCAGCAGCAGATTCGCCGCTGCAAACAGCAGCAAGGCCGGAAAATAAAAGAGGTTGTTGACCCAGAGGCACCAGCCGCAGATGAACCCGTGCACGGGCCCGAAAGCACGCCGCGTCCACGCGTAGAGGCCGCCCTGCTCGGGGTGCCGGCTCGACAGCTCGATCACCGTCGCGGCCAGCGGCAGGAAGAACAGCAGCCACGCCAGAATCCACAGCGTCACCGACGACTCGCCGGCGCGCGCGCTGCGTGCGATCCAGCGCAGGCCCACCACCGCGACGATGTTCATCGCGACGAGGTCCCAGAGGCCGAGGACGCGTTTGAGCTGGGTCACGGGGTCGTCGTGCCCGTCTTCCGCCGCGCTTCAGCGACCATCTCCCGTACCTCCGCCATCAGCGTCGGGCCGTGATAGGGGATGCCGTCCTTGATGGTCCACTCGACGCCGCCGCCGCACGTGAGCTGGCCGTTGAGGACGACGTCGGTACCGGCGGGGTTGAGCAGGCGCAGGTTGTCGAGGGGATTGCCGTTGACGACGAGCAGGTCCGCGGTGAAGCCGACGCGCACCTTGCCGAGGCGATCACCCAGCCCAAGCAGTTGCGCGCCGTTGGTCGTCGCATGCGCGATGACCTCGAGCGGATGGAAGCCGGCTTCCTCGTGCAGCTCGAGCTCGCGCACCAGCCCGAAGCCGTAGAGCGAATAGATGTAGCCGGCGTCGTCGCCCGTGGTGATCAGTCCGCCGTGCAATCCGAAGTGCCGCAGCGTGTCCATCCAGATGCGGTAGTTCTTCCGCCAGCGCACTTCCTGTGTGTTGCCCCAGCCGACGAAGTACGACCCGTGGTTGTCGAGGTTCGGCTTCCAGTACAGCTCCATCGACGGGTGCAGGTAGTCGCGGTACCACGGCAGAGTCTGCGCGCGGGTGACGTCGCGGCTGGCTTCGTAGATCGACAGCGTCGGACTCCACGCGACGCCCTTACTGGCCATCAACTCGACGATGGCGCGGAGCTTGTCGGGATTGGCCTGGGCGTAGAGCTCGCCCGCGCGGGCGAAGCGGTGAAACTCATTCGTGTAGTTCATGTCGGCCGGGAAGTTCTGGATGCCGTCGAGCGCCGCATCGCCGATGCCGTAGAAGTGCTCGATGGAGGTCACGCCCAGCTCGATGTAGTCCTTCGCAGTCGTCTCCTCGACGCCGATGTGGGTCGTGGTGGGCAGACCCAATGCCTTGGCCTCGCTCATCACGACCTCGAGCTGATCGCGGTCGAGAAACATCAGCTTCAGCCCGTCGGCGCCCGCCGCCTTGGCGTCGCGCACACCCTGGCGGATCTCGTCGGGCGTCAGCAGCTTGCCCATCGAGGGCCGTGTGAAGGCGATGATGCGCGGCGAGATGATCGTGTGATCGTGGCTTTCCTTCTGCCAGCGCTTGGTCTTGGCGAGGTTGCCGCCCAGCTCGCGGGCGGTGGTCACACCCGAGGCGAGGTACAGATTGCGTTCGTACTGGATTGGCTGTGGCACGCCCGGCGCCCGCTCTTCGTGCCAGTGCATGTGCGTGTTGACCATGCCGGGCATCACGTACTTGCCGGTGGCGTCGATGACCGCGTCGGCCGGCGGGCCGCCGGCGCCGGCGCGCGGGCCAACTGCCGTGATGACGCCGGCATCCACGACCACGTCCACGGGCCCGAAGGCCGGCTTGGCGTTACCGTAAATGACCATCGCATTGCGAATGACGAGCCGCCTGGGCGTGCGGGCGTGCAGCGCCGCCGGGTCCTGGCCCGCGGGTCCCTGCACGAAGGCCGCGCTTGCGGCCAGCACGAGCGAGAGGACGAATAGAGCCAGTGTGCGCATAGCTGAATCCGTAGTCCGAAGTCCGCAGTCCGAAGTCCGGCCCGATGATACATTCGAGCGCTATGGAAACGCAGCCGCTTGCCTACATGTTGCCGGAGTTCCTGACCTCGGACGAGGGCCGTCCGATTCGCCTGATGGCCGAGTACCTCGAACCGCTCCGGCGGTTCCGCAAGCAACGCATTCGCGACACCGTCGTGTTCTTCGGGTCGGCGCGCACCCGGAGTCGCGAGGCCGCCCAGCGGCATCTGGCAGAAGTGCAGGCCGGCAAAGGCCGCGGCGGCCACAGCCTCGAGGCCGCGGTGAAGGAGGCCAGCAAGGCCGTCGAGTGGTCGCGCTACTACGAGGACGCGCGCGCGCTCTCGCACAAGCTGACGTCATGGTCGTCGCAGATTCCCGGGCCCTGCCACCGCTTCGTCGTGTGCTCGGGCGGCGGGCCCGGCATCATGGAGGCCGCCAACCGCGGCGCGCACGAGGCCGGTGGCAAGAGCATCGGCCTCAACATCCGGCTGCCCTTCGAGCAGTACTCGAACCCCTACATCTCGAAGGCGCTGCACTTCGAGTTTCACTACTTCTTCATGCGCAAGTTCTGGTTCGCCTATCTTGCCAAGGCGCTGGTGGTGTTTCCGGGCGGCTTTGGCACGCTCGACGAGCTCTTCGAGATCCTGACGCTGGAGCAGACGGAGAAGTTGACCGATCGCACGACGATCCTGCTGTACGGCACCGACTACTGGGATCAGGTCCTGAACCTGCAGCCGATGATCGAGTGGGGCGCCGTCGGCCCAGGCGATACGGATCTGCTCGTGCGCGTGAACAGCGTCGACCAGGCGTTCTCGGCGCTGAAGGTCCACTTGGAATCGCATCTGGCGTCGGAAGAAGAGAACCAGCAGGCACCGGTGTTGGCAAAGACGCAGAGATAGACTACGGACTGCGGACTACGGAGACGAAATGTAGCGCGGACCTTCAGGTCGAATGTAGCGCGGACCTTCACGTCCGCCATGGGGTTTGACGATGGACCACACGACACGCCGGCAACTGATCGACCAGTATCGCGACGGCTATGCCGAGGTAATGGCCGCGCTCGATAAGGCCACCGACGCCGAGCTCGATCGCCGGCCGGCACCGAACAAGTGGACCTCGCGGGAGATCGTCCACCATCTCGCCGACAGCGAGATGACCTCGGCGATCCGGCTTCGGCGGCTGATCGCGGAAGACAACCCCGTCATCGTCGGCTACGACCAGGAGCAGTTTGCCCGGGCGCTCAAGTACGACCGGCCCATCACGGCATCGCTGGCCGCGTTCAAGGCCGCGCGTGAGACGACGACGGAGATTCTGGAGCGGCTGACCGACGCCGAGTGGGCGCGGACCGGCACGCACACCGAGGCGGGGCCATTCGGCGTGCTCAATTGGCTCGAGATCTACGCCGTGCACGCCCACGGGCACGCCGAGCAGATTCGGACGGCGAGGGCATAGGAACGAGCGTGGCTACTGGGGCTGGCGCGAGCTCACGTCGGGTGGAACGTAGTCGGCCGGCGGAAACTCGAGGGCGATCGCCGTGCCAGTCACCACGTCCGGGCGCTCCGGCCCGGTGTAAGTGAAGACCGCCACTGTGTTCACGAATTTCTGGCCACAGCGCACCGACAGGTGGGCGTCGCTGTGGTTCACAAGCGCGACGTCGGTGATGCGCCTGGCCTCCAGCCGCACCGCTCGGCTGCCAGCCCGGCCCAGGAAGGCCACGCTATTCTCGCTGCACTGAAGTGCCGTCAGCCAGCCCGCCGCTCGCTGCTCGCCTGGCAGGAGTCGCCTGAACAGCGGAATGCGATCCGGGAGAACGGAGCTGCCGTCACGTAGTCTCAGCCCGGCATCCTCGGCGGTCCGTCCCGCGGTCTCCGCGAGCCTTCGGTCGATTTCGGCCACCAAGTCCATCGCCTCTTTGCGAACATCGGAATCGCGCGCCCTGGTCAGCCGCGTCAGCGAAGTTCTGGCAGCGGCGTATTCACGCGAGTTGATGCGGATCACGGCGTCGACCAGTATGTACTGCTCTTCGGTGGGTGCCAGGACGAGCGCGTGGCGGATGAGTTGCCGGGCCTCCTGTAGCCGGACGAGGTCCTGAGACAGCAGCCTCGCGAGCTGTCCGTACGGTTCAGGTGCGGCGGGGTTGAGCTCGATCGCACGCCGCAACGCACCTTCGACCGCGGTGGTCGCCGTTTGGCTGAGCGGCGCCTGAGATCGCGAGTCCATCAGGACCGTTGCGAACGAAAAATAGGTCAGCCAGGTCGCCGCGGGACTGGCGATGGCGCGTTCCAGGTGGGCGCGCGCCTCGTCGTTGCGTCCTTGAGCCATCAGAAGCAGCCCGAGTGACGCATGCGCCGACGGTGATTGTCCATCCGCCGCCAGGGCTGCCTTGAGTTCGGCCGCCGCCGCGTCGGGTCGTGACATGTTGAGCAGGATGTCGCCGAGCGTGGCGTGAACATCCGCTTCGGCGACCACGCTGGAGCTCACACCCGAGAGCGGTGTCAGCGCAGTTGAAAGGGGCACCAGCTGCCGCAGAAAGCTGTCCTGGGATGCGTACGATCGCAGTTCCTCTTCGAGTCTCTCCGGCGTCGAGTTCAGCGCGCGTGCGCAGGCCTCCCGCAGCGACGCGCCGTCGATGAGCTGTCCTGCGAACGCCGCCAGTTGTCCCGCGAACTTGCCGTGTTGTCCAAGGAGCAAGTAGTGGACAAACAGCCACGACTGCGCGTAGAACACCGATGACTTGTCGCCCTCGTTGTACAACGCCGAGTCCCGGTCGACCGCAATCAACGTGGCGAGCGGCATGAGTCCACGCTCACGCAACTGCAGCACATGCTCGGGCAGCACGCTGCCGAGGCGCACGCGATTGTCGAAAGTCATCTCGAAGGTGCTGTAGAACTCGGCAAGCCCCTCGTCAAACCAGGCGGGCGCGCTGGCCAGCACGCGGTGGATCGCCACGTGGACGTACTCGTGATACGCCACGCGGAGCGTCTCGGCGTCGGCGGTCACCAGGATGTAATTGGCGACCGGTCCGGCAACGAAATGTCCCCGCACACTGGTCGCGGCGCCCTTGTACGTGGGTTTGAACGGCTCGTACGCCTCGTGACTCGGAAACACGACGACCGTCGTCGATGCGCCGGCGTCCAGACCGAGGCGCGGAAAGAGAAGGCTGAGAGTCTGATGGAACCGCTCGAGACGAGATGCCACTATCAGGAGGTCGTCAGTGGGAACGCTGCCGATGACCCAAAAATGAGGGGTGCGCAGCCCGAGCCAGCCGGCCCGGCGAGCCTCGGAGGCGGCCCTGGTGTCAACGCCCGCCTGGCAGCATAGAACCGCGAAGGCGGCGAGTAGCCGGAGGCGCGCGAGCTTGATCCGTGCCACGGTGCCGTCACCCCTGTGGTCGGAGCGTTGGGGGCGCACCCTTCGTGAGCGTCACGTACATCGGCCCCACCCCGAACACGAACAGCAGGTAGAACAGACTCCCCGGCGCGCGGTTGACGGTGGTGTAGTGCACCTCCTCGCCCGGCGCCGCGTCGAAGCTCACCGTCTTCCACACCAGCGTGTTGTTCGCGCGAAGCGTGTGCGGTCCTGGCGGGATTTCGCACGTGTGGGTCTGCCCGTACAGCAAGGTCACCAGCTTCCTGCCGTCCAGGCTCATGATGATCTGCCGGTCCTTCGCGTCACGCGGCGACGTGCGATGGATCGTCAGCCGCGTCGGCCGAAGAACCGGCCACCCGTCGTCATCCATCCGCGCGACCGGCAGATCCGCCGCGGGCGGCGCCTCGGTCGCGGTCGGCATTTAGAAACTGTCCGCCTTCACGTACGCCTCAATCAGCGCACGCTCGCCCTCGACGCCCGATCCGAAGTTGCCATGCTCCATCCCCAGCACGAACGTCTTGCCCGCCGTGCCCGCCTTCTGGTGGATGTGCTTGAAGATGTTCTGGTAATTCATCTCGCCCGTGCCCGGTTCCTTGCGGCCGGGCACGTCGCCGATCTGGAAGTACGCGATCTCGTCCCACGCCCAGTTGATGTGCTCGATCATGCGGCCTTCGTTTCGCTGCATGTGGTACATGTCGAACAGGATCTTGCACGCCGGGCTGCCCACCGCGCGGCAGATCATGTAAGTCTGATCCGACGTGCGCAGGAACAGGTCCGGGTTGTCGCTCAGCGGTTCGAGCACCATCGTCAGGTTGTGCGGGGCCAGGATGTCGGCGCCCTGCTTGAGGATGTCGATCACGTGCCCGGTCTGGATGCCGATCGGCAGGTTCCGCTCGAAGTAGCCCGGTACCACGGTCGCCCACCGCGCGTTCACGCGTTTGGCCGTCTCCACCGCATCGCGGCACGCCTTCAGGAACGGCTCCTTGAACTCGGGTTTGCCCGTCGCGTACGTCACCTTCCAGTTGTCGCCGGCGTCGATCACGAACACGCCCATCGTCATGTTCAACTGGGCCAGCGTCTTGCCAATGGCCTCCTGCACCGCGACCGGCCGCTGCATCAGGCCGTTGTCTTCGAAGGCCGTGAAACCGACATCGGCCATGAAGCGCAACTGATCCAGCAGGTCTTCGCCGGCGTGCGCCTTGAACATACCGAAGTGGGGCCCGTACTTCAGCCTGAAGGTGTTCTTCTTCGGCTTGGCGGCCGCCGCCGGTGTCTGCGCGAAGGCGGTGCCGGCAGAGCTGAAGCCCTGCGCTACGCACGCGGCGGTGGCGGTGACGGTCGACTTCAACAGAAAGTCACGACGATGCATGTCGAAAATCCTCCGAACCTGTGAACCACGGCTTCTAGACCGGTTTGTAGACCATCAGCGCGACGATGACCAGGACAATGACGCCGAGGATGCCGCCCAGCATCGCGCCGCGCTTCGACAGTCGCACGAACTCGGGGTCATTTGCCCCGCGGCTGTCGAGAATCGCGATCTGCTTGCGCAGAGTCGGCGTGTAGAACCCGATGCCGAGGACCAAGGCCACCACGAGCAGCGCCATCGATCCGTGGATCCACATCAACGCCCACGGATAGCCCGACGTGTGGACCATGCCGACGCCGGTGAGCAGCAGGAGCACGTAACACGGGTTGGCGACGTAGTCGTCCATCACCTTCACCGTGCGGAGCGCGAATGTCAGCTCGGCGGTGCCGGCCTTGCGCGCGCGGCCGATGATGAGGCCGTAGGCCAGGTTGAAGCCGACGGCCGTGATGGCCAGCAGGACGTGCAGGAACTTCAGGGTCGTGGGGAGCATTTGTGGAATCGTATCAGACGAGTTCGGACTGCGGACTCCAGACTGCGGACTCCAGGCTGCGGACGCCGGACTCACGACTCCGGACCAAAACCTGTAGTCCGTAGCCAGTAGTCCGTAGTCGGTCTATAATTATGACCATGAAGATGGTCAACATCCACGAGGTCAAGGCACGCCTGTCCGAGTTCCTCAACGCCGTCGAGCAGGGCGAACACGTGGTGATCTGCCGCCGCAACCAGCCGGTGGCCGAGTTGCGCAAGGTCGCCGGCACGCGGACGACGCCGCGGGCGCTGGGCATGGCGAAGGGGCGCCTTTCGGTGCCCGACAGCTTCTTCGAGCCTTTGCCAGACGACGTGCTTGGGAGTTTCTACCACGCGTCTGCCGTCGCTGCCGAGCGAGGGTGGCACGTGGCTGAAGGCCCGCCCGGAGAGTTGGGCGAGGCCAAGGCGCCGCGGCGGCGGAAGCCGCGGCGATGAAGCTCTTGCTCGACACGTGTACGTTCCTGTGGGCCTGCGCCGAACCGGCGCGGTTGTCGTCGCGCGCCCGCGATCTGATCCGCTCGCCCGAGCACCAGGTCTATCTCAGCGCCGCCTCGGCCTGGGAGATGGCCACCAAGCACGCCCTCGGGCGCCTCGTGCTGGACGAGTCGCCCGCGCGGCTCATCCCGCAGTTGCGCAGGCAGCACGGCGTCGAATCGCTGGCCGTGGACGAAGAATCCGTGCTCCACACTGCGCGCCTGCCGTGGCTGCACAAAGACCCATTCGACCGCCTGCTGGTCTGCCAGGCCATCGTCCACGGCATGACGCTGGTGACGCCCGACCCCCTGGTCGCGCAGTATCCCGCCCGCGTGATCTGGTAGCCCGTAGCCCTGAAGCCCGTCGCCCGCAGCCCGCAGTCCGACTAGAATCGGGCGCCGGAGCCTCCTCATGCGCATCAAGACGTTGTTCTCCGCAATCCTCGTGGCGGGTCCGCTTGCCGTCGTGGCCGGGGCCGATCCCTGGCCCGGGTTCCGAGGGCCCACGGGGCAGGGATTCTCGAAAGAGATCAGGCTGCCCGTCTCGTGGAGCGCAAACCGCGACGTGATGTGGACGACGCCTATTCCTGGCGAGGGGTGGTCGTCGCCCATCGCTTGGGGAGGCCGTGTGCTTGTGACCACGGCGCGCGATGAAGGCCGTGCCTGTCACGTGCTGGCGCTGGACCGACGCACGGGCGAGGTGCTGTGGGACACGCTGGTCTTCACCCAGGCGCTGAAGCGGAAGGAAGGCAGAAACTCCTATGCGACGCCGACGCCGGTCACCGACGGCGCCCGCGTCTACACGGCGTTCGGCGACGGCAGCTTCGCGGCGGTGGACCTGGTCAACGGCAAGGTTGTCTGGACAAACCGCGACTACCCCTTCTATGGGCACCATGGCCTGGGGACCTCGCCCGTGCTCTACCGCGACCTGGTGATCATGGCGCGCG
>JAENWD010000002.1 GCA_016650245.1 Vicinamibacteria bacterium
CGGCTGCCGCCTGGTTCTCGTTGGGGGTTCGATTCCTGTCCGCGGTCGCCCTGGCAACCGATGGCAAGTCGTTGATGGCGTTGGACTGTGATGGTGGTGAGCCCGGTAGGAATCGAACCTACAACCAACAGATTAAGAGTCTGCTGCTCTGCCAATTGAGCTACGGGCCCACTCGGGGGACGTACATTGATGACTGCAGAATGACGATTGACGATTTCTCGGCGACCGCAGGTGACGACTTGGCCAATCGTCAATCTGCAATCGTCAATCGTCGATGCGTTCTGGCGCGCCCGGCAAGACTCGAACTTGCGACCTTTGGCTTCGGAGGCCAACGCTCTATCCAACTGAGCTACGGGCGCACTATGCCCGGTGGTCTGCCGAGCGTTGACCCTGACAACGACTCGCACATGTTCGCGGGACGCAACGCGTTCCGCGGCATGAACGAGAGCCTGTCGGGCGTGCCACCGCGCGCACCGCGCGCGGTGGCGCGCCCGGCAGGACTCGAACCTGCGACCTACGGATTCGAAGTCCGGCGCTCTATCCAACTGAGCTACGGGCGCACGAACGACCAGTATAGCCAAGCGTCAGAAATGGGGCAAGCGATCGATGGCACCCGCGGCAGGACGCCGGGTGTGGCACGCTGTGGGCGCCCAGGACATTCCTGGATGGAGAAACCGACCATGACTCGCGTGACCTTCGGCGTGCTGCTCGGCGTGGCCTTCGGTATTGCCGACGTATTACTGATGTTGCCCTTGACGTTTCAGGACAAGCGCGCGGCCCTGCTGGGTGCGTTCTGCGCGCGGTTCGCGCTGGGCCTCTTTGCAGCAACGGTCAGGCTCCCCCTGTCACCGGTCGCCTCCGGCGTGGTCGTTGGAATTCTTACCAGCGTCCCAGACGCCATGATCACGAAGGCGTATGCGCCCATCCTCATCACAGGCACGCTCTTTGGAGCGCTCGCCGGATGGATGGTGGGGCGCTGGGCTCCGCGCGTCTAGAGACCAGCACCGCCTCAGACTCTATATACTGGCGATGTGACAAGTCGGGACCAGTTGATCGCCTGGCGAGCGCGCTGGACCGAGGTAAACCAGGCCACAGCCCTCAGTTCGGGCGCCTCGTCGCCTGCCCGGCGCCTCCTCGATCTCGCTCAACTGCGCGCCCTCGCAGGCGCCGTCCCGCTGGCGGACTGGCCTGATGACGAGGAGCCCGCAGTCTGGGCGCGTTTCCAACAGTTACGGTCGGTCTATCGTGTCCGAAGCGCGAGTCGATGACGCGCTGAGCGAGGCGCTGGTGGCGCTGGCCCATTGGCTGTCTGCCGCTCGTGTCCCCTACGCGCTCATCGGCGGCCTCGCCGTGGCCTTGCAGGCCGCGCCTCGGTTCACCAAAGACATCGACCTGGTCGTGTGGACAGACGACGCGCGATGGCCGGAGTTGGTTGCCTCCGCGGAGCCATTCTCGATAATGCCCCGCAGAGCTGACGTCCTCGCCTTCGCTCAGCGGACCCGAGTGCTGCTCCTGGCACACTCGAGCGGCGTCCCCCTTGATATCTCGTGTGGGGCGCTCCCCTTCGAACAGGAGCTGGTCGAGCGCGCAGAACCCATCGACGTGGGCGCAGTCGTCTTGCAGGTTGCCACCCCCGTCCACTTGCTCGTCATGAAGGCCATCGCCAACCGGCCGCGCGATCGCGCAGACATCGAGACCCTGTTGCGAACATTTCCAGACGTGGACACCGTGGCCGCGCGGGCGGTGGTACAAGAGTTCGCAGACGCGCTGGAGGCGCCAGAACTACTCAGCGACTTCGACCGCCTCGTGCGCGACAGCCAGCCCCGCTGATTCCCGTCGCCCGAAGGCTGTAGCCCAAAGCCCGTAGTCCGTAGTCCGTAGCCCGTAGTCCGCCTAGTGCCCGCCAAACACCTGGTAGCCGCGCTTGCGCAGACTTTCGGCCAGCTCCACTTCCATCCGCACGGCCTTCTCGTACGGCATCGGGTTCAGATGCGCGTATAACTTCGGCACCAGCCGCTCGCCGAACCGCCGCACGACACCCGCCGCCTTCTTGCCCACCACGTGGTTCGCAAACCGCTGTTCGGGCGTCAGCCCGGTCATGCCGACGTAGTAGCCGGCTTTGCCATCGCCACGCGGGTTGCGGAGATAGACGACGTACACCGAATGATGTGCGCGTGGCGGCATGGCCTGAAGTCCGTAGTCCGTAGTCCGTAGTCCGACGGCTATCATAAAGGCCATGCGCAATCGCCTCGCCCCATCCCTCCCCCTCACAGGTGCCCTCGCCATCGGCCTCACCGTCCTGGCTCACGGAATGACGCCACCCCGCGCGAGCCTGATCGCCCAGACCGCGGCGCCGCCGGTGTTGAAAGTGCCGGCCGTTCAGGATTTCGCCGTCAACGGCCGGGGCGACGACACGGCATGGCACGCGGTGCCGTGGACGACGCTCAACGCCCGCGCCGGCGCGGCCAACGCGCCAGCCACGCGGATGAAAGTGGCGTGGTCGCCCGTCGGCCTCTACGTGCTGATGGACGCCGCCGACACTCGCCTCACGGCGAGTTTCGAGGAAGACTTCTCGGACCTGTGGAAGGAAGACGTCTTCGAGGCCTTCCTCTGGCCCGACCAGCGCGACACGATCTACTTCGAGTACGAGGTCTCGCCTCTCGGGCGCGAGCTGCCGATCCTGATCCCAAATTTCGATGAGAAGTTTCTCGGCTGGCGGCCGTGGCACTACGGCGGCGACCGTCGCGTCCGACATGCGACCTCCATTGCCGGCGGACCAAAGCAGCCTGGCGCGGCGATTCAGGGCTGGCGCGCCGAGTTCATGATTCCCTTTGCGCTGCTCAGCCCGCTGCGCGGCGTGCCGCCGGCGAAGGGCTCGCGCTGGCGCGCCAACTTCTATCGGGTGGACTACGACGGCGGCACGTCGGTCTCGTGGGACTGGGCGCGCGTGGGCAAGAGCTTTCACGAGTTCCGGAGCTTCGGCACGCTCGAATTCGAGTGATCGGCTCCTGGCGTAAACAAGTGGGGGGCGCTCGAGGGCGCCCCCGAAACCTCCCGGCTACTCGTACGCCTGGCGATGGAACGCCAGTTGGCCACGGATCGACCCGTCCGGGTAATCCACCGTATGCACGACGATGTAGTAGCCCTCAGGATTGCGCAAGATGTCGTGGATGAGCGACCGGTCGAGGTGGTCGACGCATTCACTGGCGTACCCGCCGAAGCCCAGACTCAGCGTGAAGACGCCTTCCCCGTTTTCTCCGGCCGTGCCACGGTGCAGGTGCACCTCCGAAATCGTACCGATGTTCTCCGTGCGCAGCGCGTAGCACAACTCGCGTTGGCCCGCGTTGGCGGTCATCGAAAACGTTCCAGAACCATCTGAGCCGCCCCGGCTAGACACGACGGCGCTGCCCGTCAGCAGCGCGGCAAGAGCGCGGCCTCCGTGGTCGGCTTGATCAGGAACGACAACAGCGGTGGAATCCGAGACCGCTGGCGAGGGTGCCACTGGACTAGTGGCTTCCGAACAGGCAAATGACACAACGGCGATCAGGGCGAGTGCGATACGTCTCATAGCGTGCTCCGTCCTGGCACGACCGGTTCTCGTGCCAACTAACCCGAGGCACCACATCACAGCGGTGCCAGGATCCGGAGCAGCAAAGGGAATACCAGCGGTTCAACCACCCTGCGCAGGCAATCCGCCTGGGCGCACTCGGAATGGTCCCGGGGCAGGGGGGTTTTGGACGCGCCTCCCGAAAAGTCCGCAGGCCGGTGACGGCGCGACGTCGCTCCAGCGGGCTACCGGTTTGCCGACCGCCCTTCGGCCAGCAACGCCAGGTACGCGAGGCACGCCATCACCATGGCGGCGGTCCCGGCGTCGAGCAGCGTGAGCGCCTGAAAACTTCCCAGCTCGTACGACCCGGAGAGCCGGGCGGCCACGGCCACCCCGCAAAGCAGCACGCCGGCCAGGCCAGCCAGACGTCCAATCCACAGCAGGACCTCATGCATCGATCCACCCTCCTCGCCGCGCCTGCCGGCGCTATGTTCCCAACCACACCGCCACGCCCCACGGGCTGCCGCCCAGCGCAATCCGACGCAGGATACGCCCGCTGGCGGCGTCGATGACAGAGAGATCGCCGGACGGCCCGTTGGCCGTGTACACCGTGCGTCCGTCCGGGCTGATGCCAATGCCCCACGGCCGCGCGCCGACCTCGGCAATCGTCCGCGTCACCTGCCGCGTCGCGACGTCGATCACCGACACCGACCGCCCACGGCCGTTGGACACGAACAGCTCCCGTCCGTCCGGCGACAGGACAGCACCCATGGGACGCGGCGGCCCCGCGTCCCCCACCGATCCGCCCGGGACGATGGTCGACGTCACGGTGTGCGTGGCGACATCCACCACCGACACGGCATTCCCGGTCTCGCCGGTCACGAACATCGTGGCCCCATCGGGCGTGAAGACGATCGAGCGTGGACGCTTAGCCGTCGGGACCCGCGCGATGACGGCGCGCGTGGACGTGTCGATCGCCACCACGGTGCCGTCCGCTTCGGACGTGACGTAGACGGCGCGGCCGTCGGGCCGCACGGTCACGCCTTCGGGCTCCTCGCCCACTGGCACGCGCGCGACGATGGTTCCCGTCTCCAGGTCCAGCACCGACATCTCCGCCGTCTCCTCGTTCGAGACGTAGAGCGTGCGGCCATCGAGCGACAGATCGAACGACTCGGGATCCTGTCCGCTGGGATACGTGCGGACCAGCGTGCGCGTGGCCAGGTCCACGACGCCGATGCCATCGGCGGCCCGATCCGGCGGGGGCAGCGTGGACTCGTCCACGCCGGGCGGCGCAATCGGGGAGCCCGACAAGGCCACGAACAACCGGCGGCCGTCACGCGACAGTTTCAGCCCGCGCGGCCGCTTGCCGACGACAATGGAGTGCTCGACGACGCCGGTTGCGGGATCGACGATCGCCACGGTGCCGGCCGTCTCGTTCGAGACGAACACGCGGATGGCCGGCGGCGCCGCGGCGGGCGGCGCAAGGGCACGACCGCAGGCGCTCGCGCCGAGCGCCAACAGCGCCACTGCCGCTTGCCGTCGCACCGCCGATCTCATCCCACGTTCCCACATTCCCACGTTCCCACGTTCAGACGCTACTCGTAGAGCGCGAAGTCGTACAGCGAGTCGCCCGCC
>JAENWD010000003.1 GCA_016650245.1 Vicinamibacteria bacterium
ACCAGCGAGGTCGGAGGGCAGCGATGTACGCATTGACGATTGCAGATTGACGATTGACGATTACGGGAGCGCGAACGCGATGATTGTATCTGAGACCGTCGCCGAGAACTTCCCTCCCCCGCCGGCGGCGACCACCACCAACTGCCGGCCCGAGCGCGGCGCGCGGTACGTGATCGGAGTGGCATGTCCGCTGGCCGGCAAAGACGCCTCGAACAGCACGCGGCCCGAGGCCGCGTCGAACGCACGGAAGCGGGCGTCGTTGGTGGCGGCAATGAACACCAGGCCGCTGGCGGTGGCGATTGCGCCACCGATGTTCGGCGTGCCGGTCCCGGTGATCCCGCGCGAGGCCAGTTGGGGCGCGTTGCCCAGCGGCACCTGCCAACGGATGTCGCCGGTCGCCAGATCCACGGCGTGCAACTGCCCCCACGGCGGCCGTTGGCACGGCAGGCTCGACGAGTCCCAAAACCGCGCGTACTCGCCCCATGGACTGGCTCGTCGATACGCCAGCGGCGCACCCGGCGGCTGCTCTTTCATCAGCCCCACGGCGCCGACATCGTTGGTGTTGACGAACAACAAACCGCGCCCCGGATCGGCGGCGCCACCCGACCAGGTCGCGCCGCCCATCGTGCCGGGAAACCAGACCGTCGCTTCGCGTCCCGGCGCGGAGTAGAGCCCACCACTTCGCGCCTTGTCGAACATCCCCTCGCACTGCTGGCGCGACTCGGGCGTCACCGTCGTCAACTCCTCGCGCGTGATCGCCGTGACGCGCACCAGCGGAGGCGGCTTGACGGGAAACGGCTGGGTCGGCCAGGTGTGCTCGCCGGGCGTGTCACTTTGCGGGACCGCGCGCTCCTCGATGCCGAACACCGGCTCGCCGGTGACCCGATCGAAGACGAAGACCAGCCCCATCTTGGTGAGCTGCACGACGGCGGGAATTGTCCGGCCACCGCGCGCGACGTCGACGAGGATCGGCTGCGCCGGCAGATCGTAGTCCCAGATGTCGTGATGGACCAGTTGCTGATGCCAGCGGCGGACGCCTGTCGCCGCGTCGAGTGCGACCAGCGAGTTGGCGTAGAGGTTGGCCCCGGGCCGATCGCCGCCGTAGAAGTCGTACGACGCCGAGCCCAGCGGCAAGTACACGAGCCCACGTGCCTGGTCGACGCTCATCGAGGTCCAGACGTTCACGCCGGTGCGCCGTTGCCACGCGTCGGCCGACCACGTGTCGTGCCCAGGTTCGCCAGGGCGCGGCACTGTGTGAAACCGCCAGCGCTCCTTCCCCGAGCGGACATCGAATGCGCGCACGTCGCCGGCCGGCCCGCGCGCCACGCCTTCAGGGGCCAGCGCGCCGACGATTACCAGGTCGCGGTAGATGGCCGGCGGCGACGTGACGCCGTACTGCTCGCCGTCACGCGCATCGATACCGGGACGCAGGTCGAGGACGCCCTCCGCGCCGAACGCGCTCCGCAGCCGACCGCTCGCGGGGTCGATCGCCACCAGCCGCCCATCGCAGGTGCCCGAGAAGATCGTCGCGTCAGCGACGTCGGCGGGTTGCCACAGGGCGACCCCACGATGCGGTGACTCGCACGTGCGCGTCCGGCCCGCAAACGGGTCGAGCCGCCAGCGCTCGACGCCGGTCTCAGCCTCGAGCGCGATCACCTTGCTGGTGGTCGTCGTCACGACGAGCAGGTCGCCCACCAGCACGGGGCGCGTCTGAAACCCCTCCACCGCGCGAGTCGGATTAGGCCCCTGCCCGCCAGAGAACTCGCCGGTGTGTGCCGTCCAGAGGACGCGCAACCGCGACACGTTGGCTGGTGTGATCTCGGACAGTGCTTCGAAGCGCGCGGAAGGATTAACCGGGTTGGGCCGGGTTGGGGCGGGTTGGGTCAGGTTGGGCCTGGTTGGAGCCTGCCTCGCCGAAGACGAAGGCGGGTTGATGAGCGCGGCCCATGTACCGACGACGAGGAACGTGCCGCGCATGGGAGCCCCTTACTGCGCGCTGAAGACGCGGTCGACGGAGCGCGACGGGATCGAGACGACAAAGCGGCTCCCGCCGGGCTCGACGCGCATGCGAATCAACTGCCCGGTGCACGCCTCGTCGAGGTTGGCGATCCGACCCGACTCGGCGTTGACGGCACCTGGTCTGACGTTGCGATGCAACTGGAACACGCCGACGTCACGCAACTGCGTGATCAACTGCGCCATCGTCCTGGGCTCGCCGCCTTTGCGGGGGCCGTTGTTGACGATGGCGACTTCCGGATCGAGGGCCTCGACCAGCGCCGGGTTGTTGCTGGAATCCGCCCCGTGATGGCTCACCAGGTAGACGTCCACCGTGGGCACGCGCCGGCGCGGGCAGACGAGCTTGTGCTCGATGTTCCAGGTCAGGTCGCCGCCGGCCAGCAGGTCGAAGTCGCCGAAGTTGAGGTGCAGCACCAGGCTTCGCGCGTTGTCCGACGTGTCTTCGGGCTTGGCTTCGTGGCCCTTCTCGCACTTGATGATGGGCGGCGCCCCGTCCTTCTCGTCTTCGACCAGGCCGTTGGCCGCAAGCACGCGCAGCTTGGGCGTGGGCGTGCCACGCTTGCCGCGGAGCGAGATGGAGTCGCCGGCCGCCAGAAACGTGGGGGTGGCCGACACGGCCTTCCAGGCGGCGACCAGGTCGGCGTTGATGTCGTCGGGCAACGGGTCGGGGATGCGGTGCCCGTAGGTCGCGCGCACCGGGATCAGTTTGCTCAACGGCCCGATGCCGCCGACGTGATCGGTGTGCCAGTGCGTGGTGATGTAGTGGTTGATCTCGGTCGCGCCCATCTGGCGAGCGGCGTCGGCGATGCGACCCGCGTCTCTATCGCCGGGAAAGCCTGAATCGATCAGCACCGACTCGCCTGCCGGCGTGACGATGAGCGTGGCCGCGCCGCCTTCGACGTCGACGAATGAGAAGCGCAGGCCGGTGTTGGCGTCGCTTTCAGCCGGCACCTGGGCCGGAGGGGACTGTGGAGGAAGCCGCGCGGCCGTCACGGCGGTGGTGGTGACGAGCGCAGCAAGAAGCGTCGATCGGAGTCGCATGGCGCACGATCGTGACAGCCTCAGACGTAATCGTCAACATGGACTTCGGACTGCGGACTACGGACTGCGGGCCTAGTCGTACACACCTGCGACGAACCAGCGGTCCTTGAGGCGATCTCGCGACAAACGACAGATCGTCCCGCCAGACAGCGCGACATCCCACTCGTCGTGGTCCCAGGCCGCGTCACACGCCCACCATTCGCCTGAACACCGCCAGGGACCGGCCATCATCTCGATGGCGCCACCGGCCATACCGGCGCGGGTCGCGCGTACCTGCACGGGGCGCCCATCGACCACGCGCACCCGGGCAGGCACCGGCGGACGATACCGCCGGAGGGCGGGAACGAGATTCGGACTGCGGACTCCGGACTGCGGACTCCGGACTGCGGACTCCGGACTGCGGACGTCCGGCTGATCGTCCCCAGTGAAAGTTTCCATCGTGAAGGCGTCGGGGCGGTGCGAATCCACCAGCACCGGACGGCCGACGCGTCGACCGCCCATCAAAGCCGACAGCCGCGCCACCAGCGTCGACACCTGTTCGGGCTGCGGACGCGCACGTTCGAGCAGCGAGTGCTGCAGGGTGCGCGCGGGCGTGGGGTCCACGCGCAGTGTCACCGCGTCGATGGCCGCCGGCGGCGGGTTCGACTCGAGGTCGAGCAGCACCAGCGTCCTGAAGGTGCGCGGATCTTTCATCGGGGCCGGCAACTCGAGCCGGCGCGCCCAGATCGTGCGGGTGACCAGCTTGAGCTCGACGTGCAGGATGGATGCGGCGCGTCCCCGTCGTTCCAGATGCTGGCAGACAGGCTCGCACAGCCGGCTGAGCACGAACGACAGCGGCTCGAGTCCCTCGATGGGCCACTCGAGCGCCAGCGTGGCTTCAAACCGCTCGTCTTCGACCAGCGGCACCAGCGGCGCCGGATCCTCGCCACGCGCCAACGCCTGCAACCGAGGCCCCTGGGCTCCTAGACGGGCCGCCAAGTCGGGGGCCGGCAGCGCCGCCAACTCCCCCAGCGTGCGCAGCCCCCACCGGCGAAACACCAACAGCAGATCCGACACGGGGGCGTGCCCGCGGCGACGCCGGGGCTTGGCATTTTTTCCCACGAGCTCTTTCACGAGCTCCTGCACGGGCGTCTCATCACCGAGCAGGCACGGGAGCAGCGCAATCGGCAGCGCTGCCAGCGCCTCGGCAACAGCGCCCGGCGCGACGACCGTGAGCCCGGCACGCGCGTGGGCCAGGAGCCGTGCCGCCGTGCGCGTGGAGGCCACCGCGACGTGCGTCTCGAGCCCGGCCTTCGCCAGCGCGCGCCGCAGCTGCTCGCCGATGGCGCGCGGCTCGCCAAAGAGCCGTTCGAGCCCGTGCAGATCGATGGCCAGCGCGTGCGGTTCCACCCAGGCCACACGCGGCGAGAACCGCTGGGCGACCTCGAGCAACGCCGTGGTAGGCGTGGCGATGGTGTCGGCCCACCGCACGAGCAGCACACAGGCGATCATTGTTGCCTCCGCTCTGCCACAGAGCCACGGAGCACACGGAGATCTTTATTAGGGAACGCCACAGAGGCTACACAGGAGACCAGGAGTTCAAAAGATCAGGATTTGTTGCTTCTTGCGCTCCTGATCTCCTGATCTCCTGTACATAAAATGCCTTTCAGAACCTCTGTGCGCTCCGTGTCTCTGTGGCCAAATCTCTCTGCGGCTCTGTGGCCGCCAACACACACGACGCGCTGCGCAGCGCGTACTGCACGTCGGCGTTCATCGACAAGCCGCTGAACCGGCGCGCGTGGGGACCGGTCCCGATGAACCGGTTGGCCCGCACCCGCGCATGGAAGTCCGGCACGGCTGCGCTATCGGTGATCTCGGCGTGCCGATTGGCGCCCAGCCGCACCGATGCGCCCCCGGTACTGCGCGCCAGCGGCGCGTCGGCCAGCAGCACGCAGGCCGTGTCGCCGCCTTCGAGCACCCGATGCACACGCAGCCAGGTGGTGAACGGCAGTTGCCGCAGCGCGCGCGCGGGCACGCCACCGGCATCGAAGACCACCAGGCCGAAGCCGCCCGCCGACACCACCAGGTTGAGCGCCTTGATGGCGCGCGACACAGCGGATTCGGCCTCGCCGCGCACCCAGAGCAAATGGTCCAACCGCACGCCCTGCGCGGCCGCCGCAGCCGGGTCAAACGCGTCGCCCACGTCCACGACTGCCGCGAGTTCCCCCTGGCTGGTGGCTTGCGCCAACAGCCGGTGCAGCACTGCCGTGCGACCCGAAGAGACGACGCCGACCAGCTCCGAAATCTGGCCACGCGGCACGCCGCCGCCAAGCGCGGCGTCCAGCGACGGCACGCCGGTGGTCACCAGCCGATCGGCCGGATGGGTGGCCGGCAGCGGGGGCGTCACGGTGAGCGTGCGATCGAGCTTCCGGGCGCGCAGCAGCGATTCCAGTTCAGCGCGGGCAGCGGCAGGGGCCATGGCCGGTATTCTACTTTCGCTTTTTATTCGCTTCAAGTCTTTTATGCATCCGCCCGTCGGGGGCACGTGGAAGCACCAGACGATGCCATCGTCTGGTCGAGGGAAGCGAATCACGGAAGGAGCGACCGAAGCTACTCGATCGTGTACGCGCGGAGATTCGCGGCCGCCACTACAGCCGACGGACCGAGGAGGCGTACGTTCATTGGATCCGCCGGTACATCCTGTTTCACGGCAAGCGGTACCCGACCGATCTCGGCGCGTCTGAGGTCCACAGCCTTCCTCACATGGCTGGCGATCGAAAAGTCCGTGGCCGCATCGACGCAGAATCAAGCATTCAGTGCCGTGAGCACCGTGCAGGAACTGCTCGGCCATTCGGACGTGAGCACGACCATGATCTACACGCACGTGTTGAATCGCGGTGGTCTGGGCGTGAAGAGCCCGAGGATCGAATTTGATGACAGCGTTGGCTGCGGAGATTTCGCAGCCAGCGCCGGCTGCGTCGCGCAGGCCGCTGCGTCCAACATCACGCGGGTCAATCCAACGGCGGTTGCCAGCCGAGGACGAGTCGACAGGTTAGCTGCGAACGGTCGACAAGTAACGCCGTTTCTGGCAGCCAACGCGGCTCTGCCGATGGCCGTCAGCAGCGTGCTAACATCCGGGCGTTCAACCGCATACCGTGGGACACACGGTTGGCGGCCTGCCGCGCATAGCTGCAGGCCGATTGAAGCGGTCTACTCAATAGTAGTTAGGCACCTACGCGAACGAGGACGTTTGGTTGGAGCGTCTCAAGAACGTGGAGAATGTCTGGAACGAGCGGCTCAAGAGACTCCAGGCGGTTGCTGTCGGCAACAAGAACAACAACCGCCATTGGCAACGCCTTCAGGTTTTGTTGGAACTCGATGTGTTGGTCGGCAGTCAGCAGCGCGTCGAACACGGGCGCCGCTTGGCGAAGCAGCGCACCGTTGCTCAGACTGGTCCAACCCATTTCCGTGACGGTGCGAACATCGTGGCCAGTCAACAGCTCCGCGAGCGGCCGGGGCAACGATTCATCGAGTAGGAGTCGCACGAGACGTTAGCAAATCCTTGGCCACTTCCAGTGCCGCCACGGCTTGTTCCCGCGTGACGGACGGAAAGTGGTCGAGGAATCGATCGAGGCCATCGCCTGCGGCGAGGTAATCTAGCAGGTTCTTGACCGGGACGCGGGTGCCCGCAAAGACAGGGGTTCCCCCGAGCACATCTGGGTCGCATCGCACGACGGATTCGGGAGTTGGCATGTTCGCCCCAGTCTAGAATTCCATGGTACACCCAACCTGGCACGGTGCCTAACACGCGTTGCACCAGACGGCCGCGCGCGAAATCGAAGCGGCCGCTGGTGAACGCTGTTAGGCTGATCGCATGCGCCACATTGCCGTCGATGCCGCGGTATTCTCGGGAAGCGTCCCCGAAGCCTACGCGCGGGTGACCCAGTGGCTGATCGAACTCGACGACCGAGGCGTTCCAAGCCGTGAGATCGGGCTCGGTGACGATCGCGGGCCCTTGTATTGCGCTCCGCGCGACGGCGACCGCGGCCTGTTCACCGACTCAGCATGCCTGTTCGGCTCAGACTGGACCGACAAGATCGGAGCACACCAGTTCGAGGATCTGTGGTCACTCGCGCAAGCTGCGGACTCCTGAAACGCGCGCAGACATGCTGTCCGCCCGGCTCGCGATTCGCGGCTCGGGGTGGCAAAGGGCCGGGCATGGCCTTTCCGTGTCGCCTGTGTGCAGTGTCAGGTTCTCCGATTGGACGGCGTCGGGGCCACAGCCTAACCAGCCGCTGCAGCCGACGAGCGGCGGGCAGGTCGGCGTAAAGTGAGCATCGAGGTCGCAGCTCGCGGCTGAGCGGCATGTCGTTAGGCGGACTGAAGGGCGCAAGTCACCATGGGGATCAGTATCAGAGCAATAGCGCTCGTGCTTCTGTGGTCCGTCGGGGCATCGGCGCAGGTGCCGGGCGACTCGACTCAAGCCGAGCGCCTCCTTCAACAGCTACGTGAGTTTCCAGCAGCATTGCCAGGCATCGCGCGATCGGACGGATCTAGAGATCCTGTCGAGGAACGGCGCCGCGCGGTATACCTGCAACTCCGCGAGATCGGCAAGGACGCTCTGCCTGCTCTGGCCGCCCGAGGTCTGTCTCATCCTGACGTTCAAATCAGACGAAACGTGGCGCTCTTTCTGAGTGTGGCGGCAGGCGGTTGGTCAGATTTGTCGCAACCGAAGTTGGATATCCACCCGTGCCTCTCTTCCCTGATTGAGGCCGTGGCGGACACCGATGCCAGGGTACGGCAGCTGGCGGCACAGGCGATCGGCGCGATTGGCTCACCTGCTGCTCCGGCTGTCCCCGTTCTCGTCAAGCTTCTGACCGATCCAGACGAAGGCTCACGCAACAGTGCGTGTATTGGGTTGACCGGCATTGGTCCCCCGGCGAGAGACGCGCTCCCCGCGCTCCGCCGCGCCTTATCCGATCCCAGTGGTGATGTCCGGCGCTTTGCCCAACGCGCAATCAAGAGAATTGATGTACCGCAAGGAGGAGCCGCCTAACACGCGTTGCACCAGGCGGCCGCTGGTGGGATCCTGAGCGGCCGGTGGTGAACGCTGGCCGTTGGGCAGACAAGCGGGGCCGCTGCGGCGCAAGACCGGGAGCGTAGAATGGGACCGTGGTAGGCCGAATCTACACCGACACGTCGGTCATTGGCGGCTGCGAGGACGAGGAGTTCCGCGTTCATTCCCGGCGACTCATGGACGCATTCATCCGCGGCGATGTGCGGCTCGTTCTCTCGGAATTGACTCTCCGGGAATTGCAGCCGGCCCCTGCGGCCGTGCGCGAGGTGATCGCGACGGTTCCTGACGGCCATATCGAGGTGGTCCGGCTCACGCCCGCGGCCGACGAGCTAGCCCGGCGCTATCTCGCCGAGGGCATCCTCAAGGCGAACATGCTGGCCGACGCCCAGCACATCGCGATGGCGACCGTCGCGAACGTCGACGCGCTCGTGAGTTGGAACTTCCGGCACGTTGTGAACCTGCCTCGTATTCATGGGTACCACGGAGTGAACGCCAGGTTCGGATACCCGATGCTCGAGATTCGGTCCCCCCGAGAGGTGCTCGCCGATGAGTAACGCTTCAGCCAAGACGTTCGATACCGTCCATATGGTGCGGGCTGTTCGCGACGACGTGAGTTCGACGATCGCGACGATGTCAGTCGAAGAGGAGAATCGCTGGCTCCGATCGGCGGAGTTCTCTGATCCGAATCTCCGGCGCCTCATGGAGTTGGCTGCCCAACAAGCCGCTGCAGCCGACGCCGCGTCGCGGCGCGGCTGAGCGCCGGCGTTGGGCAGTCGGTGTCATTCCGACTTCGGTGTAAGCGAGGGCATGATGTTTCGTTCATTCCCAATCGTAGCTGTCGCGCTGATCCTAGTAACGAGCGATAAGTCTGGGGCTACCCCGAGACAAGCGGAACAAGCCTCCAAGCCGGTGACCAATGCCGATGTCGTCTCCATGACGGCCGCCAAGCTGTCGGATGACGTGATCGTTGGCGCGGTTCAACAGGCAGCGACAACGGACTTCGACCTTTCTCCTGAAGCGCTCATCGCGCTTCGAAACGCCGATGTGTCCGACCACGTCATTAAGGCAATGCAGGCTCGAGCGAAGTCACAGACGGCGAATGGGGCCAACGCGAGCCCGACTGGCAACCCGACAGAGCCCGGAACCCAGCCACCTCCGTCAGAGCCGTGTCGGGTCTTCATCACGGAGGAGGAGCCGCCGTCAGGGGCGTATGTGGTAGTGCGCAAGGAAGTACAAGCCGGCAAGAAGTTCTACGGCAGCCATGATGACAACTTGATGAAAGAGCTCGCGAAGCAGGCTGAAAAGGTCGGCGCCGATGCCATCATCAAGTTTCACGAATGGCGCGCGCCGTCTATGTGGTCATGGGCTGCGGCTAAGGCCGGTGGCATGGCGGTCAAATGGACCGCTGACGGCAAGGCGAACGTCTGGTCGCTCAGAGGCCAATGCTGGAGTTCCAAAGGGCCAACTCGCGAATAGCGCACTCGAGATCGCAAAAGCCCATGACGTGATGCGTCGCTACAACGACTGGATGGTGGCCGGCCTTGATCTGGCGAGGTCCAACGGGTCGGTGAAAGCGGCGAAACTGGAACTCAAAGCAGGACACGCCGCCTAACATCACTTGCAGCCGACGGGCGGCGCCCTCATGAGCCGCCGCGGCTGAAGCGGCACGTGAGGCGGACGATCGACTGAATCTGATGCCCAGCTCACGAAGAAGCCGACAGTTGCTCCTCGCCTCGGTGCTCCTTGCCGCGGTGCCGGTGACCTTTGGGCTCATCCGCGCTGTCCGCACCGGCGACGATGTTCGGTACCTCTGGCTGGCGGCAGCGGCAATCCTCGGCTCGATGACGGTCATGGCTCTCGGGCGCGGCGGGTCCGGTCCTTCACGCGCTTGGCTGGGTCGTGCGTTGGGCGCGGTGGCCGCCGGAGCCGCATGCGCCGCCGCGACCGCGGTCCTCATGGGTGCGACGGCGGGTCCCGGAGTTGCCATCGTGACCATTGCCTTCGGGCTCTGTACTGGGACAAGCGTCGCACTCGCAACCCTCGCGCGCCAGCGGCGGACGCCTTGACGCGCGAACACACAGGAGGCATCCATGTCCATGAAGCCGGCAGAGACCAAGGTCGCGAGGGGACGAGCCAAGACGCCTGCCCCCGACGGCCGTGTCACGATCGAGAACGTGAATGTGCCCGGGTACACCAAGCGCGTGGACGCCGCCAAATACACGGCTATGCGACGTGCCCTGCTGAAGGTGCTTCCATCGCGCGCCCTGGGAATGACACAGGCAGAGATGGTTGCGGCCGTGGTCGATCACCCTCCTCTCGACCTCTTCCCTGGCGGCGAAAAGGTCGGTTGGTGGGCCAAGACCGTGCAACTCGATCTTGAAGCGAAGGGGATGATTCACCGCGCGGTCGACGCGAAACCTCTGCGCTGGCAGCGTGGGAGGTAAGGAGTAGACAGATGAACGCAGCGAAGAGCCCTGGTCTCGCAGCTGCCGATGCCGAGGAGCAACTCGAGGCCTGTGTCGCCAAGTTTGATCCCAGAGATCAACAGCGAATTCGCGCCGTCCGAAAAATGGTGCGCAAACGGTTCCCCACCGCCAACGAACTGGTCTATGACAACTACAACTTTTTCGTCATCGGCTACTCGCCGACCCAACGACCGTCGGACGCGATCGTGTCGATCGCCGCCCGAGCCAACGGCGTCGGCTGTGCTTCATCCAGGGCGCCTCGCTGCCAGATCCGCACAAGGTCCTATCAGACGCGCTTCCGGCGAGGGTAGCCACAAGATGGCCGAATCCACACATCCAAACGCCGCGGCCTTTCCGCCAGGCGTCTCGGGGCCCGCACTGCGTGCCCTGCATGGCGCCGGTGTCCGCTCCGTTGCAGACCTCGCCAAGTGGTCCGAGCACGAGCTGGCCGAGCTCCATGGGATGGGGCCGAAAGCGCTGAGCATCCTGAAAGCCGCGCTCAAAGGTGGGGGCCGCTGCCTTCGCGCGTCGTGACTCGCGGCGACCCATGACGCCACGCGCCGAGTCTCCGTCGACCATCGCGATCATCGTCGGTGGACTCGTCACCAGCGCGATCGGCATCGGCGTCGTGTGGGCGACTGGACATCTTTCCCCAACCGTTCCAGGGGGCATCGTCCTCCTGCTCGGAGCTGCGGTGCTGGTTGCGGCCGCCCCACGGCGATGGGCGCCACTGGCAGGCACGTGCTTCGGGCTGTACGTCACTGTCGGATTCGTGGTCAACGGCCGCGTGTACGAAGTGATCGGTCACGACGGAGTCGGCGTCGCCCTCGGCCGATCGATCCAGCTGGCTGGCGTACTCGCCGCGGTCACCGCCGGGGCGTGGGGAGTGCTTGCACGCGCACGCGTCAGTGCCGGGCGGCACATCGCGCAGGTGCTCGGACTCCTCCTGCTGGCGCCTGTGTGCGCGGAGTACCTGGCCGCGTATGACGACTCGACCGGCGATCCGGTACGACTCCTGGCAGGCCTGGCGTTCTTTTCGCCGCTCTACGGATGCCCAGCGCTCGTCATCCGCGAGGTCACGAGGCGGACCAACCGCGGATGGACCTGCATGGTCTTGCTGGCCACAGCCTTCGGACTCGTGCAAGCCGGCGTCGTCGACCAGTCGCTGTTCAGCATCAGCTACAGGGACATCGACTCCTGGGAGACGACGCGGCAATCGACGTTGATCGCGTCGCTCCGCGTGAGCGCCCACATGATCCAGGCGTTCGTTGGCGGTCACGTGATCTACAGCATCTGCGCGCCGATCGCACTCGTCGAGGCGTTTGGCCGCGACGACGCCGGCGAGCCCTGGCTCGGCCGGGGCGGGCTCGCCGTGACCGCCATCCTGTATGTGACAGCATCGGCACTCGTCCTCGCCGATCACCTCTCCAGCCAGGCGTCGCATGCGTCCCCGACGCAGGTCACCGGAGCGCTGCTGGTCGCGTGTGGCCTCGTCGCTGGCGCGTTCCTGGTGCAGCGCCCTCGCCGGACAACCGACCGCCGTGTGCCGCGACCGGGCACGACCTTCGTCGTGAGTCTCGTGGCTGCCGGTGCGCTCACCCTCGCGCCTGAGTCCTGGTCGGGCGTGGCACTGGCGACAGGAGTCCTGTCCCTCAGCGCTGTGCTTCTCGTGGCGATGGTCGTGGTCTCGACCCTCGCGGCACGGCAGGCAGGCTCGCAGGGCCGGGAGTCCGTGGGCGGTTCCCTCTAGCGTTTTCTGTATCCTCCACGCTCCCCTGGCGACCGTTTCGACGACCAGAGCACCGCGGTCCTCCGCTGCGAGACGCTACAATTCACCCGGATGCGCCTGATTCACGCCTCGTGGTGCCTGATGGTGCTACTGTTGTGCCCCCCGACCGCCACGGCCCACAGCGACCTGCACCAGCAGATCGTCGCGCTCACTCGCGCCATCGCCGCGGCCCCCACCGACGCGAGGCTGTACCTGCAGCGCGGCGAGTTGCACCGCGCGCACCACGCGCCCCGCCAGGCGCGCGCCGACTACGACCGCGCGCTCGCCCTGGACCCGTCGCTCGATGCCGCGCGCCTGGCCCGCGCGCGTCTGCTGGTGGAGATCGGACAGGCCGCCAAGGCCGGACCCGACCTCGACGTGTTTCTCGCGCGCCATCCTGGACACGTCAACGCCACGCTGGTCCGCGCCCGCGCGCTCCGCGAGCGTGGCGAACTGGCTGGGGCCGCCGCCGACTACGACACGGTGCTGGCGGCCGCTCCCGACCCGGATCACGGCCTCGAGCGCGCACGCCTGCTGGGCGCCACCGGTCGTGACGCCGACCGCCAGCAGGCGGTGGCCGGACTCGACGCGCTCATGACGAGTCTGGGGCCCATCGTGACCCTCGAACTGGAAGCCGTCGCGCTGCTGGCCACGTCCGGCGACTACGACGACGCCCTCGCGCGCGTGGAGCGCGCCATCGCCCGCAGCCCGCGCGCCACGGTGTGGCGCGTGCGCAAGGCCGATCTGCTTCGCCAGGCCGGCCGCACCGCCGAGGCGCGCCAGGCCTATCACGACGCACGCGTCGCCCTCGACTCGTCGCCACCCTCGCGTCGCCAGACACCCGACGCACAACGCACACGCGCGGCCATCGACACCGCTTTGGCCGACCTGTCCGCCACCGTTCAAGGATCGTCGCACCCATGACTGCTGCGCGCTTGCTCCGACGTCTTCTCCCCTGCGCCCTCCTGGCGCTCGTGCTGGCAGGGCCCGGCATCGACGCGCAGTCCAGCGTCCTGGTCGCGACCACCGCGACGTGGAAGTACCTCGACAACGGCTCCAACCAGGGCACCGCGTGGCGCGCGCCGGCGTTTGCCGACAGCGCCTGGGCGTCGGGACCGGCGCAACTGGGATACGGCGATGGCGACGAAGCCACCGTCGTGTCGTTTGGCCCCAGCAGCACCGCGAAGTACACCACGACGTACTTCCGGCACGCGTTCAGCGTCGCCAGCCCCGCGTCGTACCAATCGCTCACGCTGCGGGTGATGCGCGATGACGGCGTCGTGGTCTATCTGAACGGGAACGAGGTGTTCCGATCGAACCTGCCGACCGGCACCGTCACGTCGACGACGCTAGCGTCGACGGCTGTCAGCGGCGCCGACGAAAGCGCCTTCCAGCAGA
>JAENWD010000004.1 GCA_016650245.1 Vicinamibacteria bacterium
GAAGAGTCCCGAGCCTTGTTCACCGCTGAGGTGAGCAAGCGCTTCAACAACCGGATGGACGCCGATCGTGCCCGCCGCGACCGGGTCATGGAACTGCAGCACATCCGGGGCCAGTATCTGAAGGGCCCCCAGACGGACCAGTCGCGCGACATGGTGCGCCTGATTGACAACCGCATCCGGTCCACCAGCCAGGACATCGAGCGCGAGATCAACGTCGACTTCGAGAGCCCCGTGCCGGCGTTCGTGTCCTTGTCGCTGGGCAGCGCCTATTTCCGCAAGGAGCGCTTCGCCGATGCCGAGCGCACGTACAAGGAGGCGCTCCGGGCCGATGACACGACAGGGGCCGCCCACAATAACCTGGCGGCGCTCTACCAGGCGCAGGGCCGCTATGCGGAGGCGGAGTCACACATCCGGGCGGCGGAGAAGGTGGGGTTCTTCGTCAATCCCGAGCTGAAGTCGCAGGTCGCGTCGAGAACCATCGGACAGTGAGCGCGCGACAGCGATCTACCGATACAGCCCATTGAACACCAGCTTGAACGTCGCGTGCGGTTGCGCGCGGAACTGCGGCCGGAACGCGAACAACACCACGCTGCCCTGCCCCAGCGGCACCTGCAGCACCGCGTGGCGGCCTGCCAGGTGCTCCGCGCCCAGCAGCCAGCCGCTCATCAGGACATCCTCCGCCTTTGCAGCATAGCGCGCGATGCTGACGACCGCCGGGTCGTCGGTCGCAAAGCCGCGCGAGCCCGCAAAGTACGCAGCCGGACGCGCCGTCATACCGAAGGCACCCGGCTGCGAGATATCCACATCGAGGCGCAGCACCGAGCCGGGACAGTAGAACGTCGTCTTGGCCAGGGGCGATATGGTGTTGGTGATGTGCGCGAAGACGCCGCCAAAGGACTGCAGCGGCAGGTCGCTGGCTGCGTCAAACGTGATCAGCCGGCCGCCGGCGTGCACGAACATCTTCAGCGCCTCGACACCGCCTTCGCCGATGCCGCCCTGGTACTCGGCCGGCACGGGTCCCCACGGGCCTTCACGCGGCCGATCGGTGGGCTGGTGGCCGGCGACGATGCGCCGCGGCGCCTGGTCGGGGAGGATGATCACGTCGAAGCGTTCGCGCAGCTTGCCGTTGCGAACATCCGCGTCGGCGAGCGTCGTGTACGGGAACCCGTACTGCTCGAGCAGCCACCTGGTCCACCCTTCGTCCATGTTGGCGACCCAACTTTTGTACAAGCCGATCCGCGCCGCGCGCACGGGCGGGATCGCCGTGCGAGGCGGCAAATCGATCCGCTGCGCCAGCACGCCCTCGGCGCCGACGATGTCGGCCAGTTGCCGGCCTTGGGCGGGTTCCTTGATGGTGACGAGGAACGACTCGGGCATACGAGCCACCGGTACGCCAGCGGCCAGCAGGCGGTTCACCACACGGAACGCCGCGTTGGCCCTCGGCTCGATGGCATACGTGCCTGCGCCCACCGTCTGCAGGCCTGCGTCAGCCACCGCACTCGCCATCGTCGGACGCGCCGCTGGATGCGGCAGCCCGCGTGGCGGCAGCACAACGCGACCCACGACGCGCGGGTAGTCCGACAGCTGCGTGAGCTTGGCCGTGAACGGCGTCTTGACGGCGACCGCGTCGACGCCCATCTGGTACGCCAGCGTCCAGCCCGCGATGTCATACGGAGGCAAGGGCGGACCGCCAGGAGACGAGCGCATGTCGGGGTACCGCTGCTTCTCGAGCAGGTCCTTAGCGAAGGGCCGGAACGGCTGGTCCATGCGCACCACCCAGGTACCGGCGGAATACTGCGTGCCGTCGGCTGTGAAGGGCCCGTCGGCGCGATGAACCTCGACGGCGCCGCGCATGAGCGTCTCGACGAACAAGGCGGCTGCCGGCGCGTCGTGCTGCTCCGGAGAAATGATGTAGGCGAGGGGCGCCTCAGCGGCGCCCTTCCCGATCTGCCGCGCGCCGATCTGGTAGATGCCGAACAGGAACTGCTCCCGATACTTCGCCGCCGCCTGCAGCACGGCCAGCGACCCGGTGAGCATGTAGTCCACCGCATCTGCCAGCCGTACCGTGCCGCCCAGCCAGGGACTGGGATAGTCGGTCGATGGCTCGGTCACCGACACGCCGTTGTCGAACACGCGCGGGAAACGTTTGGGGTCGTAGGTGAACGGGGTCGCCGACGGGTGCCACGTCTCGGTGAGAATCCCGATCATGTTGTGGAAGTACGACGCGGTGCGGATCGAGCCGTTGTACCAGGTGGAGAACTGGTAGCGCGAGACCACCCCGGGCTTGCTCTCGCGCTCGAACCGATCGAGCATCGCTCCGCCCACCAGGTCGATGCCGCGCATGACCTGCGGATCGATGTTGGGGTTGAACGGATCGGGAAACGGCGGGACGAACATCCGCGGCGGCGGCCACCCAGCCTGGTGCTGGTTATACGTGATCTGCGGCAGCCACTCCTTGTACAGCAGCGTGTTGACGACGCGGGTTTCGGCCTGCGTCTGCATGTAGGCGTCGCGGTTGTTGTCGTGGCCGATGTACTTCTGGTAGAGCCACGGCATCGGACTGTCCTGGTTCGGCGTGTTCAGGTGCGTCCGGTACCAATCCACCACCAGGTTCATGCCGTCCGGGTTCACCGTCGGCAGCAGGACGAGGATCACGTTGTCGCGGATCTCGCGCATCTCGGTGGATTCCTCGGTGGCCACGCGATGCGCCAGCAGGAGGGCGTGCTGCGCGGTGGCGACTTCACTGGCGTGCAGCCCGTTGTCGATCCAGACGACGGCCTTACCTTCCCGCGCCAGCGCTCGCGCTCCTTCGGGGCTCACGCCGCGCACGTACGCCAGCTTCCTGCTGATGTCGCGGTAGTGTTCGGCCTTGCCGAGATTGGCCTCAGAGGAAATGAGGGCGACGAGCATGTCGTTGCCCTCGGTGGACTTGCCTGCTGAGTACACGTGCACACGGTCCGAGGCGGCGTCGAGTTGTTGGAAGTAGTCCTGCAGCTGCCGAAAGTCCGCCAGCTTGTAGTCGTCGCCCGGCGTGAATCCCAGGACATCTTTGGGAGTAGGAACCGTCTGCTGCGCGACGGGCGTCGACGCCCGGCCCAAGACCAGGGCAGCGACGATCAGCGAGAGGACGACACGGCGCATGCTAGATGTCCACCACGTCAATCTGCGCGCGCTGCAGCTTGCCGCTGAAGTCCACGTACACCGACTTCCATTCGGAGAACACGTCGAGCGCCGCGGTCCCGGCCTCTCTGTGGCCGTTGCCGGTGGCCTTGGTCCCGCCAAAGGGCAGGTGCACTTCCGCGCCAATGGTGGGCGCGTTCACGTAGAAGATGCCCGTGTACACGTCGCGCATGGCGACAAAGGCCTTGTTGATGTCCTGCGTGTAAATGGAGGCCGACAAGCCGTAGGCGACGTCGTTGGCGATGTCGATGGCCTCGTCGAGCGACGCGCACGACAACACCGACACGACCGGCCCGAAGATCTCCTCTCGCGCAATTCGCATGGAACGTGTGACGTCGGCAAACACCGTCGGCTCGTGGAAGAATCCCTTGCTCCAGGCGCCGGTGGTCAACCGCGTGCCGCCGGTGGCCAGACGAGCGCCTTCCTGCTGACCAATCGCCACGTACTCGATTACGCGCTGCAACTGCGCCTCGCTCACGCTCGGTCCCATCTGCGTGTTCGGGTCAAGGCCGTCACCCACGCGCAGCGTCTTTGCTCGAGCGACGAACGCGTCGAGAAACGCCTTGTAGACCTTCTCGTGTACGACCACGCGGCTGGCAGCCGTACAGCGCTGTCCCGTCGTGCCAAAACCACCCCACAGCGCGCCGTCCACTGCCAACTCGAGATTGGCGTCGTCCATCACGAGGATTGCGTTCTTGCCGCCCATCTCGAGGTGCACCTTCTTGAACGTCGGCGCGCACGCCTGGTTGATGAGACGTCCGGTCTCGGTCGAGCCGGTGAACGAGATGACGCTGACGTCCGGGTGCGCCAGCAGCGGCGCGCCGGCGCCCGGTCCATCACCGAGCACGAGGTTCAGGACGCCCTTGGGCAGCCCTGCATCGGCCAGCGCCTGGACGAAGTTGATCGCCGACGCCGGTGCTTCCTCGGCTGGCTTGAACACGACGGTGTTGCCGCACACCAGCGCCGGCAGGATCTTCCACGACGGCACGGCGATCGGGAAGTTCCAGGCGGTGATCATCCCGCAGACGCCGATCGGCTGGCGCAGCGACATCGCGAACTTGTCGCGCAGCTCAGAGGGCACCGTCTGGCCGTACATGCGACGGCCTTCGCCGGCCATCAACTGCGCCATGTCGACGGCTTCCTGCACGTCGCCGCGCGTCTCGTCCAGGATCTTCCCCATCTCGCGCGTCATCGTGGCCGCGAGGTCCTGCTTGCGATCCGACAATATTTGCGCCGCGCGGTACAAAATCTCGGCGCGCCTGGGGGCCGGTGCGAGCCGCCAATGCGGAAAGGCAGCGCGCGCGGCAGCCACGGCCTGGCCGACGTCGGCGGCCGACGACATGGGCACACGGCCCAGCAGATCGTCCTGGTTGGCGGGGCTTCGGTTGTCAAATGTGGCGGCCGACTCGGCCGGCACCCACTGGCCGTCTATGAAGTTGCGATATGTGGACACTGGTGTCTCAGACATGGACATGGGCCAAAGAGTGCCGTACCCCGTCATCGCGTGCAAGGCGGCCGTCGAGACCCCGCGGGGAACATCAGCGGGCCGGATTCGTCAGGAACTACTGAGCCGTCCGCCAAATGCCGATTCCCCCTGTGCCGCCGGGGTGAAACCCAGGCGCTGGCGCCGGAGTCTGATGGGTACGCAAGGGTGGCAGGACCACCACCACGTGGCGCGATTCTTGAATCGTTCACGTCGCAGAGGGTGACGAGATGAACACGAGCGAAGTCACGCTGACGAAGACCGCGAGTCGACCCACGCAGAAAGTCGTGGTCGTCAACGGCACGCCGGACGTGCTCGATCTGCTCGAGTCGGTGCTCGAAGGGGGCCGCTACGACCTGCTGTTTGCAGACGCGTCGCAGCACGCCTACTCCCTCATCGCGAAGGAGCAGCCGAATCTGGTGGTGCTCTGCACAGCCATCGACCGCGCCGACGGATTCCAACTGCTGTCGATGCTGAAGCTCGATCCCCAGACCATGCGCATCCCCGTCGTCACCTACACCAATGACGCCGAGGACGACCAGGACGAGGCGGATGCGTACGCCGAGCCCGACGAGGATCTGCCACCGGCACGTCCGCTGACGCTGCACTAGGCTGGGACTGGGGACTGGACTACGGACTGCAGACTACGGGCTTCAGGCTGATGGCTGAAGACCGAAGGCTGAAGGCTGAAGGCTGAACTGGCGATATACTGCGCGGACATGGCGGACAATCGGCGCGACGACGATCGTATCCAGATTCTGGGCGAGTTGCCTGGTGACGCCACCGTTCACCAGTCGATCAGCGTGAGGGAACTGAGCCGCACCGGCGCCCAGATCGAGTCCACGTTCCCCCTGCAGCTCAACTCGCTGCACGAGTTCCGCCTGGCGCTTGGCAGCCAGTCGATCATCGTCAAGGGCCGCGTCGTCCACAGCCACATCCACGAGATCGATCCAGATTCGGTCGTCTACCGCGCCGGGATCGAGTTCATCGACATGCCCAACTGGGTCGCCAACGCGCTGACCCAGTTCCTCGACAACGTCAAGACCGGACGGCAAGCGTAGTCCACGTACGCCAACCACAGAGCCACCGAGAACACAAAGGCATCACGGAGGTCTTGTTGGGTTCGTGTACCCAAGAACTTTCTCCGTGCGTCCTTCGTGCTCTCAGTGGCTCTGTGGTTGGCGTCTATTGAGCTACCGAGTCTAAAAGGGCGGGAGCCGGCCCTTCGCAATCCGTGAAATTTCGTACTCGTAACTCGTAACTCGTAACTTCCAGTGTCGAGTTTAGTCTTCCTCCGCCTTTTGCCTGGCGTTGGCGAGCGAGTCGATGACTTGCGACGGCAGCTGGAACGACAGGGCCACGGTCTTGCCGGTGCCCGACAGCTGCAGCGAGTTCACCAGCGCCTGCAACTCGGGCTGCGAGTTGGACTGTAACTTTGCAAGCGCCAGGAAGCCCTGGACGACATCGCGGAGGTTCTGGGCGGCCTGATCGTCGCGCGTCTCGGCGCGAATCACCGCCGAGAGCCCGCCGTTGATGTGGCCGCTGGCCGAGAACAACTTCACGGCCGGAATCTGGCTGGCCACGCCCTCGGGCAGCTTGGCGTGGCTCATGAGCGCGTCAAAGCGACCCACCGCCCAGGCATTACTGTCGTCGATGTCGTTGACCAGGGTCATCAGCTCGGCGTTGTCGGTGACGCTGCGGGCGCCCTGACGGTCGATGGCGCGCTTGACGACCGCGGTCTCGCCCACGGCGACGACCCCGGACTCGAGGAAGCCCACCGTCATGCTCTTGTGGCCGCCGTGCTCGTTCTCCAGGTCGGCCTTGGAGATGAGGCGCTTGCCGCCGTAGTCCTCCACTAGGCCGCCGTGCTGTCGCGCCAGCGCCTCGAGTCTGCCCTGGTCGAATCGGCCGGTGGCCAACGCCATTGCGGTGTAGCCCTCGGCGCCCTCGGCCGGCTCCATGAAGGCGACGACGCGGTCGATGTCGTGTTCGATGTCGATGCCGGTTTCCTTCTGGAACTCGGCCTGGCCATCCTCGCCCTGATCGTTGATGGCCTTGTGCAGCTTCTGGCGCAGTTCCGACTGCATCAGGTTCCGTACGTCGGCATACGCCACCACCGACGCAGTGGCCGGTACGTAACGCAGCTCGGACAGGCCACTGGGCTGCCCGAAGGCGCCCATCGGCATGCCGGTGTAGTAGGCGACCAATCCGGTGCACAACCCCACGAGCAGCACCGTCACCGAGCCAAATACGAAGTAGCGCGTCCGTTTGGTCATCCGCGTCATGTCCCCTGAAGGGTTATACGGGGAGCGTCGGAGACGGGTTCCGAAATCCACCCCAACCTATTGCTCCAGCACGTATTCCCGGCGTTCGACCGCCCGGGTCGCCACCGCCAACGCGACCACCAGCATCGCCACCAGGGTCAGTCCGGCCTGGAGCGCCGACACATTGTCCTTGAAGACCGACTGGAGGATCGACAGCAGGTTGTCCTGGGGCATGGCGTGTGGCACCAGACTTTGAGTGTAAAACGCCACCGTGAAGCGCTTCATGTAGCCGGGCAGGGCCATCGCGAAGTTCTCCCAGCCAAAGGCGAAGAAAAGGCCAACCAGCACCGGGCGCTTGATCCAGGCCCCCACGGCCGCAAACAGCGCCCCGTAGACCCCCAGGCCGATGGCCAGCAGCGCCAGGTCGCGCAGCAGCGTCGGAAAGGTCGATGCAATGGCCCCCCCACCAATCGGCACGACCAGGAAATAGACCAGCATCACCGAGGGCAGCACGATCAGCACGGTCGACGCCAGATAGGCCAGGTACTTGCCGATGAGCACGGCCGATCGCGGAATGGGCCGCGTGAACAGGTACGTGATGGTCTTGTCCTCGACCTCGTCGGCCATCAGCGCGGTGCCATAGAAGATGCCCAGCACCGGGACGATGAAGCGCAGAAAGAGGAACCACATCATCAGCCCGAAGATGCTGGGCCCGCCCAGGCGCACGCCGTTGACCCGCATCGCCGGCACGTTCAGGGCATCGACCACGCGCAGGATGATCGCGATGAGCACGGGCCCGCCGACCACCAGCGCCAGAAACACCGTGCGCCGCGACCAGAGCATCTCGCCGAGCGACAGGTCGAAGACGCGCAGGGAGGCCGTGGCGAGGGAGGGCATCTTGTGAGGAGGACGTTCAACAGCCATAGGTCTCACTTCACAATCGCGAAGGCGCGATGGCGCGAAGGCGCGAAGGATTGGCCACGAAGACCTGAGCCGACAGTCGGCCACATCGCTGGTGGACGTGAGCCCATTCCAATAGGATCTTCGCGCCCTTCGCGCCTTCGCGCCTTCGCGATTGTCCTTCGGAGCGCGTCGTCATTTCACCAAGTACTGAAACACCGCCGCCAGGTTGTCGTCGGGCGAGGCGACTTCCTCGACCGCCCCGGCCTCGCCGCTGGCGGCCAGCACCGTCAAGCGTGTATAGAACACGTCGGGCTTGGCGGTCTGCACGATGATCGCGCCTTCTTCGAACTTGAGGCTGAGCACGTCGTCGTCGGCCAGGAACCGCCGCGCAAGGGCACGCGGGTCCGCAGCGCGGATGTAGACGGTGTGCGGGTGCTCGTCGATCAGGTCTCGGATCTGATGGACGTTGCCCTCGGCGAGAATCCGCCCGTTGTTGATGAGCAGGATGTTGGAGGTCATCGCCTCGATCTCGTGGAGGATGTGGCTGGACACGAGGATGCTCCTGCCGGCGCGTGCCCAGTCCTTGATCAGGCGAATCGTCCGCCGGCGCATGATGGGATCCATGCCGGAGAGCGGCTCGTCGAGGATGAGCAGCTCGGGGTCGTGCACCAGCGCCTGGGCCAGTTTGACGCGCTGGCGCATGCCCTTGCTGTAGGCGCCGATCTTCTTGCCGGCAGCCGGCAGTAGATCGACCTGGTCGAGCGCTTCGTTGGCGGCCGCGACGGCCTCGGTCTGGTTGTAGCCGTTGAGCCGCACCAGCGCCGTCAACCACTCGAGCCCGGTCATGCGGTCGTAGAAGGCGTCCTGCTCGGGACAAAAGCCGATTCGAAAGAACAGCCTGGGATTGCCCCAGATCGGCTCGCCGAGCACGCGGATAGTGCCTTGGCTGGGCTTGAGCTGACCGGTGATGAGCTTCATGAACGTGGACTTGCCGGCGCCGTTGGGGCCGAGCAGGCCCGTGATGCCTGGCGGCACCGTGACGCTGACGTCGTTGAGCCCGATCACCTGGCCGTACCACTTCGAGAGGTGGTCGGCCTCGACGAGCACACCGGTCGGCTGCACGTCGCTCACGCCACCACCTCCACGCCACGGACCTTCCGCTCGAGGATCACGATCGAGGCCACCAGCAGGAAGACGATCACCAGGAGCGATGCCACAGCCGGCGTGTCGTGCCGCGGCGGCACGCGAAAGATGACGTCGCCCAGCTGCGCCAGATTCTGCGTGGGCGACACCAGCGAGGCGCTGCTGGCCTTCACCAGGAACTTCAGCATCGCGAAGATGGCGTCGGTGAAGAAGATCAGCCCCGCATACATGATGCCGACAAAGCGCGCGCTCTTGGACATCGAGGAGAGCGCGAGCATCGCGAAGGTCGCCAGCGACACTTGCAGGAAAGCGTAGACGGTGATCGCAGGCAGCAGGAACAGGTGCTCGCGGACGAAGGCGAAACTGCCGGCAAACAAGCCCTGAATGATCAGCAGCAGCATGGCCGGTACCCAGGTGACGCCCAGGAGGAAGACGGCCAGGGTGGCGGCCTTGCCGGCGACGTACTCGAAGCGCGTCAGGGGCTTGGACAGGTAGATCTGCAGCGCGTTGGCGCGTCGGTCGTTGCTGATCAGGCCGGCGCCGACGTAGATGGTGATGAAGAACACCCAGACTTCCTGGAACTCCAGGAATTCGCGGAAGGTCTGCGCGGTGGTGGCCAGCACCGAGAACTGCCCGAAGTTGGTTGCCAGGTAGACGCGGATGCACTCGTAGAGAAAGCGCACCCACGAGACCAGCAGCAGGGCCAGGAACAGGCGCCTGGCCACCATGGTCTTGATGCCAGCGCGGGCGATGACCAGCCACGCCTGGCCGCGGGCGTCTTTCCCCCCGCCGTAGCGTCGATAGCCTTGATCGTGAATCGGCATGCGGTTTACGAATCCCCTACGGCTTTGGCAAACACGTCTTCGAGCGTGGGCAGGCTCGGGCGCAGGTGTCGCAGCTGCAGGCCTTCACGCGCCGCCAGCGCGAAGACGTCTCGCGCGCCGAGGCCCTCGGGCACGAAGACACGCATGACGTCCTGGTCGGTCTCGTGGCACTCGAAACCCGCGGCGCGGCAGGCAGCGACCAGCCGGTCGTGACCGTCTTTGGCTCGAATCTCGAAGACGTGCCCTTTCGGGCCTTTCAGCTCTTCGATCGGCCCTTGGGTGGCGATGCGGCCTTTGTCCATCACCACGACGTGCTCACAGCAGTGCTCGACGTCGGGCAACAGGTGCGAGCAGAGAATCAGGTTGACGCCCTTGTTGTGCCCGAGGTCGCGAATCAGCGCGAGCATCTCGTCGCGGCCTTTGGGGTCCATGCCGTTGGTGGGCTCGTCGAGAAACAGCAGGTCGGGATCGTGCACCAGCGCCTGCGCCAGCTTGATGCGCTGTTTCATGCCGGTCGAATAGGTCTCGACGTTGCGATAGCGCGCCTCGCCAAGGCCGACGTAGTACAGGACCTCGTGCGCCCGCTGCATCGCGTCCACCGGCCGCAGTCCGGCCAGTTCGCCGCAATAGGCCACAAACGACACCGCGTTCATGCCGGGGATGTGCCCGTCGTTCTCGGGCATGTAGCCGATGCGCGACCTGATCTCGAGCGGCGATGTCGTGACGTCGAGACCGAGCACGCGCATCGTGCCCTCAGTGGGCCTGATGAAACCCAACAGGGCCTTGATCATCGTGCTCTTGCCGGCGCCATTGGGGCCGAGCAGGCCCACGGCGCCAGGACGAAAGCTGGTGGTGACCTCGCGCAACGCCAGGGCCTTGCCGTAGGCGACGCTGACACCATCCAGCGTCACGACAGCGTCGGCGGAAGGCGTCTCGGAGGAGGGCGACGACTCAACCATGTGCTAGCTCATACGCGCGTGTGCGTGCCAAGGTTCGGCCAGGGGCGCGCTTGCGCCGTCACTCACAGGGTGCCTCGCAGGCCCAACGCGTCGGCCCGTTCGCGCAGGAACCGGATCACGTTGCCGATGTGCTCGTCCAGGGGCAGGCCCAGGTCATCGGCACCCCTGCGCAGATCGTCGCGGCTGACGGCCTTGGCGAAGGCCTTGTCCTTCATCCGCTTCACGACCGACGAAGACTCCAGGTCCAGCACGCTCTTGGACGGACGCACCAGCGCCGCCGCCGTGACAAAGCCCGACATTTCATCGCAGGCGTAGAGCACCTTTTCCAGTCGCGACTCGCGGGCGACCCCACTGTAGTCGGCGTGCGAGAGGATCGCACGCGTGACCCACTCGGGATAGCCCAGGCCCTTCAACATGGCGACGCCTTCGAAGGGATGATGCTCCGCATCGGGGTGGCGCTCGTAGTCGAAGTCGTGCAGCAGGGCCACCACGCCCCACGCCTCCTCGTCCTCGCCGAAGTGGCGCGCGTAGCCCCGCACCGCGGCTTCCACCGCCAGCATGTGCTTGCGCAGGCTCTCGCTCCGGGTCCATTCGGTCACCAGCGCCCAGGCCGCGTCACGATTCAGTGTCATTTGAACCAGCTCACAAACGCCGTGATGATGAGCGCGTTGGCGAAATCGATGAAGAACGCGCCCACCATGGGCACTACCAGAAACGCCCGCGGGGCCGGGCCATAGCGCTCGACCAGCGCCTCCATGTTGGCCATGGCGTTGGCCGTCGTGCCGAGCATGAACCCCGCAAATCCGCTCGCGGTCACCGCGCCCTGGTAATCGCGGCCCATGAGGCGGAAGATCGGACCCAGGCACAACACGGCGATGAACGCGATCTGGGCCGCGACGATGATCGCCAGGGGCACGGCGAGGTTCACGATCTCCCACAGGCGCAGCGTCATCAGCGCCATGACGAGGAACAACGACAGGGCCACGTTGCCGAGGTCGTCGATCGCGCGCTGCGACAGCCCGATCCACCCTCGCCAGTCGTCGAAGTTTCGAATGGCCGCCGCCACGAGCATCGCGCCGATATAGGCCGGCAGCGCCAGCCCGACGCGCGCCAGCATGGGCTTGAGCCACGCGCTGACGACTCCGCCGATCCAGACGGCGATCAACAGCACCGTCAGTGTCTTGAGCAGCAGATACGACTCGCGATCCTCGCCGGCCGGTGCGGCAGCCACCGGCTCGGCGATCTGCTCCTCGACGATGTTCTGCGCCGCGCGCGCGTTCCCGGTCTGCGCCCGGTCGCGCGGTGTCGGCAGGCGATGGTGCGCGATGAGCCACGTGCCAAGCGGCCCGCCGATGAGTCCCCCGGAAACGATGCCGACCATCGCGGATGCGACGGCCAGCGTCGCCGCCGAGGCAATGCCGGCCTCCTCGAACAGCGGCGCGAACGCCAGCCCCGTGGCCGGCCCGCCCGTGAGCGTGACGGACCCGGCAAGCACTCCAAGCAGGGGCGGCTGTCCCAGCAGCGTGGCGACCCCAAGGCCGAGTACGTTCTGCCCGATGGCGGCAAGCGTGGACGCCACGAAGAACATGAGGACGAGCGGTCCGCCGATGCGAAGCAACGCCAGGCTCGCGCCAAACCCGACAGACGCGAAAAACGCGTTCTGCAACGGCGTCTGCAGGGTCGCGTCGAAGGTGACCGGCGTCAGCCCGCGCTGGTGCGCGACACTCAGGATGGCAGCCACGAGCAGGCCACCGACCACTGGTGCCGGGATGTTGTACCGGCTGAGCAGCGGGACCCGCCGCTTGATGCCGTAGCCGATGAAGAGCACGACGCCGGCTACGGCGAGGGTCTGAACCAGATCGAGCGCGAGCAATCCGCCTCCTGCCCGTGTATAGTGCCGGGCGCGAGAGCAAATCCTAATCGAAAGGGCCAGGAATGACCACAGACGCCGCGCGCACGCCGACCGACGCCACGGCGCTCGACACCGAGTTCAAACGAGGCCTCGGCCTGTTCGACGCGACGATGGTGGTGGTCGGCTCGATGATCGGGTCGGGGATCTTCATCGTCTCGGCCGACATCGCGCGGCTGGTCGGCAGCCCGGCGTGGCTGCTGGCGGCCTGGCTGGTCACCGGCGTGCTCACGCTGGCCGCGGCCCTCTCGTACGGTGAACTGGCGGCGATGATGCCGCGCGCCGGTGGCCAGTACATCTACCTGCGCGAAGCGTTCTCACCGCTGTGGGGCTTTCTCTACGGGTGGACGCTCTTCCTGGTGATCCAGACCGGCACCATCGCGGCCGTCGGCGTGGCCTTCGCGAGATTCCTGGGCGTGCTGTGGCCGGCTGTGGCCGAAGACCACTACCTGATTGCGCCCCTCCACCTGAGCACAGGCTACGCGCTGTCGCTGTCGACGGCGCAGTTGATCGCAATCGCGCTCATTGCGTTGCTCACCTGGACCAACACTCGCGGGATCGACTACGGCCGGATCATCCAGAACGTCTTCACCGTTGCCAAGACCGGTGCGCTCATCGCGCTGGTCGGTGTGGGACTGGCGCTTGGGTGGAACGCCGACGCCGTGTCGGCCAACTTCGGCGACCTGTGGACGCCGCGCGGGCAAGTCGACGTCGTGCCCGGCTTGAGTGCCGCGACCGCGTTCGGGCTCTTCGTCGGGCTGTGCGTGGCGCAGACCGGCTCGCTCTTCTCGTCCGACGCCTGGAACAACATCACGTTCACCGCCGGAGAGGTCAAAGAGCCCCGACGCAACCTGCCGCTGGCGCTGGCGATGGGCACGGGCCTGGTCACCGCGCTCTATCTGCTGGCGAACGTGGCCTACCTGGCCACCCTGCCGCTGTCGGCCATCCAGCAGGCGCCCTCCGATCGCGTGGCGACAGCGACGCTGGATACGATCGTGCCCGGCCTGGGCGCGACGCTGATGGCGGCGGCGATTCTGATCTCGACCTTCGGCTGCAACAACGGCCTGATCCTGGCCGGCGCCCGCGCGTACTACGCGATGGCGCGCGACGGCCTGTTCTTCAAGCGCGTCGGCGAGCTCAACCCGGCGAAGGTTCCTGCGGCAGGGCTGCTCCTGCAAGGGCTGTGGTCGGTGTTGCTGGTACTGCCCAGAACCTACGACCCGACGACGGGCCGCTACGGAAACCTGTACGGCAACCTGCTCGACTACGTGATCTCGGCGGCGCTGGTCTTCTACATCCTCACCATCGCCGGCCTCTTCCGCCTGCGCGCGACGCGCCCAAACGCCGAACGCCCGTATCGCGCGGTTGGCTACCCGATCGTGCCCGCTCTCTACATTGCCGGCGCGGCTACGATTCTGCTCGTGCTCTTCGCGTACCGTCCGGCGACGACGTGGCCTGGGGTGGGGATTGTTCTGCTTGGCGTGCCGGTGTACTACACATGGAGGAAGAAGAATTGACGATTGACGATTGACGATTACGAATTGCGCAGATGGCGAAGGCATCGTGCCTGAGGCCTGAGGCTAACTTCCCGGCCACCTGAGGCCCGAGGCCTGAACTGGCATGCGGAACGGCACGCCACCAGAGCGTCCAGACTTCCTCGACCATCCCAGCGACCGCGTCCGTGCGCGGCAGGCGCAGATCGGTCGCTTCAAGGTGAAGCTGGAACGCACGTACCACAGCTGGTTGACGTGCCGGTCGCTCGAGCTCAAAGAGATGCTCGAAGCCAAGATGGGCGAATACGAAGAGCGCATCGAGCAACTCGAGCGCCTGAACCGGGCCACCACCGGCAGCGACGAATGAATCACGTACGCCAACCACAGAGACACGGAGAACACAGAGACCACACGGAGCACTCTTCATGGGTTCCCGAGAAAGACCTCTGTGCGTTCTCCGTGAACTCTGTGTCTCCGTGGTTGGCGTACGTCATCAGGCAAACGCGTCAGGCAGCCTGGACAGCGCGCGCTCGATGACGGAGGTGGCCTTCGCCGTGAGGTGGTAGGTCGCCAGGTCTGACGGGGCCACCCACACCGCATCGTCGACGTCGGAGCCGGCCTGCAACTGGCCGCCGATCGGTCGGCAGAGATAGTCCACCAGCACGAAGTGATACTGCACGCGTCCACCGACGTCGAGCAGGATGCGGTCGAACACTTCCACCACCGGACCGACGTCCACCTCGAGTCCGGTCTCCTCGCGGATCTCGCGCGCGACGCCGGCTTCGAGCGACTCACCCAGTTCAAGCGTGCCCCCGGGCAGGCTCCACTGGCCAGCCAGCGGCTCGTACTTGCGTTTGATCAGCACGACACGGTCGGCGTTGGCGATCACGGCGCCGACGCCGACGACAGGGCGAGGCGGGTACTTGCGGGGCGGCAGCGGAGGCGCGCCGGCGGTGAACTCCGGCTCACCGCTGCCCTGGTAGAACACGTCCTGCTGCGAAAGGATCGCGCCGCGCTCGACGCGGAAGTCGGAGTACCCGCGGCGCTCGCGCACGGTCCCGGTGCCGTCGGTCTCGCGCTCGAGCCACTCGGCATGCATCAGGCCGGTCTCGATACGGCCGATCATGCGGAC
>JAENWD010000005.1 GCA_016650245.1 Vicinamibacteria bacterium
AGCTCACCAGGAGCCGTGCCGCCAGCACGTCGGGCATGCCCACGTAGTGGGCCAGATGCCGCGCCTTCTTCTCCACCGGGAGCGTCGCGATGTACCTGGGCCTGGCCTTCAGCTTCTGCGCCAGCAGCACCATGGCTTCGACTTGTTGATCGGCACCGTCGGCCTCACGCCAGAACGCGTCGGCCGCCTGCAGGCGCTGGTCGTCGGACATGCCCTTCCACAGGAGGGCAGGCGAGGGACTGTCGGTCGTCATCAGAAGCCGACTCGCAACTCTCCAACAACCTGCAGCTTCGACACATCCCCGAAGATGTGCTGCTGGATCTCGTCGTTGAGCAGGTTGGTCGCTTTCAGCAGCGTGACGATGTTGCGCTTGCTGCCCCACTTGACGCCGAAGGTGCCGTTGACCAGCGTGTAGGCGTCGGTGGTGCCCGCGTACCGGGCGTCGAGCACGTCTTGCCAGTACGCCTCGTCCTGGTAGCTGACGGCGAGACTGCCCAGATACCGCGGCCCACCGTAGTTCACGCCGACGTTGAAGCGGTTGTTGGGCGGCAGGTTGATCTCGGACTGCGGAAAGCCGATCGCCTCCGGGTCGGGCTGGTACGAGTAGTTCGCAAACCCGTTCCACTCCTTCGTGAAGGCGCCGTCGATGCCCAGCTCGAGGCCCTTCTGACGCACGATGCCGAGGTTGCGATAGCTGTAACCGGCCGGCAGGCCGTTGCCGACCCCGAACGGGCACGGCCGCTGCGCGGTCGGCGTGAAGCCCGGCGGGCAGTACAGGCCTTCCAGGATGATCCCACCCAGGAAGGGCGGGATGGGCGGGGGCGGCCAGCGGGGGGGCGGGTTGCTCGCGCGGTACGACGCGACCTGCGTAAAGAAGATGTCGTCCTTGGTCTCGTTGACGAAGAACGCCACCGACACGGTCGCCCGCTGCTTGATGACGCCGGTGTAGCCGACCTCGTACGCGGTGATCGACTGCTCCACCAGATTCTGCGGAGGGATGCCAGCCTGCGGCAGCCCGATGTTGCTGCCCACGGCGCGAGACGGGAAGTTGTAGAACCGGCCGGCCAGCGCGGGGTTGATCGCGCCCAGCGGCAACTGGTTGATGATCGTCGTGTCGAGGAAGTTGTTGATGACCGACGGCGCGCGGTACGCGCGGTTGTACGACAGACGGATGGTCTGATCCGGCGTGGGCTTGAGCATCAGCGTCGTGCGCGGCGAGAACTGCACGTCCTCGATGACGTCGAACTTGTCGACGCGAGCACCCAGCAGCAGGCGCACGTACTTGCCCAGGAAGATCTCGTCCTGCAGGTAGCCGCCGCCTTCCTTGCGCGAGTCGGCGGCCGGGGCAATCGACAGGTCGAAGCTGCTGAAGCGGAAATTGCCGCCGTAGCTCACCACGTGCCGCTGTTGGAACGTGCGCACGTCGCCGAACTCGACGTCGTACGTGTTGCTCTTGAAGATGAAGTTGAGCGGCTGCCCGTTGACGCCGACCGCCAGCAGGTTGGTCGCGTCCCCGTTGAGGATGTTGGTGAAGAAGTTCAGCTTCATCGCGTCCTTGCTGTAGTTCACCTTGGCGTAGCCAAGGACGGTGCCGGAGTTGATGTCAAACGGCCCGATGCCGCTGTGCAGGATGCCCTCGGTGCCGGCGACCCCGCCCTGGAAGACGAGCTTGCGCTTGCCGTCTTCGAAATCGTAGTCGGCCCGCACGTCGAGCTTGGGCTGCATGGTGCCCTGGTTGGTGAAGGCCGGGTACGGCGTGCCGCTGGGCAGGTTGCCCGTCGGCCGCGCCAGCGGATCCTGCGAGTAGACGCCCGCCGATACCTTGTAGGCCCAGCGGTCGCTGACCACCTGCGAGTGCGACCCGTTGGCGTAGAAGAGCATGCCGTTGGACTGGCTGCTGCCCGGCACCTCGCGCCCAAACGTGCCCACGCCAAGCGTGACGCTGGTGCCCTGCAGCTCGCGCGGCGACTTGGTGATGAAATTCACCACGCCGTTCATCGCGTTCGCGCCCCAGATCGCCGAGGCGGGCCCGCGGATCACTTCGATCTGCTTGATCTCGGCCGGGTTGACCGGCAGAAAATCCCAGGCGATGAACCCGAAGAAATCCAGGTAGATGCTGCGGCCGTCGACCAGCGCCAGCTGCGAGGTTGACAACGTCGAGGTCGCACCGCGACTGGTGAGGTTGATGTCGCGCGCCGAGGTCTGCGTGACGTTGAGGCCCGGCACCGCCCGGAACAGGTCGGCGTAGCCGGTCGAGGCGTTGTTCTGCAACGTCTCGCCGGTAATCAGGCTGACGCTGGCCGGCGCGTTGACCAGCGCCTGCTCGGTCTTGGAGGCCGTGACGACGACCTGTTCCCTGTAAACCGGCGACTCCTCGGGTACAGGCACCTGCTCAGGTTTGGGTTCCGGCTGCTGTGCGGGGGGCTGCGCAGTCGGCGCCTGTCGAGCAACGCACGGAAGGGCACCGGCGAGTACCACGACGAGCGCGCCGGGAAGGCAACGCTGAAGCATCGCAAATCTCCTTGTGTGCCACGGGAACGCCCCGGGGAGAACGGCCGACTGGCCGCCACCACAAAAGCCGCCGTATTGTAACGGAAACTGGTCTGACCGCGGGGAACAGGTTCGGACGGGTTCGGACAGGTTGGGGCGGGTTTGGACAGGTTGGGGCAGGTTGGTCAGGTTGGGGCGGGTTGATCAGGTGATCCGTACTCGCACACCCGTCGCGCTCAGCGTCACGGGCAGCGCGCGCACGCCGGGCACCTCCGCCTCGACCTGACGCGCCAGAAGCGCGCGCGCCTCCGGCCCCACGCCGCACAGCACCGTCAGGGACCCGCCGTCGCCGCCGGCGCCGTTGACCTTCCACCCGGTGGCGCCGTGGGCCCGCGCCACGCCAATCACCCGCGAGGCGACGTCGCTGACCAGCGACGGGTGCAGCTCCGCCTGCTGATCGCAATTGGCCGAGAGCGCCCGGCCGTACGCCGCCAGGTCACCGGCGAGCAACGCCGCCCGGCCCTGCCAGGCAAGCGCCCGCAGCCCCTCGAGCGCATGGCGCTGTCCACCGCCCGCGACCAGCGACGCGATCACTTGGCGGTGCACGGCTGACGAGTCGTGGCCCCGGCCCAGATACACCAGCAGCAGCCGCTGGTCCAGCGCCTCGCGCGTGGCGGCGCCAAGCAGCAGCGGCTCGACGAGGGTCTCCGGGTAGCGCGGCATCTCGATGAAGTTCGCGCCGCCGTACGCGGCGGCGATCTGATCCTGCACGCCGGATTCCAGCCCCAGCGACTGCACTTCGACCTCATGCGCGCGGCGCGCGAGAGAGGCGGGCGACAACGGCTCTCCCGCCATCGCGTCAAACGCCGCCAGGACGGCGACGACGACGGCGGCCGACGAGCCCGTGGATGCGCCGGGCGGCACGCCCGACCTCACGTGCAGGTGGTACGCCCGGTCCGGCGCTGTGCTCGCCTCGCCAATCGCCGCCGCCAGCAGCGCATGCCGTCGTTTGAACACCCCGGCGTCGGGCAGCTCATGGCGCTCACCGAAGTCGTGGGCGTCCACGACCAGCCGCGGCTCGTCGCTCGCGGGCCAGGCCTCCAGACGTACCTCGATGCCGGGCGCCACGGCCAGATGGCAAACGGCTCCATGCCCGGCAAACCACGTGTCGGTCCAGCCGCCCAGGTCGGCGATGCGGACCGGCGCGGTGACGGTGAGCGAGAGTGTGGTGTTCACGTACGTCAACCACAGAATCACAGAGAACACAAAGGACGCACAGAGGTTATCTTGGAATTCGATTCACGATATCTACGGCGAGCACGATTCCCAAAAAAGAATCTCCGTGTGTCCTCCGTGTTCTCCGTGTCTCGGTGGTTGGCGTACGTGGACTGACGTACACTGCCCTCACGATGGGCCACGAGCTACCGAAGGCGCTGCGCGACGATGTCCGGCTGCTGGGCGAGTTACTGGGCGAGACGCTGCGACGCCATGAAGGCCAGGCGATCTACGACCTGGTCGAGCGCGTGCGCGCCCTCGCCAAGAAAGCCCGCAGCGGCAGCGACGCGGACTTTGCCACGCTGACGCGCGTCCTCGAGCAGATGCCGGTGGACGAGGCGCTGCCCGTGGCGCGCGCCTTCTCGCACTTCCTCAACCTGGCCAACATCGCCGAGCAGCACCATCGCATCCGGCGCCGCCGCGACTATCAGCGCGACAAGACCGCGCCGCCCCAGATCGGATCGTGTGACGAGACGTTTGGCCGGCTCATCAGTGCCGGCATCGCGCCCGATCGCCTGCACGACGCCATCAGCCGCCTGCGCATCGAGCTGGTCTTCACCGCGCACCCCACCGAGGTCACGCGCCGGACCCTGATGCAGAAGTTCAAGCGCATCGCGGACCTGCTGGACGAGCGCGATCGCGCCGACCTCACGCCGCCCGAGCACGACGAGCTGCTCACCGCGCTCCGCATCGAGATCGCGGCGTCGTGGGAGACCAGCGAGGTCCGGCAGCGCCGCCCCTCGCCGGTCGATGAGGCGCGGTCGGGTCTGGCGGTCTTCGAGCAGGCGCTGTGGGACGCGGTGCCGCAGTTCCTCCGCTCGCTCAACGCCGCGCTGGTCAAGCACACCGGCCGCGGGCTGCCGCCCGACCGGTCGCCGCTCACCTTCGGCTCGTGGATCGGCGGCGACCGCGACGGCAACCCGGCGGTGACCGCGCCGGTGACCGACAGGGTCTGCCTGCTGGCGCGCTGGCAGGCGGCAAGCCTGTACTTGCGCGAGATCGACGCGCTGCGGCTCGAGCTGTCGATGCGCTGCGGCAGCGCAGAGCTCATCGCGCGCGTCGGCGAGGCCGACGAGCCGTATCGCGTGTTGCTGCGCGACGTGCGCGAGCGTCTCTCGGCGACGCTGCGCGCGATCGAAGACCGCATCGACGGCCGCGGCGCTGACCAACCGCTGCCGCTGGTGACTGTCGACGATCTCGCCGAGCCGCTCGCCCTGTGCCGCCGGTCCCTCGAGCAGACAGGCAACGGCCTGCTCGCACGCGGCCGGCTGCTCGATCTGCAGCGCCGCGTCGCCGCCTTCGGCGTGACGCTGGTGCGCCTCGACCTGCGCCAGGACGCCTCGCGTCACACCGAGGCGCTCTCCGCGATCACTCGCCACCTCGGCCTGGGCGACTACGCGTCATGGCCCGAGGACCAGCGGCAGCAGTTCCTGCTGCAGGAACTGGAGAGCCGGCGGCCGCTGATCCCAGACGACCTGCCCGCCAGCCCCGACGTCAAAGAGGTGCTCGACACGTTTCGCGCCGCCGCCGCCATCGCGCCCGGATCGCTTGGCGCGTACGTGATCTCGATGGCGATGGCGCCGTCAGACGTCCTGGCCGTCGAGCTGCTTCAAAAGGCAGCGCACCTCCCCGTCCCCCTCCGGGTCGTCCCGCTCTTCGAGACGCTGGAGGCGCTGGCCGGGGCGGGGACGACGCTTGCGCGGCTGCTGGGGGTGCCGTGGTATCGCGCGCGCTGCGGCGGACGACAGGAAGTGATGGTGGGCTACTCGGACTCGGCCAAAGACGGCGGGCGACTGGCCGCGAGTTGGGCGCTCTACAAGGCGCAGGAGGATCTGGTGGCGGCCAGCCGCGCCGCCGGCGTGGAGCTGACGCTCTTCCACGGCCGCGGCGGCAGTGTCGGGCGCGGAGGCGGCCCGACGTACCTGGCGATTCAGTCGCAGCCCCCGGGGTCAGTCGATGGCCGGCTGCGCGTGACCGAGCAGGGCGAGATGGTGCAAGCCAAGTTCGGTCTGCCCGGCCTGGCGTTTCGCACGCTCGAGCTCTACACCGCCGCGACGCTGGACGCGACGCTCTCGCCGCCGGCGTTGCCTGAACCGGCATGGCGCGTGCGCATGGACGCGCTGGCCAAAACCGCTCGCCTGGCGTATCGGGGCGTGGTCTACGACACGCCGCGCTTCATCGACTACTTCCGCGCGGCCACGCCGGCGCCGCAACTGGAGGACCTCACCATCGCGAGCCGTCCGGCGCGGCGCAGAGGTGGGAGCGGCGGCGTCGAGACGTTGCGCGCCATCCCCTGGGTTTTCGCGTGGACGCAGACGCGGTTGATGCTGCCGTCGTGGCTTGGTGTGGGCGAAGCGCTTGACGAGGCGCGCGCGGCCGGCGCCCAGGCGGAGCTGGCGCGGATGTACGCCGGCTGGCCGTTTTTCCGCGCGACGCTGGATCTGATCGAGATGGTGCTCGCCAAGGCCGACGCACGTATCGCGGCCCACTACGAGCAGGTGCTGGTGCCGGCCGACCTGCACGCGCTCGGCGCGGACCTGCGCCGGCGGCTGCCCGCCACGGCCGCCTCGGTCCTGGCCGTGGCCGGCCGCACGAGCCTGCTCGACGACAACCCGGTCCTGCGCCGGTCCATCGACGTGCGCAACCCGTATGTGGACCCGATCAACCTGGTGCAGGTGGAACTGCTGCGCCGGCTGCGCGCGGCCGAAGGCGACGAGCGGCTGCGCAACGCATTTCTGGTGACGGTCAACGGCGTCGCGGCCGGGATGAGAAATACGGGTTGATCAGGTTGGCTGGGTTGATCGGGTTGGGCAGGTTGAACCTAATTGACGCCCTTTGGAAATACCAGCAGCGGTTGTCGGGCCGCTCTGTCCTTTGCCCTTTTTGCTTGACATCTCCCGCCGAACTGCGATTTCCTATCAAGCGCAACGTTTATTGGTCCGACCACTCGTGAAGTGTCGTCCTCAGGTGGCGCACCACTTGACGTGCAGCTCGATCGGTCACCCGGTCGGTCGTACGTCCCATGCAGTTGAGGAGGTTTCTGATGATTGGCCTACGCCGGTTCGCGGCGTGTGTGGGCGTGCGGGCTGCCGGCCCGGTCGCGCTCGTAGTTGCTCTGTTCACTCCTTCGTTGGCCGCCGCGCAGGCGGCCAATGGCACGCTGCTCGGCACGGTCACCGATGAAAGCGGCGCCGCCGTCCCCGGCGTCACCGTGACCGCGACCGCTGTGCAAACCAACATCCCGCGCACGGGCATCAGCAACGAGTCCGGCCACTACACCTTCACCAACCTGCCGTCGGGGATCTACCGGGTGGAGGGCGAACTGCAGGGGTTCAAGAAGTTCATCCGCGATGGCGTCGAGGTCGAGGTCAACAGCACCATCCGGGTGGACGTCCCGCTCAGCGTGGGCGAGCTCAGCGAGACGGTGACCGTGCTGGCCGAGTCGCCAACGCTGCAGACCGACCGGACCGACACCGGCCGCATCATCAAGGGCGAGCAGATCGCGCAGATGCCCTTGGGCTTCAACCGCAACTTCCAGGGCATGATCATCACGGTGCCGGGCGCCAGCCGGCCGTTCCGTCCGCACTCCGAGTTCTTCAACTCGCAGGACAGCCTCTCGAGCAACGTCAACGGGCAATCCCGCCTGGCCAACAACCAGCAGCTCGAAGGCATCGACAACAACCACAAGACGGGCTTGTTGACGGTGCTGATCCCGTCGGCCGAGGCGCTCGAGACGGTGGCCGTCTCGACCAGTAACTACGACGCGGAGTTCGGCCGCGCCGGCGGCGCAGTCACCAACGTCACGTTGAAGTCGGGTACGAACCAGTTCAAGGGCTCGGGCTTCATCTTCGGCAACACCGAAGCGACGATTGCCCGCAATCCCTTCTCGACGCTGCCCGAGCCTCCCCAGAGCAAGTACCTGCAGGGTGGCTTCACGCTTGGCGGCCCCATCGTGCGGGACAAGTTGTTCTTCTTCGGCGACTACGTGCGCACCATCGACGACAGCGGGCGCATCACTCGCGTCAACGTGCCGGAGGCCGCCTTCAGGAACGGGGACTTCAGCGGCGCACCGACGATCATCTACGACCCGCTGACGGGCAACGCCGATGGCACAGGCCGGACGCCCTTCCTCGGTAACATGATTCCCGGCGACCGGATCAGTCCGATCGCGCAGCGCATCCTGGCCAACGTCCCGCTGCCCAACATCGGCGGCGCGCGACTGGGCGCCACCAACCTCGAGACGCCGTACGTGCGCGAGAAGCGCACGCACCAGTACGACGGCAAGGTCACCGCGCAGTTCTCGCCCTCCGATCACCTCGCGGTGCGGTACAGCTACCAGAACCCGACCACGTACGACCCGGGGATCTTCGGCGTGTACGGTGGCGGTGGCAAGGACTTCGCAGGGCGGGGCACCAACCCCACCTACAACACCGCGGGCAACTACAACAAGACGTGGTCGTCGACCCTGCTGCAGGAAATCCGCGTCGGCATGAGCTATTACCACAACGAAGCGGTGTCGGAGGCCGACGGCCTCACCACGTCAGCCGACGTGGGCATTACGGGCGTCAACGTGGACAGCTTCTCGAGCGGGATCACGCGCATCGAGGTCTCCAACTACAGCAACCCGCTGGTCGGCTTTTCGCCCAGCCTGCCGTGGGACCGGTCCGAGCGCACGTGGACGGTCGCCACAACGGTCACCAAGCTGTGGAAGAACCACACCGTGAAGGTTGGCGGCGACCTGCGGTACAACCGCGACTTCCTGCTGCAGGTGCAGGACAACGGCGGGCCGCGAGGCGCCTTCCGCTTCAACGGCGCGATGACGGCGATCCCGTCCGACGCGGCGGCGCAGAACGGATTCGCCAACGCCTTTGCCGCGTTCCTGCTGGATCGTCCCAACAGCATCGGCCGCGACCTGACCACCGACATCGATCCTGGCGCCAAGCATTGGGCGACGTTCATCTACGTGCACGATAAGTGGCAGGTCACGCCGAACATCACGGTGGACCTGGGCCTGCGGCACGAGTACTACACGCCACTGGTGGGCCTCACCGATCGCGGCGGCCTGTCCAACTACAACCCGGCGAACAACACGCTGGAAGTCGCCGGCTACAGCCAGGTGCCCGCCAACCTCGGCATCGAGAGCAACTGGCGCAACTTCAACCCGCGCACGGGCATCTCCTGGCGCCTTGGCGAGCGCAGCGTGTTCCGCGCCGGCTACGGGTCCAGCACGATCCCCTGGCCGGACAACTCCTACGCGTTCAACTTCCCGACCAAGCAGAACAACCAGATCTCGGCGCCCAACACATTCGCCGTCGCCGGCTCGCTGGCGGCCGGCCTGCCGCCGCCGAACTTCGCGCCGATCCCGGACACCGGCATCGTCCCGGGCGACAACTTCCGGGCGCAGGGCTTCTTCTCGATCCCGAAAGACCTCAAGGAAGGCATCCTGCACTCCTGGAACGTCGCCTTCCAGCGCGAGCTGCCGTGGGGCTTCACCGGCGAGATCGCCTACGTCGGCAACCGCGGGCAGGACATCATCGCGCGCATCGACCTCAATGCCGGCTACGTTCTGGGGGCCGACACCGCCGGCCAGCCGCTGCGCGTAAAGTTTGGGCGCACGGCCAGCACCACGACGACGATCCCGGTGAAGAGCACCTACAACTCGATGCAGGTCAAGCTCGACCGGAAGTTCAAGGGCGGCTTCCTGATGACCAACTCGTACACCCTGGGCCGCGGCGACAACTACTTCAACGGCGACAGCAACGGCTCGATCTTGACGCCGGCCGACTTCGAACGGAGCTGGGGCCGCACCAGCTTCGACTCGAGACATAGTTTCACCAGCAGCTATGTCTACCTGCTGCCGTTCGGGCCGCAGGGCAAGTGGATGAACGAGGGTCTGCTGGGCCACATCCTCGGCGACTGGCAGGTCAGCGGGATCTTCGCCGCGATTTCGGGCACGCCGATCGACTTCACGGCGAGTGCGGCCGGTCTGCGGGCGCCGGGCAATACCCAGCGGCCAGACGCCAGCGGGACGCCCAACGTCATCGGGGGCATCGGCAGCAACGAGTTGTGGTTGGACACGTCCGTGTTCTCGGCGCCGGCGCCGGGCACGTGGGGCAACGTTGAGCGCAACGGCCTTCTCGCGGGACCCGCCTATGTGAACCTCGATGCGTCGATTGTGAAGATCATTCGCATCGGGGACAGGAGGGCCGAGTTCCGCGTGGACATGCTCAACGCGACCAACTCGCCGCATTACGCCAACCCGAACGGGGCGCTCGGCAACGCCAACTTCGGGCGCATCACCGGGATCATCGGCAGCACCGAGCGCGTGATCCGGTTCGGGGGGCGGTTTATCTTCTGAATTTCGGATTGCGGATTGCGAATTGACAACCCACGACCGGGCGCCGAGAGGATCCTCGACGCCCGGTCGCGCACCGGCGCAATCTGCAATCTGCAATCCGCATTCCGCAATGTAGTACCCTCCCACATGCGCCATGCGCTTGTGATTCTCGCGCTCTCCGCACTGCCCGTCTCCGCCATCGCCCAGGACTACCTCCGATCCGTCGACACCCCGAAGACCGAGCTGCTGTGGCCTGGCGGCGCGCCAGGAGCGGTCGGCGCTGAGGATCTGGACAAGCCGGCCATCACGTTCTATCAGCCAGCCAAGCCGCAGGCGACCGGCACCATCGTCGTGATTTGTCCAGGCGGAGGCTACGGCGCGCTGGCCATGGATCATGAAGGCCATCAAGTGGCCCGCTGGCTCACCGCGCACGGCGTGGCCGCGGCCATCGTGAAGTACCGGCTGAGCCCGCGCTATCGGCACCCGGCGCCGCTGCAGGATGTGCTGCGCGCGATTCGCGTCGTGCGATCGCGCGCCACAGAGCTGGGCGTGAAGCCGGATCGCATCGGCGTCATGGGGTTTTCCGCCGGCGGTCACTTGGCCTCGTCGGCAGCGACGCTGTTCGATCTCGCCGACGCGAAGGTCGCCGACGGCATCGAGGCTGTCTCGTCACGCCCGGACTTTGCGATCCTTGGCTACCCGGTCATCGTGTTCGGCGCCGACGTCACGCACAAGGGATCGCAGCGAAATCTGCTCGGCGAGACGCCGTCGGCCGACATGGTGACGCGCCTGTCCACCGATCGGCAGGTCACCGCGCAGACGCCGCCGACCTTCCTCTTCCACACGACCGAAGACACAGCCGTGCCGCCGCAGAACAGCATCGCGTTCTACCTGGCGCTGAAACACGCCGGCGTGCCGGCCGAGTTGCACATCTACGAGAAAGGATCGCACGGCGTGGGACTGGCGCCCGGCGATCGAGAACTGTCGACGTGGCCGGACCGGTTGCTGGGATGGATGCGAACGCGGGGACTACTGGAGAACCAGTAGTGCGAAGTGCAAAGTGCGAAGTGCAAAGTACGGATGACTACTCCATTTCGCGCGCCTGATTCTCCATGTCATTTTGCATTTCGCATTTCGCATTTTGCACTTCGAGCGGCGCCTCGACAATCAGGTACTCCAGCACCGGGCGCCCGCCGATGAGATGCTCCTGAATGATCCTCTCCAATACAGGCGGGTGGCAGTCGCGGTACCAGGTGCCTTCGGGATAGACCACCGCCACCGGGCCGTTCTGGCAGATGCGCAGGCAGTTGGCTTTGGTGCGCAGCACGCCCTGGTCAGCCAGGCCCAGCTCGATCAGGCGCCGCTTCAGATAGTCCCACGCGACGATCGACCGCTCGCGGTCACAACACTTCGGCTTGGCCTGATCGCAGCATAGGAAGATGTGGCGCTGGGCGCGCCCAAGCCCCAGCTTGTCGATCAGCGTCGCCTCAGAGGCGACGCGTTCGTCGATGTCGGCCATCGCGCTATTATCCATCCATGACATTCAGAAGTGCCCTTTTCGTGGCCGGCAGCGTGGCGCTGGCCGCGATGGCCGTCAGAGCCGACGACGCCACGTCGCGCGACGTCAATTGGAGGATCCGCCGAGAGGCCACCGAGAACTCCCACATCATGAAGACGCTGCACGTCCTCACCGACGTGTACGGACCGCGGCTCACCGGCTCGCCGAACCTGAAAAGCGCCGGCGAGTGGGCCATCAAGCAGATGGGGTCGTGGGGGTTCACCAACGGCCGGCTCGAATCGTGGGACTTCGGCAATTCCGGGTGGCTCAACCAACGCTTTACGGCACACCTGGTCTCGCCGGTGAACGACGCGTTGGTCGGCGAAGTGCTGGCCTGGACACCGTCGACCAACGGGGCGGTCACAGCCTCCGTCGTCAATCTGATCCTGCCCGAGCGCCCGTCGCAGGACGAGCTCACCACATTCCTTGCGGCCAACGCCCTTGCGGTGAAGGGAAAGATGGTGCTCGTCGGCCGCCACCAGATCGTCCCGATGGCGATGAACCCTGTGAACAAGCGGCTCGACACCGCCGAGGCGCGCTCGCGGTTCGATCCGATCAACCCGGCGCCGTCGCCGTTTGCCAACCGCACGCCGCCGACGCCTGCGCCGGGCCGCCTCAGCGCCGGCCAGGTAAGCGAGCAGCTCGACAAGTTCCTCGTCGATAGCGGCGCCGTCGCGCGGTTCAACGACGCCGGCCGCGAGCACGGGCAGATTCGCGCCTTCAACAACCGCACGTTCGACCTCAGCAAGGCCGTCCCCACCGTTGTGCTCCGCAACGAGGACTTCGGCCGCATCAGCCGCCTGGTCGCCGACAACCGCCCGGTGGAGATCGCGCTCGACGTCGTCAACGCCACGTATCCGGACGGCAAGACCTCATACAACGCCGTGGCCGAGATCCCAGGGTCCGACAAGGCGAAGGAAGTCGTGATGCTCGGCGCGCATCTGGACTCGTGGCACGCCGCCACCGGCGCCACAGACAACGGCATCGGCTCGGCCGTGACGATGGAGGCCGCGCGCATCCTCAAGGCGATCGGCGTCACGCCCCGCCGGACGATCCGCGTGGCGCTGTGGAGCGGAGAGGAACAGGGCCTGCTGGGATCGAAGGCCTACGTCAAGGCGCACTTCGGCACGGCCGAAGAGCCCGGGCCCGAGTACGACACCCTGGCCGGCTACATCAACATCGACACCGGGACGGGCCGCATCCGTGGCCTCACGGTGTTTGGTCCGGGCGAGGCGGCGACGGTGCTGCGCAAGGCCGTTGTGCCGTTTGCGGATCTCGGCGTGGTTGGCGCGATCTCGTCGAAGAGCCGTCGCACTGGCGGCACCGACCACACGTCGTTCAACGCCGCCGGCCTGCCCGGCATCGGGACCCAGCTGGATCCGATGGAGTACCAGACGCACACCTGGCACACCAATCTCGACACTTACGAACGCATCGTCGAAGACGATGTCAAGGCGCAGGCGACTGTGATTGCGGCGGTTGTCTACGAACTGGCGATGCGCGACGAGAAGCTGCCGCGGTTCACCAAAGAGGAGATGCCGAAGGTCGAACCGCCTGCGACACCGGCCACGCGCCCGAACTGAAGTTCGGCCCTACGTACTCGTCGTTGGTCATTACGTGTGCACTTGTATCCGGTCCCACCCGTCCCACAAGTACCCGAGCGTGTTCCATTCCCCGCGTTCCGGTTGCGTGCGGCCTTGGTCGTCGGTCGCGCGCGCCAGCACGACCACCGTGCCCGACATGTCCGCGGGCAGGTCCAGATCGAGATCCCACCGTCGCCACGCGCCACCGCCGCCGTAGGCCGCCAGTTGCGCGTCGTGCCAGCTCGCGCCCAGATCGATCGAGACCTGGACGCGGCTGACCTCGGCCTCGCCGGCCCACGCGATGCCGCTGGCGCGCACCACGCGATCCCGCAACGCGGCGCCGTCGGCTGGCGACGAGATCAGCGCCTTGACGCGCGGCCCGCGGATCATCGCGCCATCGAGGCGGTAGTCGTCGCGCATATACGGCACGTCGGCCTCGGTGGCGGCCACCTCGATCCGCGTGAGCCACTTGAGCCAATGCTGCCCGCACCACCCCGGCACGACGACGCGCAGCGGGAAGCCGTGCGGCGGCGTCAGCGCGTCGCCGTTCATCGCCCAGGCCAGCAGCACGCCGCGTGCACGCACATCGGCAAGTGGCAGGCTGCGGACAAACGCGGGTTCGCCTGGCTCGGCAGGCCCAAGCCCGACAAACACCACGTGCGCGGCGCCGGCGGCCAGACCGGCGCGGTCAAGCAGCGCGTCCAGCCGCGTGCCCGTCCATCGCGCCTGCCCCAGGACGGCCCGTCCCCACGCCAGCCCGGGCGGCGGCGGGTCGAAGAAACGGCGCCCGTTGCCCGCGCATTCCAGGACGAGCCGGCGGGTCTGGGCAGGGAGCGCCACCAGCTCGGCATGGTCCAGCGTCAGCGGGGACGTCACCAGGCCTTCGACGCGGAGGCGCCACGAGGCGAGATCGACCTCGGGCACAGGACCGTGAGAACGCTGGAAGAAATGCTCGACCGGCGTCTCCTGCCCCATCAGCAGTTCGGCACGGCCTTCGATGTTCACGGGCTCGTCGGTGAGAAGGATCAGGTCGGGCTTCATATCGGGCTACGGGCTGCTCAACCGTCAATTTGATGCTATCGTCGCGCACATGCCAACCACATATCTCAGGCGAATCGCGTTGAGTGTCCTGGCGACCGTCGCGCTGGTCGCGCCGATGGTCGCGTCTGACGGTCCCAACACGCTGACCGCGGCCGAAAAGGCCGCCGGCTGGCGTCTGCTCTTCGACGGATCGAGCACCGCAGGCTGGCGAGGGTACAACAAACCGGATACGTCCGGCCTTCGCTGGATCGTCAAGGACGGCGCGGTCTGCCTGCCGCCGGCCGACGGCGCCGACACGCGCGGGAATCGCGACATCATCACCACCGACACGTTCGGTGATTTCGATCTGATGTGGCAGTGGCAGGTGCAGCCCGGCAGCAACAGCGGCCTGAAATATTTCGTCGTCGAAAGCGGCACCGCCGCCATCGGGCACGAGTACCAGCTCATAGACGATGCGAGGCATCCAGACGCCAAGGTCAGCACCGAGCGGCAGACCGCGTCGTTCTACGACGTGAAGTCGGCAACGGCGCGTCCCACCAAGGCGATCGGCGAGTGGAACACGTCGCGCGTGCTGGTGCAGGGCAACCACGTCGAGCACTGGCTCAACGGCACCAAGGTCCTGGAGTACGAGTTGGGCAGCCCGGAGACCCTGGCCGCGGTACAGGACAGCAAGTTCAAGTCCAACGCCGGATTTGGCACGAAAAAACCGGGGCACCTCCTGCTGCAGGACCACGGCGACGCGGTGTGCTACCGGAGCGTGAAGATTCGGCCTGGGACCACGTAGAAATTGCCGATTGCAGATTGCAGATTGACGAATACGAATTACGCAGATTGAGGCCTGAGGCTATCTCTCCGTCCTCCGGAGGCTATCGTCCCGGCCTCCCGAGGCCTGAGGCCCGCGAACACGCGTTCAGAAGTACACCAGCGTGATCCCGGGATTGGTCGGATGCGGCTTCACCGCCCGGACGGCACTGATGGCGCGAAGGTCTTTGGTGACTGCGGCCTTCAGCCGTCCGGTGCCTATGCCATGGATGATCTCCACGCGGTCGAGGCCGGCAAGAATCGCGCGGCTGATGTAGCCGGCGACACGGTTGCGGGCGTCATCCACCGTCAGCCCGTGCAGGTCGATGGAGGCCGGCTCGGGCGTCGCGCCAGCCGGACGCGGCTCGGGCTCGACGCTCGCCGGCGGGGTCGCCCGGCGCTTCTTCTTCTTCGACGCCGCGGGTACGTCCAGCTCCTGCTCGCGCGCGGTGATGGTCATCGCGCCCACCTGCACGCGATACACGCCGACCTTCAGCGTCTCGACGACGACGCCACGGCGTTTGAGCGTGAGGACGAGCACGTCGGCGCCGATCGTGAGCATGCATCTTCTCCGATCACGTACGCCAACCACTGAGACCTTGGGAACTGACGCAGACGGCCTCGGGCCTCAGGAGGCCGGGAAGATAGCGTCAAGCCTCGAGGCTAGCTGCGTCAGTTCCAGAGGCTAGCTGCGTCAGTTCCCGAGGCCCGAGGCCGTCTGCATCACAGCGTCCGGAAATTCTCGAGCATCGACCCGCCGATGAACTCGCGCAGGATCGAGTTGTCGGGCACCGCGTCGTGGCCGGCCGGGCGGAACCACTGCAAGAACGAGAGCAGGCGGTTGGCTTCGCTGTACTCCCGCGTGTCGGGCCGTACCTGCAGCAGCAGCGGCTCGGCCTGCGACCGCAGCACCGACAGCTCGTGCACCAATGACGAGTTGAAGA
>JAENWD010000006.1 GCA_016650245.1 Vicinamibacteria bacterium
GCCATGACGACGACGCCACATCGACTGTATCGAGATGAACGCGGGATGTCCCTCGTGTTCGTGGGCGTCGGCTTCATGGCGTTTCTTGCGGCCACCACGCTGGCCATCGACGTGGGCATGTTCGCCACGGCGCGCAGCCAGGCGCAGAACTCGGCCGATGCCGGGGCGCTGGCCGGCGCCGTCGCGCTTTACTTCGACGACTACGACGACCGCAGCACCAACGGTCCGGCCAAGCAGAACGGGATGGTCGCTGCGCGGGAGAACCAGGTGATCGGCGCGCAGGTGAGCGTGACGCCGCCCGATGTCACGTTTCCGCTCGGACCCACTGGTTTGAACAACCGTGTGAAGGTCCGGGTATTCCGCAACGACGAGCGGGGCAACCCGGTGGGCACGTTGATGGGTAAGTACTTCGGCGTCACCGACGTGAACATCCAGGCTGAAGCCACTGCCGAGGCCTCGCCGGCCAACGCGATGACCTGCGTCAAGCCGTTCACGATTCCAGACAAATGGATCGAGCGCCAGACGCCGCCGTGGGACGTCGACGACACCTTCGACGTCGTCGACAACAAGGGCGACCCGCTGCCCAATCCCGACGTGTACATCCCGGCCGACCAGTCGGGCTATACCGGTTACAACGCCGAGCGCGACAAGGGCATGGAGTTGACGATTCGCGCCGGCACGGGCAACAACATCATGCCCAGCTTCTACTTTTCGTACTCCATGGGTGGCATCACCGGCGGCAGCGAGTACGAGTGGAACATCGCCAACTGCAACACGACCATCATGGGCTGGGGCGATTTGCTTCTGGCAGAGCCCGGCAACATGGTCGGTCCCACAACTGACGGCATCGACGATCTCCTCGCGAAGGATTCGTCGGCGTATTGGGATACGACCTTCAACAAAGCCGTCAGCACGATGCCCCCCAGCCCGCGTGTTGTCGCCATCCCGCTCTACGACCCGGTCTACTACGACACGGGCAAGCAGAATGGCCGGAACGCCGACCTGAAGGTCGCCAACTACCTTGGCTTCTTCATCACGGGTCGGTCGGGGAACAACGTCTACGGTCGCATCACCCCGATCTCCGGTCTGGTCAAAGGCAACGGCGGCCCAGCGCCGACCGGTGCCTTTCCCAAAGCCATTCGCCTCGTGGAGTAGCAGCCCATGGCCCAGCTTGCAGCGCTCGTCGTCACCCAGGACGACGAGTTCAAACGGCAGATCGGTCAGGTCCTCCGCTCCGGCGGCGTCCCGGTCGGTTTACTCGAGGACCGGCGTCCCGCCGGTGACCAGACGGTTCCCGACCTGGTCGTGGTGGACATCCGCGGCGATGTGCCGTCGGGTCTGGCGGTCATCGAACGGCTTCGCGCCACCCACACGACGACGGCGATCTTTGCCGTCGCGCTGGCGGCCGAGCCGGACCTGATCCTGCAGGCGATGCGCGCCGGCGCCAACGAATTCTTCATGTGGCCTGTGCCCGAGGAGTCGTTCCAGGGCGCCGTCCGCCGCACGCACACCCGTCGCGAGAGCGCGCACGCTTCGGCCAAGCCGCCGTCGGTGACCCTGGTCTTTTTCGGCGCCAAAGGCGGCGCAGGCACGACGACGGTGGGCGTCAACTGCGCGGTGGAGCTGGCGCGGCTCACCAAGCGCCAGACGGTCGTCGTCGATCTGAAGCCTGGCTTCGGCGAGGTGGCGCTGTTCCTGGGCGTGCGTCCGCGCTTCACGGTGCTCGACGCGCTCGAGAACCTGCACCGGATGGACAAGGACTTCCTGCGCGAGCTGCTGGCCAAGCACAAATCGGGGCTCGACATTCTCGCCGGCTCCGAGCAGTTCGAGCGACCTGGGGCGGCCGATGCCGGCGCCGTGGAAGAGCTCTTCCGCGTGCTTGGCAAGTCGCACGACTACGTCGTCGTCGACGCCGGCAACCAGGTGAACTCATGCAGCATCGCCGCGCTCTATGCGGCCGATTCGATCTTCGTCGTCGCCAATCCCGACGTGCCCTCGGTGCGCAACGCGCAGCGGCTGGTGGACAAGGTGCGGCAGCTGGGCGTGGGCGGCGAGCGGATCCGCATCCTGCTCAACCGCGCGTCGGACCAGCACATGATCGCGCCCAAGCAGATCGAGACCGCGCTCGGCTACGGCATTCACCATACGTTTCCGAGCGACTACAAGACCGTGTCGACGGCGCTCAACTCGGGTGTGCCGCTGTCGCTCACGAACAACTCCGAGATCGCCGCGCAGTTTGACAGCTTCACGCGCCACATCATCTCGCCCGGTGAGGTCGCCGATAAGGCGGCCGTAGAGAAACGCCGGGCGGCATTCAGCTTCTCGTTCAGCTTTCTGAGCTAGGCACGAGGCAGACCATGGCAGCAACCGCTCACGCTCCCCTGAACGGCCCCAGCATGCCGGCACGCCCGTCGGCCCAGGCCGGCGGCGCGCACCCGCCGCGCACGCAGTACGTGCAGCTGAAGGGCAACGTCCATCGCAAGTTGCTCAACCGGCTGAACCTCGAAGCGCTGGCCTCGGTGGACCGCCAGCGCGCCGAAGGTGAGATCCGCACGCTGGTCTTCGAGTTGATGGCCGAAGAGAACACGCCGGTCAGCCTCGCCGAACGGGAGCAGATTCTCAGCGACATCCTCGACGAGGTGTTCGGGCTCGGACCGCTCGAGCCGCTGCTGCGCGACCCGTCGGTGAACGACATCCTCGTCAACACGTACAAATTCGTCTACGTGGAACGCAACGGCGTCCTCAGCAAGGTGCCGACGACGTTTCAGGA
>JAENWD010000007.1 GCA_016650245.1 Vicinamibacteria bacterium
CCGCAACGGTGTCTAATCCTCCACGGTGACGTCTTTCAAGGAGGACCGCATGGAATCCCGTCCGCCGCTCACCATCAACATCAGCAACCTGCGTTCGATTCACATCACCAGCATCGGCGGTCTCGCCATGGTGGCCACCGTCGGCTTCACGACCTTGGCCATCCCGTTGGCGCTGTGGCTGCTCGTGGGCAGCGCCCTGGCCGGTGCGGTGGCGGCGGCCGTCGTCATCCGGATGCACCGTGAGCACGTGATCGGCACGCCTGGAGATGACCTGCCGATGTCACTTGGGTTACAGACGTCCGACGAACGGGCGCGCGACGTGCCGACGACGGCCGATCGGACGCGTGGCAGCGTGCCACGGCTGGCCGTCAGCTGCTGAGGACTCAGGATGCCGATCATCGCAGGCGTTGACCTGGGCGGCACCGCCGTCAACTACACCCTGCTCGACTTCGAAGGCCGGTTTCTGATCGACGGGCTCTGCGAGTATCCGGCCCGATCGGTTGAGGGTCCGGAGGTGTGCCTGCAGCAGATCGAGGCCGGCCTGGCCATCGCGGTCCGCACGGCAGGCGTCGAGCTCAGCGAGGTCGCCGTTGTCGGGCTCGACACACCGGGGCCGGCCAGCGCGACCGGGGTGCTGAGCGCGAAGGGCTCCACCAACTTCGTGCATCCGGCCTGGGCCGGTCTCGATCTGCCGGCGGCGCTGAGTGCGAAGCTGGGGCGCCCTGTGACCTACCTCAACGACGGCAACGCCGGGGCGTTGTGGGGGCACGTCTCGATCTTCGGCGCCGACAAACACAAGACATCGATCTCGGCGATCGTGGGCACCGGACTCGGCGGCGGCGTCATCGTCAATGACCAGGTCGTCAAGGGGCGCGACGGGTTCGGCGGCGAGTTGGGGCATGTGCTCCTCCCGTATCACGACCTGCCAGGGCTGGAAGGCGCGACACCTCGCTGCAACTGCGGACGCATCGGCGACCTCGAGTCGGTGTGCTCGCTCACGGCAATCCGGAATCTGCTGCTGCCGCATTTCCTGGCCAGGCACCCTGGGCACGAACTGGGCGCGCTCCCCGTGGCCGACGCCGCCAAGCGCGTGCGTGGCCGTGCCGAAGCGGGCGATGTGATGTGCCGGGAAATCTTTCAGGTCCAGGCGCGCGCCCTCGGGCTGTTCTTCGACCAGATGGTCAACGTCTTCGATCCCGACGCGCTCATCGTCGGTGGGGGCGCCATCGAAGCCTCGGCGGTCTTCCAGCGCTGGTTCGTCGCCGAGATTCGCGCCGGCATGCCGGCGCAGCGCGCCGAGCAAGCCGACATCCCGATCCACCTCATGCCCAACGGCGACAGCGCCGGCGCCCGGGGAGCGGCGCTGGACGCGCTGACCTTCGCGCGCACCTCGACGTTTGTCAGCTGATGTCCGCCGCAGAGCGGCCAGACTTCCATGCTCGATGCGCTGATCTGGATTGTCGTCGTCGGCGTGCTTGCGTTCATGATGTGGCGCGTTCGGCGACGACGGCCACACGTGGGCGCCGGGGGCGCCGGCGCCGTCTACGACTGGCTCAACCACGACAAGCGCAAGGCCGTTGAGATTGTGGTCGAAGGACGGGCGGAGCGGCGCGACCCGGAGCACGCCGATGACACGCTTCCCGACGAGTGAGGGCTCCCTGTTCTCGTGGTTCCGCAACGCGACGCGGCTATAAGTGGCCCTTGACCTGACGCGCCTGTTCGGCGACATCGACATCTACCTGTTCGACCAGTTGCTGCGAGGGCGGCTCACGCCCGGGATGCGGGTGCTCGATGCCGGCTGCGGCTCGGGGCGCAACCTGGTTCACCTGTGTCAGGCTGGGTACGAGGTGTTTGCCAGCGACGCCAATCCGGATGCGATCGCCACCGTGCGGGCTCTCGCCGCCTCGCTTGCGCCGCACCTGCCACCCGGCAACTTCCGCGTCGAGCGGATCGAAGCGATGACCTGGCCCGATGCGTTTGCTGACGTTGTGCTCAGCAACGCCGTGCTGCACTTCGCCGGAGACGACCATCAGTTTGGCGCCATGGTGCAGCGTCTATGGGATGTCCTGAAACCGGGGGGAATGCTCTTCTGCCGCCTGGCATCCACGATCGGCATGGAACATCGTGTGCGGCCGCTATCGGGTCGCTGGCACTTGCTGCCAGACGGCACTGAGCGCTACCTGGTCGACGAGGCACTGTTGCTGGCGCTGACCGCCCGCCTGGGCGGCGTGTTGCTCGACCCGCTCAAGACCACCGTCGTGCAGGACCAGCGCAGCATGACGACGTGGGTGGTGCGCAAGGGGAGTGCAGCGCCGATGCTACCGAGCTGACCTGCCGCGGTCGGCCAGCAGCCGTCCGACGATCTCGCGGTAGAACTTGGCCGCCAGCATCGCTGTGGTCGTGCCGGTGTCGCGCCTCGGGTTGAACTCCACGATGTCGGCGCCGATCAGGGCCGGCCCGATCGTGTGGAGGATGCCGAGCACCTCGCGTGTGGTGAAGCCGCCAGGCGCGTGATGCGACACGCCGGGTGCGCATGCCGGGTCGAGCGCGTCCAGGTCGAGCGACAGGTAGACCGGCGCATCGCCCAGTTCCAGACGCCGCGACGGTGTCCAGTGCCTCATCTCCATCACTTCGACACCAAACCTGGTGGCCTGTTCCCGCTGGTGGGGCGTCATGGTCCGGATGCCGACCTGCACCAGCCGCGAGGCCAGCTTCTCTTCCATCACGCGGGCAGCGGGGCAGGCGTGCGACAGGCGGCTGCCTTCGAACTGGTCGTACAGATCAGGATGCGCGTCGATGTGGAGCACCGTCAGCCCGGGATGCGCGCGGGCGTAGGCTCGCAGCACGGGGTAGGTCACGGCATGATCGCCGCCGAGCGACAGCACGCGGGCGCCCCGTTCCACGAGCGCGTCGATGGCCGCCTCGATTTCCGCCAGGACGGCTGGGCCGCTGGTGAGCGCGACGTCACCGACGTCGGTCCATCCCGGCGTCGCGCCAAGGTCCGCGCCGTGCTCGGTGCACAGGTTCCCGGAGCCGTCGTGGAGCACTTCGCGGATACGCGGGGGCGCCAGCGCGGCGCCTCGCATGAACGAGGACTGCTCGTCCCACGGCAGGCCGACCACAGCCACCTGTCCCTCGGCGAGAGCGGCCACGCGTGTGGCAAAGGAGGGCGAGGCAGACGGCGGCGACGGTTGAGGCATCTGGGCGCAGTCTAGCAGGGCTGAAGCCCTGCGCTACAAGGGGATGTAGCGCAGGCCTTGAGGCCTGCCCAGCCCAACACGGGCCTGAGCAACTCGGTCAGCGCGTTCAGGCGGTAGTCGCCGTCGAGCGGGTTGTGGTACGTGTCGCGCTCGGCTTGTGTGAGCGTGCGGTAGTCCTTCATCGGCTCGAAGGCCGTGCCTTCGTGCCATTCGTTGAACGAGTTGATGTAGACCAGGAACACTCCGTTGCCGAGATTGGCTAAGGTCGGGTCGACCTGCAGGCCGATAGTCGTCTGCGCTGACTCTGCGATGCGCGCAAGCGAGGTCTGCCGCGCGCGCTCGCGTCCGCGCAGGCTGCGCCAGTCCACCTGCGCGGGTGGCTCGAAGGGCAGCGGCGAGTAGCAGCCATCGGGGTCGAACGTGCGGGGCTCGATGCCGTCGAAGCCGGCGTTGATGTTGAAGGAGAAGACCAGGTCAACGTCCGTACACGCGCGTGCCAGGGCCGGCCACGTGGGCGGCCGCACGTAGCTGTCGTAGAGCGCCGCGCCGTCGAAGCCCGAGGCCCGCACGCGGTCGAGATCGCTGGAATCGGCCAGCAGCAGCACGCGATCGAAATCGCGCCGCAGGGCGTCGCGGACCGCGTCAGTCTGCTCGCGCCACGTGGACACCGGCGCCCAGAGCGGCACCTGCGTCGTGCGGCCCTTGCAGTCGGTGACCTCGAAGGGCAGGATCGTCGCAAACGACTTGAACACCGGGCCCTCGCGCCCGTCGGCGTCGGCCAGGACCAGCATCGCGTCCCAGCTCCTCTTGTCTCCGTACTCCCGCACCAGATACAGCACGTCGTCGGCATAGGACCGCGCGCGCGTGTCCGTGTACGGTTCGAGGTGGAAGGTGACCTTCAGGCCGTGATCGCGCATCACGTCCATCAGCAGCGGGACGGCCTGGTCCTCATACCCGCCGCGTCCCCACCAGCTCACGTTGATCGCCCCGACCCCCGTGTCGGCGATCCACCGGGCGTGGCGTTCGAGGACTCGTCCGTCGAGCGAGTTGTAGGGGCCCAGCAGCGGCAGCGACGTCGCGGCGATGTCTTGCGGCGGACGGCGATCCCACTGGTCCCAATGGCGCCAGGGGTCCGTGCCGTACCACGGGTAGTACTCGAAGGCGAAGTGCTGTGCGAGGTTGGGATGCCGTCGGCGTAACAGACGGCCGGCGGCGGCCCAGTCGAAGCGGGCCGCCGGGTTGCGCCGCAGCGCGCCTTGCGGCGGGAGCAGTGTCTCGGCCAGCGCGCTCAGCGGGGCCGCGGCCGCCGAGGCGGCCAGCAGGCCGAGCAACCGCCGCCGGGAGATGTTACGCATACATCCCGCGGAGCCGCGTCACCGTCGCCACTCGATCGATCGCGACGATATAGGCGGCCGTGCGCATGTCCACCTTGAACTTCAGGGCCGTCTTGAGCACGGCGCCAAACGCCTCCACCATCTTCTCTTCGAGCTGGCGGTTCACCTCGGCCTCGCTCCAGTAGTACCCATGGCGGTTTTGCACCCACTCGAAGTACGAACCGGTCACGCCGCCACCGTTGGCCAGGATGTCCGGCACGACGAACACACCTCGGTCGTGCAGGATCTTGTGCGCATCCGGCGTGGTCGGGCCGTTGGCGCCTTCGATGATGGCCTTGGCCTTGATGTCATGAACGTTGTCGAGGGTGATCTGGTTTTCCAGGGCCGCCGGAATGAGGAAATCGACCTCGAGCTTGAAGATGTCGTCGTTGCTGAGTGGGTGGCCGCCCGGGAATCCGTCGACCGTCTTGTGTTCCTTGACCCAATCCATGAGGGCCGGAATGTCCAGGTAGGCCTCGTTGTAGACGCCGCCCTTCCAGTCGGTGACGGCCACGACCCTGGCGGCCAGCTTCGAGAGCAGGTCGGCCGACACCGACCCGACATTGCCGAAGCCCTGCACGGCAACCGTCGCGCCCCGCAGGTCCATCTCCATGTGGCGCGCGGCCTCGCGCGCGCAGATCATCACGCCGCGGCCGGTGGCCTCGCGCCGGCCCAGCGAGCCGCCAAGGACCACGGGTTTGCCGGTGACGATGGCCGTCTCCGTATGGCCGACGTGCATGGAATACGTGTCCATGATCCACGCCATCACCTGCTCGTTGGTGTTGACGTCGGGCGCCGGGACGTCCTTGTCTGGACCGATGGCGTCGATGATCTCGGCGACGTAGCGGCGAGTCAGCGACTCGATCTCACGGCGCGACATCCTGGTGGGGTCGCAGATGACGCCGCCTTTGCCGCCGCCAAACGGGATTTGCGAGACCGCGCACTTCCAGGTCATCCACGCGGCCAGCGCCGTGACCTCGTCGAGCGTGACGTCGGGGTGGTAGCGGATGCCGCCTTTGGCGGGCCCGAGGCTGATGTTGTATTGGACGCGGTACCCGGTGAAGACTTCGATCTCGCCGCTGTCCATCTGAATGGGGCACGAGACGATGATCTGCCGCTTGGGCGAGGTGAGGATGCGCCAGATGCCCGGCTCGAGATTCATGAGCCGGGCGGCGCTGTCGAACTCCTGTAGCATCGCCCCGAAGATGTTTCCATTACCTGTCATGATCGATTCTTTCCCCGACGGCCCGCGTCGGCCGCAGGCTGTATGAGCATCTGACATATAGTGGCCGCAGATGAGTTCGGACGCCAAGGAAACTCCCGCCAGGCCCCGAGAACGCGCGGAGGTCTTTCGGACGATTTCCGGGCGGCCGATCGAGCGCGTGTACAGGGGGCCTGGCCCCGTTGATAGCGCCGGGGCCAGGCCCCAAGACGCCCAAGACCCCGGCACCTTCCCCTACACCCGCGGCATCCACGCCAACGGCTACCGCGGCAAGCTGTGGACGATGCGGCAGTTCGCCGGCTTTGGGACGCCGGAAGAAACCAACGCCCGCTATCGTCACCTGTTGGCCGCCGGTGGCACCGGGCTGAGCGTCGCGTTTGACTTGCCGACGCTGATGGGCCGCGATCCCGATCACGAGCTGTCGCTGGGCGAAGTGGGCAAGTGCGGTGTGTCGGTGGTGTCGCTGGCCGACATGGAGACCCTTTTTGCGGGCATTCCGCTGGGCCAGGTCACGACGTCGATGACCATCAACTCGCCGGCGGCGATGGTCTTTGCGATGTACCTCGTCGTGGCCCAGCGGCAGGGCGTGCCGTGGACGGCCCTGTCGGGCACGATCCAGAACGACATCCTGAAGGAGTTCATCGCGCAGAAGGAGTACATCTACCCGCCGCGGCCGTCGATGCGGCTCATCACCGACACCTTCGCGTTCTGCGCGCGCGAGGTGCCGCGATGGAACAGCATCTCGGTGAGTGGCTACCACATTCGCGAGGCTGGCGCGACGGCCGCGCAGGAGTTGGCGTTCACGCTGCGCGACGGCATCGAGTACGTGCAGTACGGTATCGACGCCGGCCTCGACGTGGACGAGTTTGCGCCGCGCATGTCGTTCTTCTTCAACGCGCACAGCGACTTCTTCGAGGAGATCGCGAAGTATCGGGCGGCGCGTGCGATCTGGGCCGAGGTGATGCGCACCCGGTTTGGCGCGCGGTCCGAGCGTTCGTGGAAGCTGCGCTTCCACAGCCAGACCGCCGGCGTGTCACTGACCGCGCAGCAGCCCTACAACAACGTGGTGCGGACGGCCCTGCAGGCGTTGTCCGCGGTGTTGGGCGGCACCAACTCGCTGCACACCAACTCGCTGGACGAAGCGCTGGCGCTGCCGACCGAAGAGGCGGCGACGCTGGCTCTTCGGACGCAGCAGATCATCGCGCACGAGACCGGTGTCGCAGGCCTCGCCGATCCGTTCGGCGGGTCGTATTTCCTGGAGGCGCTGACCTTCGATCTGACGCGCGAGACCTACGCGTACTTCGACCGCATCGACGCGCTGGGCGGCATGGTGGCGGCCATCGAGGAGGGATTCCCGCAGCGCGAGGTCGCCGAAAGTGCCTATCGCTTCCAGCGGGCCGTGGAGCGCAAGGAGCAGGTCATTGTCGGCGTCAACGACTTCGTGGCCACCGACGATCCGGCGGTCAGGATCCTCTACATCGACGACGCGGCGACCGATACGCAGATGACACGGCTGGCCGAGGTCAAGGCGCGACGGGACCCGGCGGAGGTCGCTCGCGCGCTCCACGCGATGCGCCGAGCCGCCCAGGGCACGGACAACCTGATGCCGCCCATCCTCGAGGCCGTGCGCGCCTACGCGACGCTGGGGGAGATGTGCGATGCCCTCAGGGATGTCTGGGGAGAGTGGGAAGAACAGGCGATTATCTGAGACAATCGCAATGGCGCGAAGGCGCGACGAATCTACTAGGAAGCCGGAAGCGCCCTCTTCTTGAAGTGCCTCATCGCGCCTTCGCGCCATCGCGCCTTCGTGATTGTGATTGAGAGCTCGGCATTGCTCATGTCAAAGATACGCGTCGTCATCGCCAAGCCTGGCCTCGACGGGCACGACCGTGGGGCCAAGGTCATCGCGCGCGCGCTGCGTGATGCGGGCATGGAAGTCATCTACACCGGGTTGCGGCAGACGCCCGAACAGATCGTCTCGGCCGCTCTGCAGGAGGACGCCGACGTCATTGGCCTCTCCATCCTGTCGGGCGCGCACAATCACATCTGTCCGCGGGTCATGGAGCTGCTGCGCGCGCACGGTCTCGACGACGTGCTCGTCGTGGTGGGCGGCATCATCCCGGACGTGGATATCCCAAAGCTGACAGAGATGGGTGTCAAAGGCATCTTCCTGCCGGGCACCCCCATGCAGCAGATTGTGGAGTTCATTCAGGGGAACGTGAGGGAGAGAGAGAACGTGTAGTATTTCCCCATGGCCCACCGCCTTCTGCTCGCCGATGACAGCGTCACCATTCAACGCGTGATCGAGCTGACCTTCGCCGACCAGGGCGTGGACGTGGTGTCGGTGGGCGACGGCCTCCAGGCCATCGAGCGGCTTGGGACCGAGAGGTTCGACATCGTGCTGGCCGACGTCGGCATGCCTGGCACGGACGGTTTCGAGGTCGCCTCGTTCGTCCGCTCGCGACCCGAGTTGGCCGGCGTGGCCGTCGTGCTGCTCACCGGCGCCTTCGACGAGCTCGACGAGGCGCGCGTGGCCCAGGTTGGGGCAGCCGCCGTCCTGGTCAAGCCGTTCGAGCCGCAGATGGTCATCGCCAAGGTACGGGAACTGCTGAGGGGCCGGCCCGCGTTGGAGACCGCGCCGGCGGCTGATGCGCTGCTTGCCGCGCCGCCTGCTGGAACGACCTCAGCGCGATCGGCCGACGACTACTTCGACCGCCTCGACAAGGCATTTGCCACGCTCAACACATCGCTCGAGCCGCGCGAACCGGGCAGCCCGGCCGCGTCGCACCCAGAACCGGAAGCACCTGAAGCACCTCGTATTCCTTCAACCACTGGCCTGGCCGACACCTTCGCGACGTTGCTCGCCGTCGAGCAGGGCGAGCTGCCGCCGTCGGCGTTGTTGCCTTCGCCCCGTGCCGGCGATGACGAGTTGGTGGACCGCATCGCGCGGCGGGTCGTCGAGCAGCTGGGTGACCGCGCCGTGCGCGATCTGGCGGCCGACATCGTCTCGCGCACGGCCGAACGGCTCGTGCGCGAGGAGATCGAACGGATCAAGACGGGCGGATAGAAGGCCTCGGGAGCTATCGCTGCCAGCCTCGGGAGCTATCGCTCCTGGCCTCAGGAACTGACGCTGATAGCCTCAGGCGCTTCGCTGCGAGCCTCGTTTCCAATCCGCGTAATTTCGTGAGGCCTGAGGCTATCAGTGCTAGCTCCGGAGGCCTGAGGCTGTCAGCGTATGCGCCGAGGCCTGAGGCTATCAGCGTAGTACCATGACAGCTGATGAGTCGCACGCCGTCCCAGCCAGAAACTCCTGTCGCCCTGCCTGAAAAGCCGGCCCTCGAAGGGCTTGAAGCCAAGTGGATGGCACGCTGGGACGCCGGCGGTGTCTATCGGTTCGATCGCACGGCGGAGCGCGCTGAGGTCTATTCCATCGACACGCCGCCACCCACCGTCAGCGGCTCGCTGCACGTCGGCCACGTCTTCTCGTATACCCACACCGACATCCTGGCCCGCTACCACCGCATGCGCGGGCGCGCCGTGTTCTATCCCATGGGATGGGACGACAACGGACTGCCGACCGAGCGTCGCGTTCAGAACTTCTTCGGGGTCAGGTGCGATCCGTCGCTGCCGTACGACCCGTCGTTCACGCCGCCGGACAAGCCGGGCAAGCAGGCGATCTCGGTATCGCGCCCCAACTTCATCGAGCTGTGCGAGCGCCTGACCGCTGAAGACGAGAAGGCGTTCGAGGATTTGTGGCGGACGCTTGGCCTGTCCGTGGATTGGGCGATGACCTATTCCACCGTCGGCAAGGCGAGCCAGCGTGTGTCGCAGCGCGCGTTCCTGCGGCTGCTGGCGCGGGGCATCGCCTATCAGCTCGAGGCGCCGACGCTGTGGGACGTGGATTTCCGCACGGCGGTGGCGCAGGCCGAACTCGAGGATCGCGAGACGCCGGGCGCCTATCACAAGCTGCGGTTCACACATGCCGACGGCGGCGCGATCGAGATCGACACGACCCGCCCGGAGCTGCTGGCGGCCTGCGTGGCGGTGGTGGCGCATCCCGACGACCCGCGCTTTCAGCCGCTGTTCGGCACCGAGGTCGTCACGCCGCTGTTCAAGGCGCGCGTGCCGTTCAAGGCGCACCCACTCGCCAGCCCCGAGAAGGGCACCGGCGTCGCGATGATCTGCACCTTTGGCGACCTCACCGACGTGACGTGGTGGCGCGAGCTCACGCTGCCCGTGCGAGCCATCATTCAGGCCGACGGCCGGTTGCGCCCACTGGCGTGGGGCACCCCCGGCTGGGAGTCCGATGACGTCGGGGCGGCTCAAGCCTCCTACGATCAGATTGCCGGTCTGACCGCCACCAAAGCGCGCGCGAAGGTCGTCGAGCTGTTGCAGGCGAGCCGAGAGATCGTCGGAGACATCCGGCCGATCACCCACCCGGTGAAGTACTACGAGAAGGGCGACAGGCCCCTGGAAATCGTCACCAGCCGCCAGTGGTTCATCAAGACGATCGAGTTTCGTGACGGCTTGCTGTCCCGCGGGCGCGAGCTGCAGTGGCATCCGCCCTTCATGCAGTCGCGCTACCAGAACTGGGTCGAGGGCCTCAACGGCGACTGGTGTGCCAGCCGGCAGCGCTTCTTCGGCGTGCCGTTTCCGGTATGGTATCCGCTCGACGCGCGCGGGGTCGCGCAATACGCCACACCCCTCCTGCCGACGGAAGCGCAGCTGCCGATCGACCCGTCCACCGATCTGCCCGCAGGCTACACCGCGGACCAGCGCGACCAGCCCAACGGTTTCACGGGCGATCCGGACGTGATGGATACGTGGGCGACCTCTTCGCTGACGCCGCAGATCGCCGGCAAGTGGGAAGACGACCCCGATCTGTTCGCGCGGGTCTTCCCGATGGACCTGCGTCCGCAGGCGCACGAGATCATCCGCACGTGGCTCTTCTACACGGTGGCGCGTGCCCACTACGAGCACGACTCGCTGCCCTGGACGACGGCGATGATTTCTGGATGGGTGCTCGACCCGGACCGCAAGAAGATGTCCAAGTCCAAGGGCAACGTCGTCACGCCGATGGCGCTGCTCGACGAGCACGGCAGCGACGGCGTTCGCTACTGGGCGGCAAGCGGGCGGCCCGGCACGGACACGGCGTTTGATCCGGGGCAGATGAAAGTGGGCCGGCGCCTGGCGATGAAGCTGCTCAACGCGTCGCGCTTCGCGCTGTCGCACTCCGAGCCGCGCGGGCCGATCACCGTGCCGGTCGATCGCGCGATGATCACCAGTCTTGCCCGACTCGTCGACGACGCGACGGCGCAACTGGACCAGTGCCAGTACGCCACCGTGCTCGAGCGTGCCGAGCGCTGGTTCTGGTCGTTCTGCGACGACTATCTCGAGCTGGTGAAGTCGCGCCGCTACGGGGCGCAGGGCGCGGAGCTGGCAGCCTCAGCCAACAGCGCGCTGGTCGCCAGCCTCTCGGTCCTGTTGCGCCTGTTTGCGCCGTTCCAGCCGTTTGTGACCGAAGAGGTGTGGTCGTGGTGGCACGAGGCGTCGGTGCACCAGGCGCCGTGGCCGACCTCGGCGGAACTGCTGGCGATCATCGGCGGCGCCGACGAATCGGCCTCGCCGGCGCTCGAGCGCGCGGCGCTGGTGCTGGGCGAAGTGCGCAAGACCAAGTCGGAGGCCAAGCGCAAACTCTCCACGCCGGTCGAGCGTCTTGTCGTCCGCGACACGGCCGAGCATCTCACCGCGTTGCGCACGGCCGAAGCCGACCTTGTCTCATCCGGCTTCGTGCAGCAGCTCGTCACCGAGGTGTCCGACACATTCGGCGTCGAGGTGCTGCTGGCGCCGCCCGATCCGTCAGCGGCCGGCCCAGCCGCCTCATGACCGATATTGCGTTGCCGGATCGCGCGACGCTCGACGACCTGATCCGCCGCGCGTTGGCCGAGGACGTCGGCGGCGGCGACGTCACGACGGCGGCTACGATTCGGCCTGAGATGCGAGGACGCGGAGTGTTGCTGGCCAAGGCGCCGATGGTGGTAGCCGGGCTCGACGTCGCGCGCGCGGTGTTCGCACAGGTCGCCGGCGCTGACGATGTCGTGTTCACGGCGCTGGTGGCCGACGGCGATCGGGTCGTCGCGGGCGACGTGCTGGCGAGGGTCGAGGGGCCGGCCGCATCGCTGCTCACGGCCGAGCGCACGGCGCTCAACCTGCTGCAGCGTCTGTCGGGCATCGCCACCGCGACCCGGGCCTACGTCGACGCGGCGGCGGGACGCATCACGGTGCTCGACACGCGCAAGACCACCCCGATGCTGCGCGCGCTCGAGAAATACGCCGTGCGGGCAGGCGGCGGAACGAACCATCGGTTCGGGCTGTTCGACCTGATCCTGATCAAGGACAACCACGTGCGCCTGGCCGGCGGGATCGGGCCCGCCATCGCCAAGGCACGCGCGGCGTCCCCCGGCCTGCGGGTCGAGGTCGAGGCCCAGACGGTGGCCGAGGCCGCCGAGGCCGCAGACGCCGGAGCCGACATCATCCTGCTCGACAACCTGTCCACCACCGAGATCCGCCAGGCGGTGGCCATCGTCGCCGGACGCGCGAAGACCGAAGTGTCAGGCGGCGTCACCCTGGAACGGATTCCGGAGCTGGCCGCCACCGGTGCAGATTTCGTGTCGGTCGGCGCCCTGACCCACTCGGTACACGCCGTCGACATCTCGCTCGACATCGAGCCGGTCGCCGAGCCGTGACCGAGATCGATCGTGCCGCATCCGTGCCCACTGGCCTGGCCGACGGCCTCGAGCACGCCAGGGCGCATGGCGATCCGTCGCCGCTGGGCTCGCGCGTCCTCTACTTTCCCGTCGCGTCGTCGACCAACGACCTGGCCTCGACGTTGGCGATGCAGGGCACTCCGGACGGCACCCTGGTCATCGCGGGCCAGCAGACTGCAGGGCGTGGTCGCGGCGGGCATCAGTGGTTTTCGCCGCCCGGCGCAGGCCTCTACGTCTCGGTCGTGCTCGACGCCCGCCAGGGGCACTCTGGCGATTGGGTCCACGCGCTGACGCTGGCGACCGGTGTGGCCATGGCCGAAGGTCTGCACGCCGCTTCGGGCCTGCCCATCGTGATCAAGTGGCCCAACGATTTGGTGATGGCCCCAGCGGGTACGGTGCGTGGCGCGCGCAAGCTCGCCGGCATCCTCGCTGAAGCGCAGACCGATGCGGGCACGCTGTCGCACGTCATCGTCGGCGTCGGCGTCAACGTCGGCCCGGCAGCGTGGCCACCCGAGATCAGCGCATGTGCGACCTCGCTTGACCAGGAGTTGGGTCGCTCGGTGGACCCCTCGCTCGTGCTGAGCGCCAGCCTGGCGCGGATTGGCACGTGGGTGCGGCGCCTGCGCGCCGGACAATCCGCGGTCGTGCGCGCGCGCTGGCAGCAACTGGCCGTGGGCGCCACCGGCGCGACCGTCGAGATCGCACACGCCGACGGGCCGCGGCGTGGTGTCACGTGCGGCATCGACGGCGACGGCGCGCTGCTCGTCCGTCACGGCACCGGAACCGAGCGTGTCGTCGGAGGCGAGGTGACCTGGCTGTGACGCCCGACGAGTACTGCCGCGCCATCGAATCGCACCTGACGCGCAAAAATGACGGGCACTTGATTCGTATCGTCGGGCCCGCCTTCGAACTGGTGCGCGGCTGGGCCGAGCAGGGGATTCCGTTCAAGGTCGCCGGCTACGGAATCGACCGCGCCTTCGAGCGGTACTACGCCAAGGGAGCGCGTCGGCGTCCCCTGCGCATCGAGTTCTGCAAAGACGATGTGCTTGACGCCTTCGACCAGTGGCGGCGGGCGGTCGGCGTGCGGGGTGTCATCAGCGACGACCAGGCCCCTTTGCGGCGTCAAGGCCTGGCGACGCATATCACCCGCGCGATCAGCCGGCTCACGGCCCTCCGCGGCGGCGCCACCTCGGCTGACGGCGGCCAGGCCCTGCGGCTGGCCGACGACGTCCTCGACGAGGTTGTGCGGGCGCTTGATGGGCTGGGGGTGGTCGCAGAGCGCGCACGCGGCGAGGCGCGCGAGCGCATCCTGACCGACCTGGCGGCGCTCGATGCCCGTTTGATCGACGCCGCGCGCGCTGCCGCAGGCGAGGCTGTGCTCGCCGAGCTCGCTACGCAGGCCGAGGACGACCTTCGGCCCTTTCGCGACCGCATGCCCGCCGACGCGTGGCGCCAGGCACGTGCGGCGGCTCAGACGAGGCTGCTGCGCGAGCGCGCGCAGTTGCCGGCGCTGGCAGGGGAGTAGACGTGCCGGGTTCTGGCGATCTCGTCGAGGTCACCATCGAGAAACCTACGGCCGGTGGGAGGATGCTGGCGCGGCTCGAGGGGCAGGTCATGCTGGTTGCCGGCGCGATCCCGGGCGAGCGCGTGCGTGCGCGGCTCGACAGCAAACGAGGCGGCGTCGTGTTTGCGACCGCCATCGACATCCTCGACCCGTCGCCCGATCGCCAGCCTGCAGGCGATGACCCTGCGTGTGGCGGGCGTCATTTCGCGCACATCGCGCGGCCGCGTCAGCTCGGGCTGAAAGCCGAGATCGTCCGCGACGCGTTCCGGCGCATCGCGCACCTCGATCTGCCCGGGTACCTGCCGGTGCATGCGTCGCCCGAGGATGGCTATCGCATGCGCGCGCGCCTGCACGTGCAGGGCAGCACGCTGGGCTTCTATCGCGAGGGCACCCACGAATTGTGCGATCCACGCTGTTCGCGACAGTTGCTGCCGGACACGCTCGATGTGCTGGCCGCGGTCTCGTCGGTGTTGAACGACGCTGGCGTGTCCGACGGCCGCACGCTGGAGCTGAGCGAGAACCGCGCGGCCACCGAACGCTCGCTCTACCTTGAAGTGTCCAGGATGGGACGCGGCGCGATCGCCCTCGAGGGGCTGCTGGATCTGGCTGGTGTGACAGGTTTCGGCATCGCGCGCGCGGGCGAGCCGGTGGCGGCCGCCGGCTCGCCGATCGTTGCCGACGAACTCGTGCTTGCCAGGGCCACCGGACAGACGGCGACCGTGCGGCTGCAGCGGCATGTCACGGGATTCTTCCAGAGCAACCGGTTCCTCCTGCAGCTACTGGTCGAACGCGTGCTGGCGCAGGTGCCGGAAGGTCCGATGACCGACCTGTACGCGGGCGTCGGCCTGTTCGGCCTTGCGCATGCCGGTCTCGGACGTGGCGACGTCATCGCTGTGGAAGGCGACCCCGGCGGCGTCGAGGACCTGCAGGCCAACGCGGCGCCGTACCCGGATCGAGTGAGAGTGGAGGCGCAGCCGGTCGAGGACGCGCTCCGTCGCCGCAGCACGGTGGACGGTCGGACCATCGTCGTGGATCCTCCCAGGACCGGACTGTCGCGCGAGGCCGTTGCGGCCCTGGCCGCCGCCCGCCCGCCGCGCGTGGTGTACGTGTCGTGCGACGTCGCGACCCTGGCGCGCGATGCCGCCGCCCTTGCAGCCGCGGGCTACGACCTGGTGTGCGCCGAGGTCTTCGACCTCTTTCCCGGCACCGCGCACGTCGAGTCCCTGGTGTCCATGACGCGCCGAGATTGACCGATGCGGTTCGCATGGTTTCTGCTAGAGTCTCAATCGCGATGGGTGGGGCCACTCTCTCCTTGAAGGGCACCGAGACCATTCTCGTGGCAGAGGACGAAGACGGCGTTCGCAGCCTCACGCGAGAGGTCCTCGAAAAGTACGGGTACCGGGTGCTCGAAGCCGCCAACGGCGAAGAGGCGCTCGTCGTCGCTGACCAGCATGCGGGGCCCGTGGACCTGCTGCTGAGCGACGTGGTGATGCCTCGAATGGGGGGACCCGAGCTGGCGCAGGCGTTGCTCCAGCGGCGCCCGACCGTGAAAGTGCTCTATATGTCGGGGTACACCGATCACCCGATGGTGCGCCGCGGAGTGGTCGATGCCGGCGTGGCGTTTCTGCAGAAGCCCTTCACCCCGACACTGCTGGTCTCGCGCATCCGCGAGCTGCTCGAAACCGCGCGCTGAATCGCAGCGCCTGCTCCCGCCGTCCTAACCCAACGTGAGTCTGCTGTCGGTCGATCACGTCTCCCGGACCTACCACGCCGGCGACACCGCGGTGGCGGCCGTGTCCGACGTCAGTCTCGAGGTCGCCCGCGGCGAGTTTGTCGCCATCGTGGGGCCCTCGGGCTGCGGCAAGTCGACTCTGCTGCACGTGTGCGGCGCGATGGAGCGTCCCAGTGCCGGCCGCATCTGGCTCGACGGATCGCGCCTGGACACGCTGGCCGACGATGGCCTGACGCGCGTCCGGCGTGAGCGGCTCGGGTTCGTCTTTCAGTTCTTCAACCTGCTGCCGACGCTGAGCCTTATCGAGAACATCGCGTTGCCGCTGTTGCTAGCCGGCGGTGCCCGAGCGACCTCTCTTGGCCGTGCGCGGAGCTGGGCCGCCGAGATGGGGCTGGCGCATCGGCTCGACCACCGTCCGACCCAGTTGTCGGGAGGCGAGATGCAGCGGGCCGCCATCGCGCGCGCCGTGGTGCACGACCCCGCGCTGGTCATCGCCGATGAGCCCACCGGCAACCTCGACTCGGCTAACGGCGCGCGCATCCTCGACGCGCTGGTGCGACTCAACCGCGATCGCGGGCTGACGCTCTTGCTGGCGACGCACGCCGCCGAGGTCGCCGCTGCCGCCGACCGCGTGGTCCACATGCGCGACGGGCGGATCGATCGCATCGATGTCCGGCGGCCGCACGGCGAGATCACCTAGTGGCGCTGTTTGGCTGGTTCATCCTGCGGCGGGTCGCCCAGGAGCGCATGCGCACCGGGCTGACCGTGGCCGGGATCGCGCTGGGCGTCGCGGTCGTGCTGGCCATCCGCTTGGCCAATGCCAGCGCGCTTGGCGGATTTGCCGCCGCGCTCGACACGGTCGCCGGCAAGACGTCGCTCGAGATCATCGGCACCGGCCTCGGCGTCGACGAGCAGCGTCTGGCCCAGCTCACGTGGCTGCGTACCTGGGGGGATGTCAGTCCCGTCATCGAAGGCGACGCCCTGGCGGTGCTGTCGCCGAATCGTACTGAAGCGGTGCGCGTGCTCGGCGTGGATATCCTGCGCGACCAGCCCATCCGCGAGTACCGGCTCGACGTCGGGGCCGGCGCCCGGCAGCCCACCGCGCAGGCGTTTCTCGGGCTGCTGCTCGACCCGTCGTCGGTCGTCATCACCGAAGTCTTTGCGCGCAGGCACGGACTGGTCGCCGAGCCGGCCGACGGATCGGAGGCCGGCGGTCGTTCGACGCTACAACTGGCGATGGGCGACGTGTCGCGGACCTTCCGCATCCGCGCGCTGTTGCGCAACCAGGGGCCCGCCCGGGCACTGGACGGCAACTTCGTCTTGATGGACATCGCGGCGGCCCAGTGGGCGTTTGACCGGCTGGGGCGCGTCGACCGGGTGGACGTGCGCCTCGCCGAGCCCTCGCGTCTTGACGAGGCGGAAAAGGCGATCGGGGCGCGCCTGCCCCGGGGACTCAACGTGCAGCGGCCGGCGCGCCGGGGTCAGCAGGTCGAGCAGATGCTGGCCGCGTTTCAGTTCAACCTGGCCGCCTTGTCGTACGTCGCGCTGCTGGTGGGGTTGTTCCAGGTGTACAACACGGTCGCGACATCGGTGATCGCGCGACGCGACGAAATCGGAGTGCTCCGGGCGCTGGGCACGCCGCGACGGACCGTGCTCGCCCTGTTTCTCGGAGAGGCCGCCGCCCTTGCGGCGCTGGGATGCCTGGCGGGAATCCCGCTGGGCTGGGGACTCGCGCGCGGGGCGGTGGCCTTCACCTCGGCGACGGTCACGACGTTGTACGCCGCGCATGCCGCCGGCGTGCCGGCTCTGACCTGGATCGATGCGGCGCTGGCCGTGGGGCTGGGATTGCCGCTCGCCCTGATCGCGGCGGCCGCGCCGGCGCTGGAGGCCGCACGGGTCAGTCCGCTGTGCGCCGTTCGCGGCGGCACCGACGACACGGGCGAGACGCCGGTGCGCAAGCGGTGGACGGCTGCCGGCGTGGCGTGTCTTGCGGCATCGGCCGCCAGCGCACAGGCCGGACCTCTCCATGGCTTGCCGGTGTTCGGCTTCCTGTCGGCGGTGTTGATCGTGTTCGGGCTGGCGGCGCTGGTGCCGGCCGCGCTGACGGGCCTGGCGCGCGTGACAGGCGGCCGCGCGCTCGGCTGGCTGGGCATCGAGGGGCGCCTCGCGCATGCCAGCCTCACCGGCGCGATCAGACGCCTGAGCGTCTCGGTGGCGGCTCTGGCGGTGAGTCTGGCGATGCTGGTGGCCATTGCCGTGATGATTGGCAGCTTTCGCGAGACGGTCATCTACTGGGTCGCACAGACACTCCGCGCCGATCTGTATGTCGCCACCGCGCGCCGATCAAATCTGGACGCGCAGGCCACCATCTCGCCGTCGCTCGAGCAGGCCATTGCCGCCGATGCCGATGTCGACGGCGTGGATCGCTTTAGGGCGCTGAGTGTGACCTTCCGCGATCGGCTGATCGTCCTGGGCTCTGGTGACTTCCGCGTGTTGCTGGACCACGGCGCGCTGGTGTTCAAGGCGCCGGCCGACGGCCCGGGCGCGCTCGCGTCGGCGATCGGCCGGGATGCGATAGTGGTCTCCGAGAGTCTGTCGCTGCGGTTCGGCGTCCGCGTCGGCGACCATATCGAGGTGCCAACTCCAGCAGGTCCGCGCCCGTTTCATGTCGCGGCGGTCTACTACGACTACTCGACCGACCGCGGCGTGGTGGTCATGGACCGCGCGACGTTCCTGCGGCATTTCGGCGACCAGCGTCCGACCAGCCTGAGCGTGTACCTGCGATCGGGGGCCGATGCCGAGGTCGTGCGTGCGCGGCTGATGGCACAACTGGCGCCGACGCACCGCCTGTTCATTCACACCAACACGACGCTGCGAGCCGAGGTCTTGCGGATCTTCGACGCGACCTTCGCGATCACCTATGGGCTGGAAGCCATCGCCATCGTCGTGGCCGTTCTGGGTGTCACAGGCACGCTGGTCACGCTGATTCTCGAACGACGTCGTGAACTGGGCACACTTCGACTGGTCGGCGCCGACCTGGGGCAGATCCGCCGCATGATCGTCATCGAAGCAGGCATGCTCGGCGCGGTCAGCCAGGCCCTCGGGATGGCCGCCGGCCTGGCGTTGTCGGTGGTGCTGATCTACGTGATCAACGTGCAGAGTTTCGGCTGGACGATCCAGTTTCACATGCCGGTCGGGTTTCTTCTGCAGGCGATGGCCGTCGTGCTGGTGGCCACGACCCTGGCCGGCGCGTACCCGGCCCGTCTGGCGGCCGGGTTCCGTCCGGCCGATGAGATCAGCACCGAATGACCATGCGTCGCGCGCTCGTGCTCGTGTTGCTGCTGGCGGCCTCGCCGGTGCTGGCCGCCCTGGCCTCCGATCCGTGGAAGCAGGCCTCGCGCGACTACGCCGTCAGACTGCCGGCCGACCACGTGAGCCACCCGGCCTACCGCATCGAGTGGTGGTACTACACCGGCAATCTCGAGACCGACCGCGGGCGGCGCTTCGGATACCAGATCACGTTCTTCCGAATCGGCATCGACCCGTCGCCCGCCAATCCCTCGAAGTGGAGCGTTCGCGACCTGCTGATGGCACACATCGCGGTCACCGACGCAGCCGGAGGCCGGCACCTGTTTGCCGAACGGGTGAGCCGCGCGGGAGTCGGCTGGGCCGGCGCGTCGCAGCGCGACCTGCATGTGTGGAACGAAGACTGGGAAGTGCGACTCGAGTTCGGCCGGCATCGCCTGCAGGCGCGCGACCCCCGCTTTGCGATCGACCTGGTGGCGAGTGAGGACCGTCGGCCGGTGCTCCACGGCCAGGACGGGTTCAGTCAAAAGGGGTCGAGCGTGGGCAACGCCACGCACTACTACTCGTTGACACGGATGCCGACCGAGGGCTTTGTGACCCTTGACGGCGAGCGCTTCGCCGTGAAGGGCGACAGCTGGATGGACCACGAGTTCGGCACCAGCTTTCTCGAGAGCAACCAGCAGGGGTGGGACTGGTTCTCGATTCAGCTGGCGGACGGCGCGGACCTGATGATGTTCCAGTTGCGACGGGCCGACGGCAGCCTCGATCCCCAGAGCAGCGGCACGCTCGTGCGGCCGGGGCAGCCCAATCGTCGGCTCGTCGCGAACGACTTCGCGCTGACGCCCGGGCGGATCTGGACCTCGCCGGTCAGCGGCGCGCGCTACCCGGTCGAATGGCGCGTGTCGGTGCCCGACCAGGGGCTCGATCTGCGCGTTCGTCCGGTGGTTGACGCGCAGGAGCTCACCGGTGCGCGGTCTGGCGTGAGCTATTGGGAAGGCGCGATCGAGGTCGAAGGCATGCGGGCGGGCCAGCCGCTGACGGGCCGCGGCTACCTGGAGATGACCGGTTATTCGGGCCGTGCGCTGGGCGAGTTGCTCAACCCGCCACCCTCAGCAACCCCTCGAAAAGCGCCCTGAACTCGCCGGTACGCCAGAAATTCTCGGGGTGCCACTGGACGCCGACACAAAACGGCAGGTCGGCCAGTTCGATGGCCTCGATGACGCCGTCGGGTGCGGTGGCGCTGGCGACAAAGCCGGGTGCGAGCTGCTTGACCGCCTGATGGTGGCGGCTGTTCACCATCAGCGCATCGCCCTCGAGTCGATCGGCCATGAGCGTCGCCAGCATCGAACCGGACGCAACCAGGACCTCGTGTGCGATGGTGCTCGGCGTCGTGTCCACCTGATGGACCAGCGCTCCGTGCACTTCGGCCCCGATGTCCTGCACGAGCGATCCGCCGGCGGCGACGTTGAGCACCTGCACTCCACGGCAGATCGCCAGCAGCGGCAAGCCGCGATCGATTGCCGCGCGCGCCAGCGCCAGCTCGAACAGATCGCGCCCGGCCTCGGCGGCCAAGAAGGTGGCATGCGGGCGCTCGCCATAGAAGCGCGGGTCGACGTCGGCGCCGCCGGTGAGCACCAACGCGTCCACGCCGTCGATCGCGGAGTCGGCAGCGGCCATCCGCGGGTCCAGTGGACGCACGGTCGCTCCGGCCATGGCGATCGAGGTCTCGTAGTCCGTGAGCCGCGAACAGGTTGTCAGCGCGACGATGGCCATCACATCCTCGCGGGCACGACGATGCCCATCAGATCCAGCGCGGCTGTCAGCTGCGCTCGGACGTACGCAATGCCGGCGGCGCGCCAGGCGCGCACGTCGGGCCGTTCCTCATTCAGGATCGGCGCCTTGTGGTAGAAGCCGTTGAACGCCTGCGCGAGGCCGAAGGCGTGCTTGGCCAGCACCGAGAACTCCAGCGTGCGCACCACCTGCTCGACGACCTCGTCCAGACGCGCCGCGTCGAGCACCACGCCCCACAGCTCGTCGCCCTCGGCCCCGGTCAGCGCATCGGCGGACAGCGTCTCGACAGCTGCGCGCACCGCCGCCTCGTCCTGCCCCGTGCGTTCCTTCAGCTTGGCGAAGATGTTGTTGGCGCGGACGACCGCGTACTGCAAGTACGGTCCGCTTTCGCCTTCGAAACTGAGCGCTTCGTCGATGTCGAACGCGATGACCTTTCCGCGCGAGTACTTGATCATGAAGTACCGCACCGCGGCGACCGCGATCTCGCTGCCCGTGCGCGCCACCTCGTCGGCCGACAACTCGGGGTTGCGCCTGAACACCTCGGAGGTCGCCGTGCGTTCGAGCAGGTCCATCAGGTCGTCGGCCTTGACGCCCAGACCCTTCCGCCCCGACACCTCCACAAACGGCTTCTTGACGTCGTCGGCCGGCGGCGCGTACCCGAGGACACGCGCGGTGGCGTGCGAGAGCGCCACCATCTCGTACGAGAAGTGGATGGAGCGCTCCGCCTGCCGGGTATGGCCCATTGCCGCCAGCGCCTGCTTGAGCAGTTTCTGGAGGTACGACTGGCGCACGTCGATGACGTTGTAGGTCGTGCCCGCGCCGCCAAAGGTCGGGTGCCCCGGCGTGTCGTGTGCGGCGTCCGATGTCGTTGCCCAGAGCGGCTGGCCGTCGCCGCGCGTGGCAAAACGCCGGTACTTGAAGTCCAGGCCGAGCAGGCCGAACTTCCAGAACTGGTACGCGATGTCTTTGCCGACGTAGGTGACCGTGCCGTTGGACCGCACGATGACTTTCTCGCGGCCCGCGTCCTCGTCGACCGGCTCGCCCGACCCACCCTGCTCGCCCAACTCGCCCTGCCCGCCAGACTCGCCGTCGTCGATCGCCATCACCCAGCAGCCGGCGAGACGGCCGTCGGTCTGGAGGTAGACGGTGCCCTGCTGTTTGAGAATCTCGAAAGCGCGCGCCCAGAACTTCAGACGCAGGATGTCGCCTTCCCAGGTGAGCAGGTCGTACTCGATGTGCAAGCGCCGCATCGTCTCGAGATGCCGGCGGACGATCGCATCGGCGACCAGCGCGCCCATCGCAGCCGTGGGGTTGCCGCCGTGCTCGATGTCGTGAAGGGCCTTCAGGCGGACGGCCAGTCGCGTCTTGTCGGCCTCGTACCACTCTGTGACCCTCGCGTAGAGATCCCAGCAGTGATAGTCGAAGCGCGGCTGCGCGGCCAGGGCCCGCACATCGTCGAGCGAGATCTGCTCGAGTGTCTCGAAGCCGACGACGACGTCGGCGACCTGCACGCCGGTGTCGTCGATGTAGTTCTGCACCTCGACGGGCACACCGCGAAAACGGAGGACGCGAACCAGCGTGTCGCCCAGCGCCGAGTTGCGAATATGGCCGATGTGCGCCGCCTTGTTCGGGTTGATGGCCGTGTGCTCGACGATGGTCTTGCCCTGGTCGGCCGGTCCGCCGGCCGGCGTCTGTGGCAGAAGGCGGGCCGTCAGGAAGGCGGCGCGATCGAGAAAGCAGTTCAGGTAGCCGTTGGGCGCGGCCTCGATGCGCGCAAAGCCGTCGACCGCGCCGAGCGCCTCGGCCAGTTCCAACGCGATCGCACGCGGAGCCTTCCGCAGCCGCCGGGCGAGTTCGAAGGCGACCGGCACGGCCAGGTCCCCAAGCTCGCGGTTGGGCGCGTAGTCGATCGTGATGACGGGCTGTTCGGCCGGCGCAAGGCCGTAGACCTCGGTCAGCCGCGCCGCGATGGCGGCACGGAGCCGTTGATGGACTGGAAGAATCATCGGTGCGCCGTTTGACGGGTCCTTGGAGGTGCGGTACCCTAAACGACTCAATCTAACAGAAAAATGAGGGACGCGGGAATCGGGCGGCTGCTGGTGGCCTCCCTCCACCAGGGAATCGCCGATCGACTGCCTGACCGCTTGGAGTTCTACGAGAACTGGCTCAACCCTCGTGGCCTTCGAGACGGCACCATCGGGCTGGCACCGCTGCATGCTGTGCTCAGTTTTCTGCGCACGGAGGGCGACGACTACGCGCGCGTGACGACGACGGCGGGCGAGTACGCGGCTCAGTGGGCAGTCGGCGAGTTGCCGTCGCTGAGGCGCTGGGCCGCCACCAGGCTGCCCGGAGCAATGCGGCGGCGCGCCGCGATCGGGGTGGCCCAGACACTGATCACGCGCGCGTACACCGGAAGCCGCACGCACCTGGCGCTTCGCAAGGCGACGGGCACGCTGGAGATCAAGAGCTCGATCTTCTGCGGCGTGCGAGAGCGGGTGTCCAACCCGCTGTGCCAGTTCCACGCCGCCGCCATCGCGCGCGTGCTGGCCGAGCTCGACATCCCGGCCAGGACGACGATCGTCGCGTGCCAGGCGACCGGCGACCGGGCCTGCCGCGTCGACATCAACATGTCGGGTGTCTCCGAGGAATGTGCATGAAGCTGGCGCAGGGGCTTGGGGTCGTGCTTTCGATCGTCTTGTCGGCGTCGGAGGCGGTCCAGGCGCAGCGGGTGGCCGCGGGCCGACTGCTGGTCGCGCCCTTCGAGACCAGCCGCGATCCGCGGACTTTCTGGCTGGGCGAGGGCGTTGCCTTGTTGCTGGCCGACGGCCTCAACGGCTTCCGGGCCGATGCCATCGCCCGCGACGAGCGCGTGCGCGCCTTCGACCTGCTACAGGTGCCGCCCCAGGCCACGCTCACGCGCGGCACGGTGATCAAGATCGGGCAACTGGTCGGAGCGACCACCGTCGTCACGGGCCGCGTGGCGCTGCTGGACCGGGCCCTGGCGCTGCACGTACAGGCGCTGCGCATCGACACCGGCCGCATCAGCCTCGAGTTCGACGAGCGCGGCTCTCTGGACGATCTGCTGGCGATTGTCGAGCGTGCCGCCCGGCGGTTGGTGCCGGCCGGCGTCGCCGCCACCCGCGCTGACGAGGCGCGGCCGTCGTTGCCGGCGTTCGAGCAGTTCGTCAAGGGCCTGTTGGCCGAGTCGCCCGCCGCGCAGGTGACCTATCTCGAGAAAGCGCTGTCGCTGGAACCCGACTTCGACCGGGCGCGCCTGGCGCTTGGCCGCGCGCACGCGGTGACCGGCGAGTGGACCAGGGCGCGCGACGCCGCGCTGGCTGTGTCGGCCAGCTCGCCCTACGCGGCGCGCGCACAGTTGGAGGCCGCCGTGGCCGAGATCAGGCTCACGCGCTACGACGACGCGTTTGCGCGGTTGAAGACGCTCGGGGACCAGACCGGCGCTCCCGAGGTGTTCAACAATCTCGGCGTGATTCAGCTGCGGCGCGGCGCGACGGCGCAAGGCGGTCGCTCCACGTACTTCTTCAACAATGCCGTCGAAGCCGATCCCGCGCAGGCCGACTACGCGTTCAATCTGGGCTACGCCTACTGGCGTGAGCAGGACTACCCGGCGGCGATCTACTGGCTGCGCGAGGCCGTCCGCCGTGAACCCGGCGACAGCGACGCGCATTTCGTGCTCGGCGCCGCGCTCCAGGCCACAGGTGCGGCCACCGAGGCCTCACGGGAACGCGAGTTGGCTCGCCGCCTGTCGGCGGCGTACGAAGAGCAGGGTGCCACGGCCCTGCCCGACGCCGTCCCGCCCGGTCTGGAGCGGCTGCGTCCCTACCTCGATCCGCCCGGCGCGCGGCGCACGGATTCGGCGTTGATGGCCACCGGGCAGCGCGGCCAGCGGGAGCTGGTGACCTTCCATCTCGAACGCGGCCGGCGGTTCTTCGAACGCGAAAACGATCGTGACGCGCTCACCGAACTGCAGCGGGCCGTGTACCTGTCGCCGTACCAGGCCGAGGCCCACCTGCTCATCGGGCGCATCCATTTGAGAGCCGGGCGAATCGCCGACGCGGTGGCGGCGTTCAAGATCGCGCTGTGGAGCGAAGAATCGGCCGTCGGCCATGCCGCCCTGGGCGAGGCCTATCGTCAGGGCAAGGACCCGACCGGCGCTCGCCGCGAGGCCGAACGTGCGCTGGCGTTGGCGCCCGACCTGCCCGAGGCGGTGACACTGCTCGAGCGACTGAAATAGCCGTCGGCCGTTCGGCCGTTTGTGCCAAAGTGTTACACTGTGCGCAACGGGCTCCCCCAGGCCGGGCCATGTAGCGTGTTATGAGCGACGAGGGATTCCACGAAATACAGCTCAACGGGAAGCAGCTCGTCTTCCTGTTCATGGCGGCCACCGTCGTCTCGGTGGTGATTTTTTTGTGCGGCGTGATGGTCGGCCGTGGTGTGCGCACGCACCAGGCCGCCACCGAGGCCAACGATTTCGGGCCCGCCGCCGCCGTCGACGGGAGCCCGCCTTCCTTGCCCTCTGCTCCCGCGAGGGATCCGGCGTCGGGGCCGGGTAATCCTGCTCCGAAAGCGTCCACACCGCCGCCCGACCCTGCCGAGGACTCGAGTTACTACGACCAACTCACGAAGGCCGAGCCCGAGAAGGACTCGAAGGTTTCCCAGCCGACGGAACCTGAGCGGAAGGCGGCCGCTGTGCCGGCTCCGGTCACAGCGGCGCCTCCCTCGGCGGTGACGGGTGCGGGCTTTGTCGTGCAGGTCGTCGCGCTGCGCGATCGCACGGAGGCTGATGCCATCGTGAAGCGCCTGGCTGGCAAGGGCTATCAAGCCTTTGTGGTCAATCCCGTTCCAGGCAAGCCGCCGGTCTACAAGGTGCAGGTCGGCCGCTTCGCCGAACGCGGCGAAGCCGAGAAGACCGCGGCACGCCTCAAGTCCCAAGAGCAGTACAGCCCCTGGGTTACGCGCTAGCCGTCGTCTCGGGCGTCGCGCTGGCGCTGAGCTTCCCGCGCTACGGTCATCCGGCGTTTGGCTGGGTGGCGCTGGCGCCGCTGATCGTTGCAGTGTTGGCCGGAGCCGCCGGCGG
>JAENWD010000008.1 GCA_016650245.1 Vicinamibacteria bacterium
CGCGCCCGGAGCTCGGGTGCGTTGAAGGGCTTGCTGACGAAATCGTCTGCACCGGCGTCGATACCGCGGATGCGACTGACGGTGTCGTCGAGCGACGTGATGAGCACGACCGGAATCAGCCGCGTGCTCGGGTCCTGCTTGATCGCCTGACACGCCTCCAACCCGTCGACGTGCGGCATCATCACGTCCATCAAGACGAGATCGGGTGGCTCGGCGCGAACGAGTCGCAGCGCTTCGGCCCCGTCGCCAGCCGTCCGCACCGCGTGGCCGTCTGGCGCGAGCAGCGATTCGAGCAACCGAGCGTTGCCCGCGATGTCATCGACGACCAACACGGTTCCCATGTTGCATAGACCTTCCCGTTACTGCAAACCTAGGCGCCCACACGGGCGAGGGACTATGTATGTGGTATCGGGCGAACGAGCACAGGGGATAAGTCGGCGACAGCTTACAGTGCCTTATTTAACAGCGCTGCTCAGGTCGGAGTCGGCAAAACGATAGTTATCTCCGTCAACTAGCAGCGTTCTCAATCAGCGCCGTCAATGGCGTCTGCGTCACGTCTCCATTCTTGAACATTCACGTGGGGGCACCGCCGACTTGCTGGACATTCTGAATGTGGCTGACAGTTCATCGCGTCGAATCTTGGGTCGTCGTCGCCGCGGCCGGCGCCTTCTTCCCCCGGACCGCGGCGACCTCGAAGCGGACGGGCTTGTCCACCAGCTCTTCGAAGGCCTCGACGTGGCGGCTCGCGGACCACAGCTCGAGCTCGGCGTCGCCGGAGGTGTGCAGCTGCAGCACGTAGTCGCGCCCGAGGTCGTGCAGGCTGACCGAGTTGAGCACCTGCGCGTGGCTGCGGTCGAGGCCTTCGGCCAGACGGACGCACGCGGCCAGCACCTTCACCGCCTTGCGGCGGGCCGGCGGCAGCGCGGTGTAACCGAGGTGACCCTTCTTGGGCGTCGCGCGACGGTGATAGCGTGCGACCAGCGCCATCACCTCGATCTCCTGCGGGTCGAAGCCACGCAGGTCGCCGTTCTTGATCAGGTAGTACGAGTGCCGATGATGCTTCTCGTAGCTGATGTGGACGCCGATGTCGTGCAGCAGCGCCGCGTACTCCATCCATTGGCGCTCGCGGTCGGTGAGCCCGTGGACCCCGCGCGTCTGATCGAACAGGGCCAGCGAAATCCGCGCGACCTGATTGGCGTGTTCGGGCCAGTAGTTGCAGCGTTCGGCCAGCTCGACGACGCTCCTGCGGCGCACGTCGGGGTAGCGGTCGGCGCGTGCAATCTCCGTGCGGTTGCGGTGGACGTAGTCGAGGATCAGGCCTTCACGCAGCGCCAGGTCGCACAGCGTGATCTCGTCGGCGCCGAGCTGGCGGAGGATCGTGTCGAGCAGCACCGAGCCGGCCACGACCAGATCGGCGCGGCGCGGCTCCAGGCCCGGCATGCGAAGCCGCTGGCCCAGGGGCAACGACGTCGCCTTCTCGCGCAGGTGGCGGATGTGCTTGGCGGGAATCCGGAGGTTGCGGATCTCGTCGGGCTCTTCGCCACGCATCTCGTGCGCGGCCATCGTGCCCAGGCTCAGGATCGTGCCCGAGGTGCCGATCACGCGGTCGTACCCGGCCTGCACGATCGCCTTGACGTGGGCGTTGATCTCCCCGTGGATGTGCTTGACCAGGCGCCGGTCGTCGCGCTCGCTGAGCGGGTCGCTCTTGACGAAGCGCTCAGTCAGCCGGATCACGCCGACCTTGAAACTTCTGGCCAGTTGCGGCTTCTCGCCGCCACAGGTGATCTCGACGCTACCACCGCCGATGTCGATGACGACGGCCTTCCCGCGCTTGACGTCGACGCCGTAGACGGCCGCCAGGTGGATCAGCCGAGCCTCTTCGGTGCCCGAGATGACGCGGGGCCGGATGCCGGTCAGCTCGGTGATGCCCGCCAGGAATTCCGCGCCGTTTTCTGCCTCTCGCGTCGCGCTGGTGGCGGCGGCGAGGATCTGGTCGACGCGATGGGAGTCGGCCAGACGCTTGAACTTCGACAGCGCCTGCCGCGCGGCGTCCATGGCCGTCTCGGTGAGCTTGCGGCCATCGAGCCCGCCGGCGCCCAGGCGGACCATTTC
>JAENWD010000009.1 GCA_016650245.1 Vicinamibacteria bacterium
CCCGACCGAGGTCAACACCATCGTCACGCCCTGTATCGCGCGGACCTCCTTCTCGACGTCCTGCAAGGCGTCGTTCATCGCCGCCAGGCTCGAGCCTTCCGGCGCCGTGACGCTGACCTCGAACTCGCCCTCGTCCACGCCACTGGGCACGAACTCCTGGCGCACCAGCGAGTAGAGCGGAATCGCGGACAACGCCACGCCCAGCGCAAGGCCCACGATGATCGGCCGATGGGCCATGGACCAGCCGAGTACCGCCGTGTAGAACCGGTCGATGTAACCGTAGAAGCCGCTGCGCGACTTCGCCTTGCCGTGACCGTGTCCCCCGCCGTGCCCGGCTGCGTCGTCGGCGTGCAGCAACCGCGCGCTCATCATCGGCGTGAGCGTGAACGACACCAGCAGGCTGACGAGGATCGCGACGGCCGCGGTGATGCCGAACTGGTAGAGAAACCGGCCGGAGATGCTCGACATGAAGGAGACGGGGATGAAGATGACCGCCAGGCTCAACGTCGTCGCCAGCACCGGCAGCGCGATCTCGGCCGTCGCCGCCCGTGCCGCCTCGAACGGCCCCACCTTCTTCTCCTCGACAAAGCGGAAGATATTCTCCAGTACCACGATGGCATCGTCGATGACGATGCCGACCATCAGCACCAGGGCGAGCATGGTGACGCTGTTGAGCGTGAAGTCGAGCGCCTCCATCATGCCGAAGGTCGAGATGACCGAGGCCGGGATGGCGACCCCGGCGATCACCGTGGCGCGCCAGCTCCGCATGAACGCGAAGACCACCAGGCACGCCAGGATGCTGCCGAGCACCAGGTGGGTGTTGATCTCGTGCAGCGCGGCGTAGATATAGCGCGACTGATCGCGAATCACGTCCAGCGTCACGTCGGCGGGAATCTGGGGCGTCACCCGCTCGAGGTTGCGCTTGACGCTTTCGATGACGGCCACGGTGTTCGAGCCGGTCTGCCGGCGGATCGCGAGCGTTACGGTGGGCACGCCGTTGAGGCGTGCGATCGAGCGCTGCTCCTTGGTCCCGTCCTCGGACCAGCCGATGTCGCGCACGCGGATCGGGACGCCGTTTCGCGTGGCGATGACGAGGTCGTTGAAGGCGCGCGGATCGACCACGCGGCCCATGGTCCGCAGCGTCTGTTCGCGGGTCGCGCCGGTGACGTTGCCCCCCGGAAGGTCGGCGTTCTGCTGCGCCAAGGCGGCGCGGACCGCGGTGATCGGAAGCTGGTAGGCGGCCAGCCGGTCGGCGTCCACCCACACGCTGATGGCGCGCTCGAGGCCGCCGACGATCTCGACTTCACCGACGCCAGCCGAGCGTTCGAGGAACGGCTTGACCACCTTGTCGGCGATCTCGGTCAGCTCGCGCAGCGGCCGGTTGGCCGACAGCGCAATCGTCATGACGGGCGATGAGTCGTTATCGGCCTTGCCGACGATCGGCGGCCGCACGTCGCGTGGAAGGCGCACCAGGACCGTCGCGATGCGGTCGCGCACGTCCTGCGTCGCGGCTTCGATGTCGCGGTCGAGCTCGAAGGTCGCGATGACAATCGAGCTGCCCGCGCCGGAAATCGACCGCAGCTCGTCAAGGCCCTGGACCGTGTTGACGACCTCCTCGATCTGCTGGCTGACCAGCACTTCCACTTCCTCAGGCGAGGCGCCAGGCAGCTGGGTGCGGATGAAGACCGACGGCAGGTCCATCGCCGGGAAGCGGTCCACGCCCAGGCGCATGTAGCTGGCCGTGCCCACCACGACGAGGCACAAGATGAGCATCGCAGCGAACACAGGACGCTCGATGCAGACGGCCGCGAGTTTCTTCATGAACCCACACCGATCATCTGGCCGGCACCGCGCTGGCCGGCGCACTCCCGCCGGCCGTGCGGACCGGCGTGCCCTCGACCAGATTGCCGGGCAGGGCGATGACCGGCTCGCCGGCCACCAGCCCGCTCACAATCTCGAGCCGCTCGCCATCGCGGCGTCCGACGGTGACGCGCTTCTCGACGACCTTGCCGTCCTTGACGCTGAGCACCCTGTCCACACCGGCAAACGTCACCAGGGCCGAGGTCGGCACGATGACGACGCGGTCCGAGTCGGCCGACACGATCGACGCGTTGGCAAACGAGCCCGGCCGCAGCAGGCCGGTGGGGTTGGGCACCTCGGCCTCGATCATCAGCGTGCGGCTGGCCTCGTCGATGGCGGGGCTGACACGCGCGACTCGGCCCGGATAGGACGCCGTGTCGCCCTCAACGGTCACCTGGACGACCTGGTTCACACGCACAGCCTGCGCATCGCGTTCGGGCACGGACACTCTCAAGCGCAGCGGATGGACGCGGACGACCGTCACGACCGGGGACCCAGCGGCGAGGTACTGGCCTTCGGTGACGTGGCGCTCGCGCACCATGCCATCAAGCGGCGAGGTGAGCGACGAGTCGCGGACAGCCTGACGCGCGAGTTCCAGTTCCGTCCGCCGCTGTTCGAGGATGGCCTGCCGGTTGCGGACTTCTTCGATCGCGTCCTGGTATCGGCTCTCGGCGACCCCCAGCGACGCATCGGCAGAGTCCAGCGCGGCCTTGGGCGAGATGCCACGCTCGACAAACTGGGCGATGCGCGCGCGCGTCAGCTGCGCCTCGAGGAGCAGCGCCTGGGCCGATCGGACCAGACCCGTCTTCTCCGGGTCGATGCGGTCGTCGTCGCCATACACGGGCAAGCCCAGCCGCGCACGTGCCTGTTGCAGCGCGGCCTCCGACTGGCTTTCGCGGAGGTTGAAGTCGGTGGGGGCCAGACGCGCCAGCACCTGGCCGCGGGTCACGCGGCTCCCCAGGTCCACGTAGAGATCCTGGAGCCGCCCGGTGACCTTCATGCTGAGGGTCACCTGCTCTTCAGCCGCAAGCGTGCCGGTGACGGTAATCGCGCGGACCAGCCGATCCTCGGTGGCCGGGACGACCTGCACGTCGCGCGACTCGGCTGCTGCGCCGCGTGGGGCGGCATCGCGCGACGCCGACGAGGCGTTGCAGGCCACAAGCGGCGCCGCGGCCACGGCCACCAGTATCGTCCGCACCTTCACGCTGGCCACAACCTCCCGCGTCGACGTACCCGATCCCGGCCCGACGCTCTCGCGATCATACGTTGGGCTGTGGCTGGCTGGAGAGCCCACGCGCACCGCCGCCACCGCTGATTACGACCGCGTCTTCCCTGCCTGCTTACCGCCTAGCCCGATAGGGCCATGGGGGAGGGCTCGGAGCTTCGCGGTTAGCCTCAAGCCTCGAGGCCAGGTGCGAAAGCTCCCGAGGCTAAGTGCGATAGCTCCCGAGGCCTCTGGATTCCGAGTTAGGATGTCGGTTTTGAGGAGCGCCGGATGAACAGGCTTCAGGTGATGGGTCGCGGCCTGGCCGCGGGCGGCATGGTCGTGGCGATCGTGGTCGGCATGGGTGGCGCCGCGGCAGCGCAGGTCAAGACCGAGGCGGGCCCGGTTGACGGCGCGGCCTCGGCCGACGGCCGCGTGCGTGTGTTCAAGGGCATCCCGTTTGCCGCGCCGCCGGTTGGCGAAGGCCGCTGGAAGGCGCCAGGCCCGGTGACGCCCTGGACGGCAGTGAAGAAGGCGGTGGCGTTCGGCCCGCGGTGTCCCCAGGGACGCATCTTCAACGACATGGTCTTCCGCGACGAGATGAGCGAGGACTGCCTCTACCTCAACGTCTGGACGCCCGCCGCCAAGGCCGGCCAGACGCTGCCCGTGATGTTCTGGATCCACGGTGGCGGCTTTCAGGCCGGCTCGGCCTCTGAACCGCGCCAGGACGGCGAGATGCTCGCGCGCAAGGGCGTGGTCGTGGTCTCGGCCAACCATCGGCTCGGCGTGTTCGGGTTTCTCGCGCACGCGGAGCTGACGAAGGAATCGGGCCGCAACGCGTCGGGCAACTACGGCCTGCTCGACCAGGTCGCGGCGCTGCAGTGGGTGCACCACAACATCGGCGCCTTCGGCGGCGACCCGGGCAACGTCACCATCTTCGGCGAGTCGGCCGGGTCGTTTGCGGTGAGCGCGCTGGTGGTCTCGCCGCTCGCAAAGGGGCTGATCCATCGCGCGATCGGCGAAAGCGGCGCGTTCTTCACGCTGGGCGCCGGTCCGCTGAGCACGCGCGCAAGGACGGCGGCCGAGGAACAGGGCGCCACCTTCGCGTCCGGCCTGGGCGCCGCGGACCTGGCGGCCCTGCGTGCGAAGACCACCGACGAGGTGCTGCAGGCGGCGCTCAAAGGCCAGTGGTTCTCGCCGATCATCGACGGCTACGTGCTGCCAAAGACGGCGGCCGAGATCTACGCGGCCGGCGAGCACAACGCGGTGCCGCTGCTGGCAGGGTGGAACGCCGACGAGATCCGGGTGAGCGTGACCATGGCCAAGGACAAGCCGACAGCGGTGTCGTTTGCCGAGCAGACGCGGAAGCGCTTCGGCCCGGCGGCCGACGCGATCTTGAACGCGTATGCGGCGACCACCGACGCCGAGGCGATCGAGGCCGCGGCGGCCCTGGCCAACGACACGTTCATCGGCTACGCGACCTGGAAATGGATCCAGGTGCACGCCGCCAGTACCCGCGCGCCGGTCTATCGCTACTCGTTCGACCGGAAGATTCCCATCCCTCCCGACACGAAGATCAACGGCGTCGTGGCCTCGTCGGCGGACATCGGCGCGCGGCATGCCGGCGAGATCGAGTACGTGTTCGGCGCGCTCGACTCGATCGCCAATGTGGCGTGGCCGACGCAAGACCGGACGTTGTCGGATCAGATGATGTCGTACTGGGCCAACTTCGCGCGCTCGGGCAATCCCAACGGCAAGGGCTTGCCGAAATGGCCCGCGTACAACGCCGCGTCAGGCGACGGCGTCATGCATCTGGACACGACGATTGCGGCGAAGAAGGACGCGTTCAGGGCGCGGTACGAGGCGTTGGATGCGTCAACCCGGTAGGGGCGGGTTTATAACCCGCCCACCGGGTCAAACCCGCCCACCGGGTCAAACCCGCCCACCG
>JAENWD010000010.1 GCA_016650245.1 Vicinamibacteria bacterium
GACAAGTCGGGCCGCGTGAGTGGTCTGCGCGTCGGCCCGGACCGACGCCTCTATGCCGCACAAGGCGGCACCAAGCGCATCGTCGCCTACGACATGGCCACGGGCGCAGAAACCGTCATCGCCGAGGACGTGCCGTCAAACGATCTGGCGATTGGGAAGAACGGCAACATCTACGTCACCGATTTCGGCAACAAGCAGGTATGGCTCGTCACTCCTGCCGGCGAGAAACGCGTGGTCGACACCGGTCTGTTGAAGCCGAACGGCATCACGCTATCGCCCGACCAGACGCTGCTGCTGGTGGCCGATTCGGCCAGCCAGTTCGTCTACTCGTTCCAGATTCAGCCCGACGGATCGCTTGCGAACAAGCAGCCCTACTACCACCTCCACCTGGTGGAGGGCGTCGCCGAAAGCGGCGCCGACGGCATGGCCGTCGATCGCAACGGCACGCTCTACGTCACCTCGCGGATCGGCCTGCAGGTGGCCGACCAGGCCGGCAAGGTCAACAGCATCGTCAGCAAGCCCCAGCCGGGCCCGCTCTCCAACGTCATCTTCGGCGGGCCGGACTTCGACGAGCTCTACGTGACCATTGGCGACAAGGTCTTCAAGCGGAAGGTGCGGCAGAAGGGGCTGCTGAACTTCCAGGATCCGATCACGCCGGCAGCGCCGCGGCTGTAACTGGGGCGGCTCGGCTTCGCCTCGCCGCGGGGGGGGCGCGCTCGCTTCGCTCGCTCGGGAGGGCGGTCGCATTCGCTCGCGCGGGGGGCTCGCATTCGCTCGCGGGGGCTTGCCGCGCCGAAGCGCGTAGCGCGAAGGCGGGAACACCCCGTCATCTCGGCACGTCTCACCGGACAGCCCGATTGGCACGACTCGTGATTGCGTGCCACATCGGAGCTTCCGGAGTGTCCCCATGATTGGCCGGTTTGCGCATTTCGCCCTGCTCGCACTCCTCGCGCAACCGGTGCAACCTGCCCAACCTGCTCAATTTGCCCAACCTGCCCAACCTGATCAACCCGTTCAACCTGTTGGGGGCTCTGATCTCGATCAGTTCATGGCGCGTGTGCTCGCGCGGCGCGACGACAACTGGCGCAAGCTGCAGCAGTACGTGCTCGAGGAACGGGAGCGGGCGGAGTTACTGGGGCCGGGCCGCGTGCGGCTCTATGGCCTCGAGCGCGACTACACGTGGTACATCCGCGACGGCGTCTTCGTCCGCAGCCCGGTCAAGTTCGACGGGGTGACCCTGAGCGAGGACGAGCGGCGCAAGCACGAGGACCAGTGGCTGGCGCGCGAGAAAGCGCGGAACGAGAAACGCGAGAAGCAGAGCGGCGGAACTGAAGTTCCGCCCCACGTGCAATCTGCGGACGCCACGGACGTCAGCGCGCTGATGCAGCTGGCCAAGGAGCCCCGGTTCGTCTCGGCCGCCTACTTCCTCAAGTTCAAGTTCGAGCAGGGTCACTACGCCTTTGCGGGACCGGAAACGTACCAAGGGCGGCATGTGCTGAAGATCGAGTACTACCCCGCACAACTGTTCACAGACGACGAGAAAGAGCATGGCGGAGAGCCCGGCGAGGACCGTAAGACCGAGCAGCGCCTCGAGCGGCAGTTCAACAAGGTGGCGCTGGTCACGCTGTGGGTCGAACCCGACTCGCACCAGATCGTCAAGTACGTGTTCGAGAACATCGGCATGGACTTCCTGCCGGGCCGTTCCATGGTCCGCGTCGACGACGTCGCGGCGACGATGGAGATGGGCCAGCCGTTTGCGGGCGTCTGGCTGCCACGGCACATCGATGGCCACGGCGGCGTCACGCTCGCCAACGGCACCTACGACGTGCGCTACGTCGTCGACTACCGCGAGTACCGCGAGGCCACGACCAAGGCGACGATCCGATGATCGGAATCGTCGCGCTGGCCGTCGCACTGGGCGTCACCCAGTCGCCGGCCTCTGAATGCGGGGCTAAGGCCCCGCCGCCACAGGAGCGCATAAACAACGTCCGCGTCCACGGCAATCACACGACGCCAGACGCCGAGGTGCTGCGGCTGGCAGAGGTTGAACCAGGCCAGCCGTTTGGCGCCGATACACTCGACCGGATCAGGAAGGCGCTGGACGACAGCGGGCGGTTTCGACACGCGGAGGTGCGCAAGCGGTACTCGTCGCTCACCGACATGAGCGCCATTCTCGTGGTCATCGTCGTCGAGGAGCGGGCCGGAATCGCCACCGACGTGCCAGACCCCGGCCCGATGCGGACACTGAGGGCCCACACCATGTGGATGCCGATCCTGCGCAGCGAGGACGGCTATGGCATCACCTACGGCGCGCGCGTGAGCCTGGTGGAATTACTCGGCAGGCGGACGCGCCTGTCGGCGCCCTTCTCCTGGGGCGGCGAGCGTCGCGCGACCGTGGAGATCGAGCGCCGCTTCGAGCGTGGCCCGCTGACGCGCGTCATCGGCACCGGCGGGATCACCAGGCGCGAGCACCCGACGCTGGACATCGGCGACCGCCGCGTCGGCGGCGGCGCGCGTGCGGAACGTGCGGTGACCCCCTGGCTGCAGGTGGCCGGCGCGGGCAGCGTGTCCGACATCCGGTTCGGTGACGTCGACGACCGAATGAAGACGGTGGGAGGCGAGGTCCTCCTCGACACGCGACGCGACCCCGCCTTTCCGCGCAACGCCGTCTACGCCGCCGTGGGCGTGCAGCGCCTGTGGTTCGATACCAGCGACGACACGACGCGCGTCACCGCCGACGCGCGTGGGTTCGTGGGGCTGTTCGGGCAGACCGTCCTGGCGGTAAGGGCCCAGCACGTGCGCGCCGCCGATCCGCTGCCGGTGTTCGAGCAGGCGCTGCTGGGTGGCGATGCGACGCTGCGCGGCTTCAAATTGGGATACCGGTCGGGGGACCGCCTGCTGGCGGGCTCGGCGGAAATTCGCGTGCCGCTGTCCACGCCGCGGCGCTTCACCCGCATGGGCCTTGCGGTCTTCGCTGATACCGGAACGGTCTACGGCGCCCGCGAAGCCCTTGACGGCGCCACCTGGGACACCGGCGTCGGCGCCGGCGTCTTTCTGCAGGGCCCCCTGGTCGGCCTGCGCATCGACGTTGCCCGGGGGCTCGGGTCGGGAACGCGGGTGCATTTCACGCTAGGGACGACGTTCTGAAGTGCGAAATGCCAAATGCAAAATACGGAATTGGGGCTATCCCAGCGACATCCCCTGATTTCGTACTTTGCATTTAGCATCTTGCCCTTCGCATTTCCACGACTCCGTCTTCATTACACCGATGTAATCCTCCCGCCACAGACCGGCAATCCTCCCCATCGTCTTAAGGAATGTCCGCCTTCGCCGCTTGTGAGGCTACGGCGCGACGAGGAGGTTTCCAGGTCCATGTCATCCATTTCAATTTCTCGTACCAGAGTTCGATTTACGCGGGTAGCAACCGCGTTGGCCATCCTGGCCATCGTCGCCGGCGGCGCGGCCTGGTGGTCCAGCCCCGATGCCGTTCGGGCGCAGACGGCCGTCGTGTCCACTCCGCCGGCTGGCCCGGCAATGACCTCGTACGCCAACGCGGTCGCAAAAGTGTCGCCTGCCGTCGTCACCGTGCAGGTCGAGAAGAAGGCCAGCTTCGAACCCACATCGGGGATGCCCCATGACCCGTCCTTCCGCCGGTTCTTCGGCGACCGCACGCCCTCGCCCCAGCGCCAGCCCCGCCAGCGCGGTCTTGGCAGCGGCGTGATCATCGAGGCCGATGGCCGCATCGTGACCAACGCGCACGTCGTCGACGGCGCGGACCGCGTCCGCGTCGTGCTCACCGATGGGCGCGAGTTCGACGCCAAGGTCATGGGCATTGACAAGCCGACCGACCTGGCGGTGCTCGACGTGGAGGCTACGGGGCTGCCCACGCTGCCGTTTGGTGACTCCGACAGGCCGCGCGTCGGCGACGTCGTGCTGGCCGTCGGCAACCCGCTCGGCGTGGGACAGACCGTCACGATGGGGATCCTCAGCGCCAAAGGCCGCGCCACCGGCTCCGGCGATGGCAGCTACGAGGACTTCCTGCAGACCGATGCGCCCATCAACCAGGGCAACTCGGGCGGCGCGCTGGTCACCGCCCAGGGCGAGCTGATAGGCATCAACTCGCAGATCCTGAGTCCATCGGGCGGCAACATCGGCATCGGCTTCTCGATTCCCGCGTCGATGGCCAGGCACGTCGTCGGCGAGATCGTGGACCACGGCGAAGTGCGCCGGTCGCGCATGGGCGTGACGATTCAGCCGGTGACCGCCGACATCGCGCGCAGCTTGGACCTGCCGTCGGTAAAAGGCGCGCTCGTCAACGGCGTCGAGCCCGGCAGTCCGGCCGACCACGCGGGCGTGAAGACCGGCGACGTCATCACGAAGTTCAACGGCTTGGCGCTCGACAACGGCAACGACCTGCGCAACCTCGTGGCGTCGACCGCGCCTGGATCGAAGGCGACGGTCACCATCGTGCGGCAGGGGCACAGCCAGGATGTGGCCGTGCAGTTGGCCAATGCCAGGCGCGAGGCGGCCAGTGCGCGTAGCCGTTCGGGCGGGGCCAGCGAGGACGACGCCCTGGGGGTCGTGGTCGAGCCGTTGACGCCGCAGCTCGCGAACCGGCTCGAGGTGCCGCGTGACACCGACGGCGTCGTGGTCACCGACATCGACCCCGACGGCCGGGCAGCCGACGCCGGCCTGCGCGAAGGCGACGTCATCCGCCAGGTGGACGGCAAGGCGATCCACTCGTCGGCCGAACTGCGCTCGGCGTTGAGCGGGAGGACCGACCGTCCGGCGCTCGTCCTGGTCCAGCGAGGCGACAACACCTTCTTCGCCACGGTTGGCTAGCCTAGGGGCTGACTGTTGCGGGTTGACGGTTGATGATTGAACCTGTCCAGGCGTCGGGAGTTGCCCGAACCGCCCGGAAGTACAATCGTCAATCGTCAATCTGCATTCGTCAATGTCATGAAGGCCCTTGTCGTCGAAGACGACCCGACCATCGCCGACTTCGTCGCCAAAGGGTTGCGAGAGGCCGGCTTCGCTGTCGATGTGGCCGGCGATGGCCAGCGCGGTCTCTCGCTGGCGCTCGAAACCAGGCCCGACGTCGCCATCGTCGACGTGATGCTCCCAACCTTGGACGGCCTGGCGCTCATCGAGACGCTGCGCCGGCGCCGCGTCAACACGCCGGTCCTGATCCTGAGCGCGCGCCACACGGTGGACGACCGCGTCAGAGGCCTGCAGGCCGGCGGCGACGACTATCTCACCAAACCCTTTGCCTTCCCCGAGCTGCTCGCTCGCGTCCAGGCGCTCGTGCGCCGCGCGACCGCCACGGTCGAGCCCACCCGGCTGGACGTCGGCGACCTGCACATGGACCTGCTGGGCCGGCGGGTGACGCGACAGGGCCATGACATCGACCTGCGCCCGCGCGAGTTCGCGTTGCTCGAATACCTCGTGCGCAACGCCGGCCGCGTCGTCTCGAAGACGATGATCCTGTCGCGCGTGTGGGACTACAACTTCGACCCGCGCACCAACGTCGTGGACGTGCTGGTCCACCGCCTGCGCGAGAAGATCGATCGCGACTTCGAGCCAAAGCTGCTCCACACCAGGCGCGGCATCGGCTACGTGCTCTCGGCCGACCAGCCGGCCACAGCCCGATGACCGGCCCCGCCCCAGGGCGTGTCGCCCAGACGCTCGGCTTCCGGCTGGCCTTCTGGTATGCCGCGATCTTCACCGTCAGCGTCTTGTTGATCGCGGTGATCGCCTATGCCCTGCTCGCGCGATCCCTCAGTGGGCGCGATCACGATCTGATTCGCGTGAAGCTGGCCGACTACGCGGCGCGATTTGATAGCGCGGGCGTGGCCGGCGTCAGCCGCGCAGTCGTCGCTGAGCAGGCCTCGGGCAGCGAAGACCAGGTGTTTGTGCGACTGGTCGGATCCAACGCCGAGATCCTGCTCACCAGCATGCCCGCCAGTTGGGGCTCGTACGCCCTCGAGCAGTTGGGCGGTGGCGAGGGGTGGCGCATCGTGCCGGCGCGTGGCGCGCCGGTGCGGCTCGAGGTGGCCACCCAAAGGCTCGTGGACGGCACTATCCTGCAGGTCGGTCGCACCACGCTCGAGCGGGAGCGCTTCTTGCGAGACGTGCGCGCGCTGCTGAGCGCGCTGCTCGCGATCGTCGTAGTCGTCGGACTGGTCGGGGGCGGGGCGCTGACCTGGCAGGCCTTCCGCCCGGTGCGGGAACTGCTCGACACGCTGCGCCACATCACCCACACCGGCCGCCTCGATGCCCGCGTGCCGGTGGGCGGCCAGGGCGACGTGCTCAGTGAGCTTGGCCGCGTCTCGAACGCGATGTTGGCGCGCATCGAACTACTCGTCACCGGCATGCGCAATGCGCTCGACGCGGTCGCCCACGATCTGCGTACGCCACTGGCGCGGTTGCGCGGCCGCGCCGAACAGGCGCTGCTCGCGCCGCCCGACGAGGATCGCTTTCGCGAAGCGCTCGAAGACACCGTGGAGGAAGCCGACCGCGTGTCGTCGCTGCTCACGACGTTGATGGACATCTCCGAGGCCGAGGCTGGGACGATGCAGCTGCGGCGCGAGCCAGCAGAGGCGGCGCGCGTGCTGCAGGAAACCATCGACCTCTATGAAGACCTTGCCGACGCCCGCGGCGTGCAGCTGGCGATGGAGCCACCGGCGACGGGCCTGACGGTCAACGCGGACTACCCGCGGCTGCGTCAGGCCCTGGCCAACGTCGTCGACAACGCGGTGAAATACACACCGGCCGGCGGGAACGTCACCGTACGCGCCGAGTCACGGCACGGCGCGGTCGCGTTTGTCGTGCGCGACACGGGTCCCGGAATTCCCGACAACCAGCGGGGACGCATCTGGGAACGGCTGTATCGGGGTGAGGCGGGCGAGAAGGAACGCGGTCTCGGGCTCGGCCTCAGTCTGGTTCGCGCGGTGGTCGAGGCCCACGGCGGCCGGGCGGAAGTCGAGAGCTCGCCCGGTCAGGGCAGCACGTTCACGCTGCTGTTCCCTACCTGAACGCCTGCACCACCGTCACTTCGTCGCCGTTGACGAAGAGGCCGCAGCCAGCCTCGGAGTAGTTGCCCACGATGTTGCGGTAGTGCGAGCCCGCGTCGCCTTGCTGCCACATGTCGGCCAACCCAAGCTTGACGATCTGCTGCACCGAGCCGTAGTAGCGAAGGCTCCACCAGAGAATGATGTTCTCGGCGCGCGAGGTGCCGTTGCCCAGGTTGGTTTGACGGGCATACTTGTGCGCGATGTGCGCCAGCCCGTCGGTGCGCGCAGCCGCCGTCGCATACTCTTCCAGCAGGGGCGAGCGCTGCAGGGGGCCTCGCCCGACTCTGGCGCGGTAGGCATTGGTCTGCTCGATGCAGAGGCCCGCCTCGGCTGAGAACGCAGGCGCGCCCGGGTCGCTGGTCGACGAGGGGGCCGACGCCGACGACAACGGCGCACGGCAGCCGGTCGCGACGATGATGAGCAGCAGCAGGCCCACGCGTCGAAACATCGCCCCCGTTATCGGCAACAACGGTGCCCGCCTCCAGCCGTCTCGCGAGTCAATCGCGGGCCCTGTGTGACGACTCGATGAGCACCAAGCCACTCTGCAACGACCCCGGCAACTTGATCGCGCTGCCAAACACGCTGAGGTCGTAGCCGTCCTGCAGGCGCCCGGTGACGTCCACACGCGCGCCCTTGCGCGGCGCGCCGCTGGTGGTGACGACCCACAGGCCCTGGTCGCCGTCGGTGATGCGGTAGGCGCCTCGTCCCATGACCGATGCGGCCTGGTCAACCGTGCCTCTGACCGTCACAGACTGGTTGCGGTACTTCGCCGGGTCGGCCAGCAGCTGGTTGATGCTCTTGGTAGCGCAGCCGGCGGCCACAAGGGTCAAGCCGACTACGAGTCCTGCTCCAAGCCGTCGCAACGTCACCATGCTCACTCCTCCTGTCCAGGGCGCGGCGCATTATGACACGGCGTCGGCACACGCAGGGCTCAAGCCCTGCCGCCACAACAGTCATTGAGGGGCTCAAGCCCCGCCGCCACAACAGAACTTGTCAGCTCCGCGTTCGGATGCGAAGCGCCAGCGCATGCGGGCGCACGGCGGGCAAGGGCGGCAGCGTCACGTGCAGGCCCTTGGCGTCCCGCGTGGTCGACAGGCGCGCGTTCGCCCCGAGCAGCTCGACCGAGGCGATCTCCGCTGGAAGAAGTTGCGAGGGTCGTGCCAACGACGCGATCGTCAAAACGCCGGAATCCGGCCATGCGAGTGCGATCGCGTACAGCGTCGTGCCCTTTCGCGTAAACCGGATGTCCTGGGCCGTGAACGCCTTTCGCTTGGTGTCGGCAAAGGGCCCTTCGACCACCGCCGTCGGCCCCTCCCCGAAGATCGTCCAGGGGCGCGTGCCGTAGATGGCCTCGCCGTTGCTCCCAAGCCACTGCCCGATCTCGCGCAGCATCTGCTGTTCGACCTCGGGGATGGTGCCGTCGGGTCTGGGCCCGATGTTGAGCAACAAGCAGCCGTTCTTGCTGACGATGTCGACCAGGTCGTCGACGATCGAGTCCACCGTCTTGTAGTCGTGGTTGGTGACGTAGCCCCACGACGTCTTCGACACGGAGGTGTCGGTTTGCCAGAACAGCGGGCGGATGGCGGCCAGTTGCCCCCGCTCGACGTCGAGCACTCCTGCCGTGTCGGGGAACGACTCGCCGCCGTGCTTCTTGTAGTTGATGGCGACGCCTCTGCCCCACTCGGCACCGCGGTTGTAGTAGAACGCCGCAAACTGCTGCAGGTGCGAGTGGACTGCCGGCTGCGCGATCCACCAGTCGAACCAGATGAGTTGGGGCTGGTACTTGTCCACCAGCTCGGCGGTCCGGGCGAGCCAGTCGTCCAGAAACGCCTGGCTGGGAGGCGTCGTGCCGCCCTCCGACGTCTTCTGATCGACCGCCGGCCCGTAGAGAGCGTCGTACTTCGGGTCGCGGACATCCGAGTCGAACGTCTTGCCCTGGTCGAAGAACCACCAGTGCTCCACGCGGTGCGACGAGACACCGAAGGTCAGGCCCTGGGCGCGAACGGCCTTCGCCAGCTCGCCCACCACGTCGCGCTTTGGCCCCATCCTGGCGGCGCTCCACTCGGTGAAGTCGCTGGCGTACATCGGGAAGCCGTCGTGGTGTTCGGCCACGGGCACGACGTACTTCGCGCCGGCCGCCTTGAACAGTGCGGCCCAGGCCGCCGGATCGAACCTCTCGGCTTTGAAGAGCGGGATGAAGTCCTTGTAGCCGAAACGGGACTGGGGCCCGTAGGTCTTCACGTGGTGCTCGAAGGCCTTCTCGCCCTTCTTGTACATGTTGCGGGGATACCACTCGTTGTCGAAGGCCGGCACCGAGTAGAGACCCCAGTGGATGAAGATCCCGAACTTGGCATCCTGATACCAGTCGGGCGTCTGGAATTTCTCGAGCGAGGTCCAGGCGGGGGCAAACGGGCCGCGCGCGGCCACCGTCCCGACCTCGCGTACCTTGTCGGCAACGGTGGGCGTCTGCGCCGGAAGGCCTGGCGCAGCCACCAGACCGAGCGCGGCCACCAGCACGAGCGTCGTCATCCTCATCCGCGCATCTTAACCGAAGGCCGGAGGCGTGGGACCGATCACAGGAGACCAGAAGTTCAGGAGCTGGTTTCGTGGAATCCTCCTGGCCTCCTGATCTCCTGTTAGATCCTCAGAAAGATCTTCCTGCGGTACATCCAGAACAGCATCAGCCAGTAGACCGAGAGGACGACCACGCCGCGGATGAAGGCCGCAAGCGAGGCGCCGAACACGGCGAAGATGCCCTGCCCCACGTGGATCTGGAACGAGGTGGCGATGAAGTCTTCGAACATGTGCGCGATCAAGTACGCCGCGATCGAGTTGAGGCCGATGACGACGAGCGGAAACGCCCACTTGCGATAGCCGCGCGTCTCGATGACCCAGCAGAACGCGGCGAGCAACAAGAAGCACCAGCCTCCGCTGAACAGCGTCCAGCTTGGCGTCCAGATGCGCTTGACGACCGGACAGATCCCGGTGACGTGCAGCAGGCCGCCGAGGGCGAGGCCGGCCACGCCGGCGACGATCAGGCGTCGCAGCGGGATCGCGGGCGCCGCACCACGCAGCCACCCGCCGGCAATCAGCCCGAGAATCATCGTCGCCAGCGTGGGGATGAAGCTCAACGTCAGGTAGCCGCCGCCGTTGGCGACAAATGGCGACTCGCGGGGCAGCACGTTGAGGAACCACACGTCGAAGGCCTGCCCGAGGTTGCTGTTCTTGTTCCAATGCGCCGCCAGGCCTGTGTAGTGATGCGTCCAGTCGGCCGGCACGCCGACGGCCTGGTAGTCCAATCCCGGCCCTGGCACCGGGTAGAGCACCCAGGCGAGCCAATAGCCGGTCAAGACCAGTCCCAGAGCCGTCCACTGCGTGCGAACCGAGCGGAACGCCAGCAGGAACAGGATCGGGTAGCCGAGGCCGATCTGCGTGAGCGTGTCTTCGAAGGTGAAGTTGGTCTGGCGGCTGTGCATCGAGCGCAGGAAGATGCCCAGCGCGATCAACACGACCGACCGCCAGAGGGCATGGCCGAACAGCGGCCCCACCGTGCGTCCCTCCGCCTGGCGCCGCGCCACCGAGTACGGCAGGGCGACGCCCACGAGAAACGAGAACCCGGGCTGAATCAGGTCGTGCAGCGAGCAGCCCGCCCAGTCGACATGCGTCTGGTGGTAGGCGAGGAACCCGATGACGGCGCTGGCCGGAAACGCCTCGGCCAGGCGGCTCAATTGCAGCACCTCGGCCATCATCAGCAGCATCACGAAGCCGCGATAGGCGTCGACGGCGACGTTGCGCGTTGGATTCAGACTTCGCTCCACGGTGGGATTCTAATGCGGGATGGCGCAGATTTCGCAGATGTTTCAGGGAACATGACAGACTGACCGCGTGGTTCCCTTATGACTCTTGACCCGACGTGGCTCTTTGTCTCACTCATCCCGGGCGGCGTCGGATTCGTGTTGTTCGTGTACGGAAGAAAGCAGCAACGATGGCCGCACATGATCGCTGGGCTGCTGTTCATGGTGTATCCGTACTTCACCCCCGGCCTCGTGTCGCTGGTCGCCGTTGGCGCGGTCGTCGGGCTGGCGTTATGGGGTGCGGTTCGTCAGGGGTGGTAACCCTGTCATGAAATCTGCGTGAATCAGTGTAATCTGCGGATGAACTCGTCTGCGTCATCCTTATGCATCCGCGAAATCGGGCGCTTGCGCCCACCGATCTGCTCCCGAACATCGAGACGTTGTTTGCGCTGTCCGCAGCCAAGATCGACGCTTTGCAACGCCGGTGGCGGCCCCAGGACGGCTCGCCGGTCTTCACCGTCGCAGGACAGTACAAGGCCCGCGGCTGGACCGAGTGGACGCAGGGCTTCCAGTTTGGTTCCGCCATCCTGCAGTTTGACGCGGCCGGTGACCAGCACTTCCTCGATCTGGGACGCTCGCGCACGCTGGAGCGCATGGCCCCGCACCTGACGCACGTCGGCGTCCACGACCACGGCTTCAACAACGTCAGCACCTACGGCGGCCTCTGGCGTCTGGCCCGCGAAGGCCGTTTCGACGCCAGCGACTGGGAGCGCCACTTCTACGAACTCGCGCTGAAGGTGAGCGGCGCCGTGCAGGCCCGGCGCTGGACGCGGCTGCCCGACGGCGGGTTCATCCACTCGTTCAACGGCCCGCACTCGCTGTTTGTCGACACGATCCGCTCGCTGCGATCGCTGGCGCTCGGGCATCAGCTCGGCCACTGGCTCAGCGAGGAACAGGACGCGCAGGTCAGCTTGCTCGAGCGGCTGGTGCAACACGCGAAGGCCACCGCCGGTTTCAGCGTCTGCTACGGTCGGGGGCCTCGCCGCGCCGAAGCGAGCGGCGCTCTCGAAGGCGGGCGCGACCACTACGATGTGCGGGGCCGCACCACGCACGAAGCGATCTTCAACACCGTCAACGGCTCGTTCCGTGGGCCCAACACCCAGCAGGGGTACTCGCCCTTCAGCACGTGGACGCGGGGGCTGGCATGGGCGATGCTCGGGTTTGCCGAGCAGCTGGAGTTTCTCGCCACGGTTCCCGACCAGGCGCTCGAGCCGTTGTCAGGACGAGACGCGGTCGAGGGATTCATGCGCGACGCCGCGTGGGCGACGTGCGACTTCTACATCGACCAGGGCACGGCCAGCGACGGCATCCCCTACTGGGACACCGGTGCGCCAGGGCTCGTGCACCTGTCGGGCTGGCAAGATCGCGCGGCCGATCCTTTCAACGACTACGAGCCGGTCGACAGCTCGGCGGCCTGCATTGCCGCGCAGGGCCTGCTGCGCTTCGGCCGCTATCTGCACGCCCGTGGCGAGGACGGGACCAGGTACGTGCAGGCGGGTCTGGGCGTGCTCGACACGCTGTTCGATCCGGCCGGCCCGTACCTGAGCGCCGACACCGCACACGAAGGGCTGATCCTGCACTCGGTGTATCACCGACCCAACGGGTGGGACCACATCCCGGCGGGTTCGAAGATTCCCCGTGGCGAGTCGAGCCAATGGGGTGACTATCACGCGCGCGAGGCCGCACTCTACGTCCTTCGCCTGGCCACGAACCAGCCGTATTTGGCCTTCTTCGGATCGGAGGCGTCGACGTGAGCGACCGGCGAATCGCGCTGGTCACAGGCGGCACGCGCGGCATCGGGCTGGGCATTGCTCGCGCGCTGGCACGCGACCTCTGGTCACTCGCGCTGTGCGGGAGGCGTCCTGAAAGCGAGGTGCAGCACGTCGTCGAGGACCTGCGGGCCGGCGGCGCGCCCGACGTCGGCTACTGGCCGGCCGACGTGGGTGTGGCCGGTGACCGCTCGCGATTGCTGAACGACATCGAAACGCGCTTTGCGCGGATCGACGCCCTGGTCAACAACGCGGGCAAGGCGCCGAGCGTCCGTGCCGACCTGCTCGTGGCCACCGAGGACAGCTTCGAGGACCTGATTCGCACGAACCTGCAAGGCCCGTACTTCCTGACGCAGCAGGTCGCGCGCCTCCTGGTCGCCTCCCGCGCGGCCTCGCCGATGTCCGGCGCGGGCCCCTTCGCCGGGGGCATCGTGTTTGTCACGTCGGTCTCGGCCGAACTGGCCTCGCCCAATCGCGGCGAGTACTGCGTGAGCAAGGCCGGCCTGGCGATGGCCGCGCAGCTGTTCGCCGTCCGCCTGGCGCCCGCCGGCATCCCCGTCTACGAGGTGCGCCCCGGCATCATCGCGACCGACATGACCGCACAGGTCAAAGAGATCTACGACCAGCGGATCGCCGATGGGCTGGTGCCCGAGGGCAGGTGGGGGTATCCGGAGGACGTCGGCAAGACGGTCGCCGCGCTGCTGCGCGGCGACCTGCCGTACGCGACGGGGTCGGTGATCCATGTGGCGGGGGGGTTGCAACTGGGACGCCTGTAGGTCAGAACTCGTACTTCAGCGCGAACTGCATGCACCGTCCCGCCCCGCCGTCGCAGGTAGCGATGGTCTCGTAGTACCTGCCGAAGCTGGCCTCGCGGTCGGGGAACATGTCCATGAAGAACACGTCGAACTTCGGCGTGTTGGTCACGTTGAACGTATCCCACCGGAAGCGCAGCTTGTGGGTTGACGCCCACGGCATCGACCAGCTCTTGCTCAAGCTGAAGTCGACCGAGAAGTAGCCGTCGCCTTCAAGTTCATTGCGCAGGCCGACCTCGCCGGGATAGGCGCGACGGAACGTGCTCAGCGCGTCCTCGACGTCGGCAAACGGGCTCGGATACCCGTTCACCGCGTCGCGCGTCGTCCTGGTCTCCGGCAACACACCGGGATCAGCCAGCACGGCGTTGCCCTGCAGGTTCCAGTTGGTGGACCAGCACTGCCGGCAGTTGTAGACGCTGAACGGGAATCCGCTGCTCCATCGTACGATCCCGGCCGTGGACCACTCGCCCAGCACCGCGTTGAGCGCGCCGGGCATGTTCGCGCCAAATCGCTTGCCGCGGCCCACCGGCACCTCCGCAATCCAGTTCACGTTGACCAGGTGGCGCACGTCGAAGTCGGCCCGGCCGTACTGCTTGTCCGGATCCCACGAGTCGAGCAGGAAACCGGTGTAGCCGCCGTTGTCGAAGGTGGCAAACGTCCCGTCGCCTTCCAGCAGCGAGCCGTGGTCTTTCGCCGAGCCGAGGGTGTAGTTGACGTCGAACTGGTAGCCCGCGCTGAAGCGCTTGCGCAAGGAAAGCTGCATCGCGTCGTACTCGGCCCTGGCGATCGTGCTCTGCATGCCGAGCGTGTCGTACTGCGTCGAGAAGAACGCGAACTCGCCCAACCTGCTGCACGCCGGGTCACAGAACTGGTCGGCGTAGAACAGGGCGCTGATGTAGTCAGGGCCGTAACTGTTGAACGTGCTGGCCATGCGCTGCGTCGCGGTCAACCCATCGCCGGCGGCACCGGGAAACATGTTCTCCCAATAGGGCTGGCTCGGAATGCCACCGTAGGCGGACAACGGCGCGTTGCCGTCGATTCCCTGTGCCGAGCGAATGAGCTGGCCTGCTGCCGTGAAGTAGTCGAGCCCGGAGGCCGGGTCCTTGAGGTTGGCGGGCATGGCAGCATCGCGCCGCACCAGCAAGTTGCGGCCGCGTCGGCCGACATAGGCCGCCTCGAACGAGAAGCCCCTGCCCAGTTCGCGCCCCACGACCACGTTGAACGAGTGGCTGTAGGGCGTCACGATGGTGCCGTCGAGCGCCGACGTGATGACGTTGGCGTATTGGGGCGGCGTCTGGGGGAAGCCTCCAGGCGGCGCGGCGGGCAGCGTGGACGGAATCCAGTCGATCCCCTGAAAGCGAATCGACGGGTCGTCTTCGTTGTTTCCGCCGTAGGGGCTGGAGAGGTTCGTCGCCAGGCCAAACGAGCCTTCCTTGTCGAAGTTGCTCGCCAGGGCGGAGCCGATACGGTCAAACACCATGGAGTACCCGCCGCGAACGGCCATCTTGCCGTTGCCGGTGAGCCACCCGAAGAAGCCATCCTCGGTGCGCGGCGTCCACGCCACCGCGACCCTCGGGGCGACGTTGTTGTAGTCCCAGCCGTAGTACCCGGGCTTGTTGTTCTTCGGCCCGGCCAGATCAAAGTTCACCAGGGGCGCCTCGCTGGTCGACCGGCCCGCCTCCATCAGCTGCCGGCGAATCTCGAGCCAATCACCCAGCTTGATGTCCGGCGTCACCTGCAGGCCGCTGGTCTCGTAGGGCGGCGAGAACAGGCTGTAGCGCAGGCCGGCGGTGAAGGTCAGGCTCTGCCCGATCTTCCAGCTGTCCTGGACGTAGAACTCGTACTCGTCGGTGGCGAACCGCCGCGTGACGGGTTCGCCCAACGGGAGCACGGAACCATCGCGGTTGTAGTTGTAGTACGCCGTCGTCTCCGAAATGATGCCGAGCAGCGGCACGAAGGTGTCGCCGAACGACGAGACACCGCCGTCGGACACAGCGGGGAACAACCCGCAGGCGTCACACCCCGAACCGGGCATGTAGTTGGTGCCGACGCCGTCCACCCACGACCCGTTGGCGTTGGGGATGTGGAACGAGTTCACGTTGTTGGTCGTGCCAACGCGGCTGAGCCGCACGTTGGCGCCGAACTTCCAGGTGTGCGACCCCTTCACCCACGCCAGGTCGTTGACGAAGCTGTGTGTCGGGATGTCGCGGCCGCTGCTGGCCGTGAGCGCGTCGAAGTTGTCGATATTGCGGAAGCTCACCTGCGAGGACTGCTGCAGCCCGACGATGTCTTCCTTGATCGTCGTGAGGCCGTAGCGGAACGTGTTGACCATGTTCGACGAGAGCACCGCGTCCCAGCCCAGGGCGACGCCATAGCTTCTGACCTTGCGCGTCGTGTTCGGGGCCTGGCCCGAGAACTGCGGCACGCCGACGACTTCGTCGCTTTGCAGGTTGAACCGGCCAAACAGCGAGTGGTTGCCCGACATCCGGTAGTCGACCCGCCCGATGCCCGTGTTGAACGTGTTCTTGATAGGCGCCGCAAAGCGGTAGCCGACCAGGTTCAGGCCGTCGATGCCCGAGTCGTTCGGATTCGGGAACTGCCGGAAGTAGTCCGTCGCCAGGCGGCTTGGTCCGATGCCCAGCGGGTCGAGCACGGCAAGGTCGGTCGGGCTGAGCCCGTAGTTGCCTGGGGCGATGCTGTGCGAGTTGCTGAAGCCACGCACGGTGCCTCCGGGGCATTCGGCCTCGATGGCGCACGGATACACCAGCACGCCATCGCGCATCGTCTGCGACGGGACATCGCGCAGGACCGGCGCCTCGCTGTCCTCGTTGAGCCGCTCGTAGTTGCCGAAGAAGAAGAGCTTGTCCTTGGCCACGGGACCGCCGAACGAGCCACCGAAGATTCTCTTGTCCAGCTTCGGCGCCTTGCTGGCTTCGCCCGCTTCAAGCTGCGACAGCTTCAGGAAGTAGGAGTTGCTCGAGAAACGTGTGTCGCGCTGCACCCAGTTGCCGGAGCCGTGAAAGTCGTTGGTGCCGCTGCGGGTGACCAGCGAGACCTGCGGGCCACTGGAACGTCCGGCTTCGGCGCCGTAGTTGCTGGTGCTGACCCGGAACTCCTGCAACGAGTCCAGCGTCATGCGCAGTGCGCTGGCGTAGGCGGTGCCAAACTGCGGGTCGTTGACGTCGATGCCGTCGAGCGTGATGTTGGACTGATCGGCACGCGCGCCGCTGACGGCGCCGCTGCGCGGGTCGACATTGAGCACCGCGCCGGTGCGGCTGTCGCTCACCTGGGCGTTGGGCACGTAGACGGCGCCGGGCTGGAGGCTCAGCAGGCCGTTGATGTTGTTGGCCTCGAGCGGCAGGGCGCGGACCTGCACACCGGTGATGACGTTGCCGAGGCTGGCGTCGGTGACGTTGATCCGTGAGACCTCCCCGGTGACGTTGATCGTCTCGGTCAGAGTACCGATGGCCAGCTGCATGTCGAAGCGGGTGTTGACGTCCACCGGCAGGGTCAGTTTTTCGCGCAGCGCCGTGCGGAATCCCGACAACTCGGCGCGCACGTCGTACGTGCCTGGCGGCAGCGCAAGCAGTTGGTAGGTGCCCGACCTGTTGGTCGCGGTCGAGCGGACCAGTCCCGTCGCGGTGTTGGTCGCCGTGACGGACACACCCGGAAGGGCGCCGCCTTGTTCGTCCTGGATCGTGCCGCTGATCGCGGCCGTGCCTGCCTGCGCCGCGGCCAGCGTCGCGCCGGCCATCCAGGCGGCCGTCACCAGCGCCAGGAGCCCTGTTCTGCGATGACACCACGCCACACGTCACCTCCCCCACCACCGCGCGTGCGCACGCTGCTGACCGTACGCGGTGTGCCTGAGCGCCGCGCGCTCCACTCGAGGCGCGATCGCTGTGCGTGTGTGTTGAAGTACGGCCGGATGGCGACGAAATCAAGGGGGGCCAGGACCGATCCAAAACTCTGTGGTGTCCAGAGGCGTGGTATCCGGGATGGCGGATCGCCGCGCGGCGGTTCGTCCCATCGGACTGCTGAGGCGTGTCGAGTTCAGGATGGAGCGGCGGAACTGCATGCCACTTCAGTTCGGGCAGTCCACGCTACAACGAGCGCAGAGCTGCAGCGTGTCTCTGAATCTTACGGATGGCCTCCGCGATCTGGTCCATATCTGTCCGCGGACCCAGCAGCATCGTCTGCGTCAGCCACACCGCTTCGCTGCACAGGCGCTCGTTTTCCGGACACTGGTTGCGCTCGGCCAGCCGGCCGAGTTCCGGCTTGCCGTAGATGCGCTGGTAGCCCCGTCCGGCGAGCGTCTCGACCACCGAGGGCTCCTTCGTCAGCGGAGAGTAGCCGCCGGAAGCCGGCACACCCTCGGCACGCAGCGCCTCGAGAAACTGCGCGCGCGTCAGGCCGCCGAAGGCCGCGCTGTCGTAGCGACACATGTACAGGTGATACGCGTTGCGCGTGCAGCCGGCGTAGGTTCGGGCAGGTGTGATCCCCCCGATCTCCGAGAGGAGCGATGTCAGATAGGCGCCGTTGGCGTCGCGCGTGCGCGTTTGCTGTTCAAGCCGCGTCATCTGCGCCAACAGCATCGCCGCCTGAAAGTCGGTGAGCCGCAGGTTGGCGCCGACGCCTCGATACGAGAAGTCGCTGCTGCCAGTGGTTGCCCGACCCCGGCTGTTGTTGTGGAATCTGTAGCAGGTCTCCAGTAACTCTGCGTCGTTGGTGAGAATCGCGCCGCCCTCGGCGCAGTTGAGGTTCTTGCTGGCCTGGAAGCTGAAGCAGCCTGCCCGGCCATACGTGCCGACCTTGCGCCCTTTCCACTCCGCCAGGTGCGCTTGACATGCATCTTCGACCACCGGCACGCGGCGGACGGCCGCGGCGGCGAGAATCGTGTCGAGGTCGGCGACCGCACCTCCAAGATGTACGGGCATCACGACCTTGGTGCGCTCGGTGATCGCAGCGCCGACTTTGCGCGCGTCGATCTGAAATGTCTCCACGTCGGTGTCGACAAACACCGGCAGTGCATGCCGCAGCAGCACCGCGTTGATCGTGGCGACGAAGGTGTAGGGCGGCACGATCACCTCGTCGCCGGGGCCGACGTCCAGCGCGCCCAGCGTTGCCAGCAGCGCGCTGGTGCCATTGGCTGTCGCCAGGCAATGCGCCGCGCCGGTCAGGCGCGCGTACTCGGCCTCGAAGCGTTCCACCTGCGGGCCGCGGTTCCACCGGCCGCTGCGGACGACGTCGGTCAACGCCTGCTCTTCGGTCGCGTCGCGCACGGGCCACGAGGGAAACGGCGCCGTGCGCACCGGCGAACCACCAAGTGCTGCAGGCTGTGCGCCGCTATTGCCGGGCCGACGAGCCCCGACACCGCCGTGACTCACTGCAGTGATGGCGGCGCCGCCGGTCACGGCACCAAGGAATCGACGACGAGACAATGACTGAGCCATCAGGAGACTCCAAGCCGGCGCATCAGACGCCCGGCGGTTGTAACGATGCGTTGCTCGACCGATGTGTCAAACGGCCCGGGCCGGCCGTAGTAGATCATGGCGCCGCCGCCCTCGTAGCCCCCTTCCTGCAGCACGCGTCCCGACGGCACGTAGCAGGAGACGTCGTTGCAGTAGGCCGCCACCCACAGCCCGGCCGAGGCGTGCTCGCGCTTGAGGCGCAGCGCGTAGTCGGTCACGACTTCCCCACCAAGGGCAATCAGAGTCAGTCCACCAAGGCGCCAGACCTGGATGGGCTCGGAGTGCGCGAGTTCGAGGGTGCCGTCGCGGTTGAGTCGGTCGAGCATGAGCGTCGCGTGGCGCCTGACATAGATGTCCTCGGACTGTTGGCGCGCCAGCCAGCCGGCCCGGTCGGGCGCGGTGGCAAACGGGACGTCCGCCAGCTCGAACCCCGCGGCGGAGCTGCCCTCGATCGAGCGGACCCGGCCGAGCGCGACGCCCACCGCGTCGGCCAGTGCGGCGCCGTGTTGCTCCACCAGCGCGAGCGTCCCGCGCGGAGACGGATTGACGTCGGCGCCGCAGCCGGCGAGAAACATCGCCTGCGACCCTGGGTACCGGAGTTCGAGCTCGCGCTGAGCGACGCCGGCGTAGTCGCCGTGGAACTCGGTCATCGCGGCCTGCAGCGTCGTGTTGTGACAGGCGTAGCCGAAGACGATGGCCAACGGGCGGCCGTCGGCGCGGGCCACGCGAAGCACGGGCACGGCCGGATCCACCGGCCCCGGCGGAAGGAACTGCGCGCGCCGGTTCGCGCCGAATGTCGCGCGACCCTCGCCATAGGCCAGGCCGACCGGTTCGAGGCGTTCGAGCGCGTCGCCGACCAGACCGGTTATCGTCGCCTCCAGTCGGTTGGTGTACGCGGCGATCGCGCTGCGCTGGCCGGCGTCCAGGTCGTAGGCGACCGACAACTGGTCGTCCACCACGGGGCCGCAGTGCGTGTGGCTGGCCGCCAGCATCCAGGCCTCGGCCTCGAGGTGGTGGGTGCGCGACAGCGTGACGCCAATGCGCTCCCTCATGGCGGCGGTCACGCCGAGCAGATCGACGGTCACCAGCACGAACCGCTGCCGGTCGTGCTCGATTGCGAGCGCTTTCCCACGAAGCGGCATCGCCGTGCCGGTTGCGGCGGTCGCGCGTGCGGCATACCCGGCCATCCACAACCCCGGCGCCGGCGTGATGTCAGCCGAGGCGACACCGGCGCGCCACGCGGCTGGTTGCGCGCGTACGCGTCGCGCGGGCGAGGCCGCGACCGCGGCAGCACTCGCCAGAAACGCACGTCGGGAAATCACAAGCGGATAGTAGCAACTTCATCGGGGAGGGTGATATAGGATTGCGGATTGCGGACACGTGTGATGCCCCATCGACGAGCGTTTCTGAAGGGCCTCGCGGCAACCGCGCTGGCCACGGCTGCCTCGACGCGGCGCGTGGCTGGCGCCAACGACCGCGTGCGCGTGGGCTTTATCGGCATCGGCTTGATCGGGCGACGGCACCTGCTCGACTTCCAGGCGCAGGCGGACTGCGAGATCGCGGGGATCTGCGAGGTCTCGGAGCAACGGCGCGACGACGGCGTCGCCACAGCTGGGAACTCGCCGGCGGGGTTCGAGGATTTCCGGCGGATGCTCGACCGCGCCGACATCGACGCCGTAGTCGTCTCCACTCCCGACCACTGGCACGCATTGATGACCATCATGGCGTGCGCCGCCGGCAAGGACGTCTACGTCGAGAAACCCCTGACACATGTCCTGCGTGAAGGCGAGTGGATGATCGAGGCCGCACGCCGCCATCGACGCGTGGTGCAGGTGGGAACGCAGCAGCGTGCAGGCGCGCACTACCAACGCGCGAAGCGCCTGCTGCAGGAGGGCCACATCGGCGAGATTCGCGGTGCGCGGGTCAGCACGGCGCGCAATATCCTGCCCGGCTTCACGGTGCCGGTCGGCAAGCCTCTGTCGCCGGCCCAATGGGACATGTGGCTGGGCCCCGCGCCGCTGGCGCCATACGAGCCCACGCGCGGGCTCTATCACTTCCGCTGGTTCTGGGACTACTCCGGCGGCCAGACGACGAACCTGCTGGCGCATGAGGTGGACATCGTGCAGTGGGTGACCGGCCAGGTGCCGCGGCGCGTGGCAGCGTTTGCGCAGCGTCGATCGCTCACAGGCGTCGGCGAGACACCCGACGTCTTCGAAGGCATCTTCGAGTACCCCGGGTTCCTGCTGAACTGGTCGAGCCGGGAGGTCGCCGCTGGCGGCCGCGGCGGTCTGGAGATGTACGGCACCAAGGGGACACTGGCTATCAACCGACGCGGGTTCGAGATTCTCCCCGATCCGATGCTGACGCCGGAGTCGCAGATTCCCCGATTCACGGGGCCAGTCGCGGCAGAGTCGACGCCGGCGCTACGGTGCGAGGCCGTCAAGGACGTGGGATACGACCAGGTGCGGGACCAGTTCCGGCCGCACGTCAGGAACTTCCTCGACTGCGTGAAGTCGCGGCAGACGCCACTGGCCGACCTGGAAGGCGCGCACCAGACCTCGGTGGCGTGTCATCTGGCCAACATCAGTATGCGCACCGGCCGCGTGATCCTGTGGGATCCAGCCAGCAACGACATCGTGGACGACCCGGCCGCCTCGGCCCTGCTGACCAAGACGTACCGCGCGCCCTGGGATCAGCACCTGCGCGGTGCGATGGGGTCGGCGTGACGCCGATGCCGACGCGTCGTGAGTTCCTTTCCGTCATGGCGGTGGGAACCGGCCTTTCCTTCCGTCACCAGACCAGTGCCTCCAGGACCCGTATGTGCCTCGCCTACACGTCGTTTGCCGTCCGCATGCTGCAGGGACGCGACATCCTGAAGAGCACCGCCGCCGCCTTGCCGGCCGAAGGCCTGCTGGATCTGACCGAGCGGTTCTGGGCCGGCGGTGCCCAGGTGGATCTGTCGCAGCTTGAATCGCACGACCCGGCGTACCTCTCGCGCGTGCGGTCGCGGGCCGAGAAGGCCGGGTTATGGCTCGAGCTGTCGGTGCCGTCGAAGTATCTCGAAAGCGCCGAGGCGTACGCGCAGATGGCAGGCGTCGCGCAAGCGCTAGGGGCGGATCGCATCAGGGTCGCGCTGCTCTACGGACGGCGCTACGAGAGCTTCGCGACGATCGACGCGTGGACCGCGCACGATCGCAAGTGGCGGAGCCAGCTTGCCACGATCAAACCGGTGATCGAGCGATACCCGATCCAGGTCGGCATCGAGAACCACAAGGACTTCACCGCGCGCGAGCTGGCCGACCTGTTGACCTCGCTCGACAGCCCCAAGATCGGCGCCTGCGTGGATTTCGGCAACAACATCTCTCTGCTCGAGGACCCGCTCGACACGATCCGCACGCTGGCGCCGTTTGCCGTGACCACGCATCTCAAGGACATGGCAGTACGGCAGTCGGCCGATGGCTTCGAGCTGTCTGAAGTGCCGCTTGGCGAGGGCCTGGTGCCGCTGGCCGAGGCGATCGCGGTGGTCAGGGCCGCGCGTCCGGATGCGCGGCTGGCCCTCGAGATGATCACGCGCGACCCGCTGTCGGTCCCCTATCGGACAGACAAGTACTGGATAGCGGTGCCCCGTCCGTCGGCCGAGGCACTGGCGCGCTTCGAGCGTGACGTGATCGGGAAAGCCTGGAAAGACCCGCTGCCACACATCTCACATCTGACGCCGGCGCAGCAGGTCGAGGCGGAAGACGAGAACGTCCGCCGCAGCGTCGCCTATGCGCGGTCGCATCTCAATCTGTGAATCTGACCGAAATCGAGGCCTGAGGCTGAGGTCTGAGGCCCGAGGCCTGAGGCCTGTGTTTACCGGGAGTGTCTCCGTGTCCGTACTCGATTCGTTTCGTCTCGACGGCCGCCGCGCGCTGGTCACCGGCGGCGGCCGCGGGCTCGGCCGCGTCATGGCCGAGGCGCTGGCCGAGGCCGGCGCCGATGTCGCCATCACCAGCCGATCCGCCGACACGGCCGCCGAGGCGGCCGCCGCAATTGCCGTCGCGACGGGCCGCACCGTGCGTGGCTATGTCGCCGACGTACAGGTGAGCGACGCCATCACGCGTCTGGCCGAGGAAGTGGAGGCCACGCTGGGCCCGGTGGACATCCTCGTCAACAACGCCGGCATCAACGTCCGCGGCCCCAGCGATCAGTTGACCGAGGCCGACTGGGACGCCGTCATCGACACCAACCTGAAGGGTCCCTTTCTGTGCGCCCGCCTCTTCGGCCCACGCATGGCGGCGCGCGGCTGGGGTCGCGTGATCAACCTCGGGTCGATCCTCAGCGTGATTGGACTGCCCGGCCGGGCGCCGTACGCGGCCTCCAAGGCCGGCATCGTCAATCTCACGCGCGTGCTGGCGCTCGAATGGGCGGCCCGGGGCGTGACGGTGAACGCAATCTGCCCGGGCCCGTTCGGCACCGAGATGAACAAACCGCTGCTCGACGACCCGGAGAAGTTCAAGGCGTTTGTCGCGAAGATTCCAATGGGCCGCTGGGGCGATCTGCACGAGATCGCCGGCGTGACGGTGTTTCTCGCCTCCAACGCCTCTTCGTTTGTCACCGGCAGTTCGGTGTTCGTGGACGGCGGCTGGACGGCGCAGTAAGCCACAATCGAGGCCTGAGGCTGGAACGTCACCATGCTTGTGAAAGCGTTCCGCATGCGGGTCCATCCCGAACACGTCGCCGAGTACGAGCGACGTCACAATCCGATCTGGCCCGAGCTCGAGGCGGTCCTCAGGACGCACGGCGTCCGACGTTACTTCATCTTCCTCGACGAGACGACGGCCGATCTGTTCGCCTACGCGGAGATCGAGAGCGAAGAGCGGTGGCAGGCCATCGCACGCACGGAGGTCTGCCAGCGCTGGTGGCACTCGATGAAGGCATTGATGCCATCGCACCCCGACGGCAGCCCCCAGAGCCAGGACTTGCGACAGGTGTTCGAGCTGAGTGCACGCCGCGATCGATGAAGTAGTGCGTCTTGCTGTACGGGGTGAGGATGCGGACCATCCGCCGCTTGGCCATGCCGTCGAAATCGCCGGTCCACGGCCGTTCGACGATGCTGCGGCCGCTGGCGGCTGGTGGCGCCGATGTCTTTGCCGGGGCGGTCTGCGCCACCACGAGCAGCGGCAACGCGAGCACGAGCGCGGCTATCTTACCCACCATTGAACACGCCGCACAGTCGCTGCCCGGCGGCCGTCTGCAGGCCTGACCAGCCTCCGCGCAAGGCTACGGCGGTCCGCCGAAGCACTGCGAAGGCGGAAGGCCTGCGCTACGAGTGGCCGCTCACCGACACCAGGATCTTGCCGACCGCCTGCGGCGCGGCGGCCCATTGCCCGAGCATCGCCGGCGCCTCATCCAGCGCGACGCGGTGCGTGACGAGCGCGCGCGGATCGACCGTCCCGGATTCAAACAGCGCGACGACCGCCGTCAACTCGTCGGTCGCGTTGCGCGAGCCGAGGATCGCCACTTCCTTCAGCACGATGAGCCGCGCTTCAAGCGGCACGTCGCCTTTGAGCCATCCCACGCAGCCGATGCGGCCACACGGGGCCACTAACTCCAGCGCAAGCCGATAGGTCGCCGCCGACCCGACCGCCTCGATCACCACCGACGGGCCGTCGCCGCCAGTGAGCGCGTGCACCTGCCCGGCGACATCATTACGGCCGTCCACGACATCGGCGGCGCCGAGGCGACGCGCCTGCTCGAGTTTGTGCGTGTCGAGGTCCAGGCCGATGACCCTCGCGCCAAGCGCCGAGGCGGCGGCGATGGCTCCCGCGCCGACCCCGCCACAGCCCAGCACGAGAACCGTATCAGCCGACGTCACTTCGGTGCGGCGCACGGCGTGCATGCCGATCGAGAACGGCTCGACCAGCGCGAGCACGTCGAGCGGCAATGTCGCGGACGGCACCAGGCGCGAAGCAGGCACCGCGGCATACTCGGCCAACGCGCCGTCACGCTGCACGCCCAGCGTCTCGTTACTGCGGCACGCGTTGGGGCGACCGAGCCGGCACGCCGGACAGGCCCCGCAGTTCTTGTAGGGGCTCACCGCCGCAGCGACGCCTCTCCAGGCACTGTCGACCCCGGGCCCGGTCTCGATGACCCGGCCGGAGATCTCGTGGCCGATGACCCGCGGATACTCTACCAGCGGGTTCTTGCCGAGAAACGCGCTCAGGTCGGTGCCGCACAACCCGGCGAAGGCCACCTGCAGCAGCACCTCGCCAGGACCGGCCGTGGGGCGCACCCGGTCGACGATCTGCGCGACGCCGGGACGATCGATCGACAAGGCCTTCATTCAGCGCGCCTCCGGCAGCCTGGCGCGCAGAATCGCCGCGATGTCGTCGAGCGCCCGTGTGATTGCATCGGCAACCGCCGTGCGTTCCTCGGGGGTGAGGGCCGTGAGCAGGCTGTGCATCTCAGCGGAACGGCTGCGCAGCCCCAATGAGATCAGCCTGCCCGACGTGTCGTCCAGATAGCGCTCGCGTTCGATGACCATCGTGACCCTCGATTCTATGCCCGCTGGGCGCGACTTTGTGATATCTCCTGCCCCACCCAGGATGATGAGGTTGCTTACCGGCTGTCTGCTGGCGGCGCTCGGCCTCCAGCCCTCTGCGCCAACCGATGTGCCATTCCGCGCGGTAGAGGTCCAACGCGACTGGGGCGTCGTCTACGCCGTCCGGGTCGCCGACGTCAACGCCGACGGACGGCTCGACATCGTCGCCATCAACCCGTCGCAACTGGCGTGGTTCGAAAACCCGTCGTGGCAGCGGCACGTCATCGTGGACGGCGCCGTGCCGCGCGACCACGTGACCATCGCGGCGCACGACATCGACGGCGACGGCCGCGTCGAGATCGCCCTGGGCGCGGGCTGGAACCCACGCAACACCTCGTCTGGCGGCGATCTGTTTCTGGCAACCCGTCGCGAACCTGGCGGCCGCGACCCGTGGGTCGTGACGCCCATTGGCGCCGAACCGACGCTGCACAGGATCCGATGGGCCATGCTGGACGGGCGTGCACGCCTGGTCGTGACGCCGCTCCACGGACGCGGCACCGCGCCGCCGACATGGGACGGCGTCGGCGCTCGCGTGTTCGCGCTCACGCCGCCCGCAGGTAGCTCCGCGACGGCGTGGACCAGCGAGGTCATCGACGACACGCGCCACATCCTGCACAACTTCCTCGTCGACGACTTCGACGGCCGAGGCGGTGATGAGCTGGTCACGGCGAGCCGCGAGGGATTGACGCTGCTGACGCGCACCTCCGACGGCGCCTGGTCCCGTCGCCTGCTCGCCGAGGGCGCACCAGGCGAGGTGGCGATGGGACGAGTCGGATCACGCCGCGTCTTTGGAACCATCGAGCCATGGCACGGCACCGCCGTCGTCAGCTACGTGAAGGGAACGGACCGTTGGGCGCGCACGGTCATGGACGATTCCATCACCGGCGGCCACGCCGTGGCGTGGGCCGACTTTGACGGCGACGGCGACGACGAGCTGGTCGCCGGGTGGCGCGATGGCGCGTACGGCCTCGCACGCTATCGTGTCGGCACCGACGGCCGCGTGCGCGACCGTCAGGTGATCGACCGCGGCGTCGCCGTCGAAGATCTCGTCGTCGCCGACCTGAATGCGGACGGCCGTCCCGACATCGTCGCCGGCGGCCGGGCCACGGGCAACATTCGCCTCTTCATCAACGAGCGTAGGGGACGGTGAGCGACATGGTGACGCGACGCGAGTGGCTCCAGACGATGACGGCCGCGGTGGCGATGCGCCCAACGCTCGACGGGGTTGGGCGTGATGACCAGCCCGCACCCGCCAGCCAGATCACGAGCCCGGGGTTGGTCGACCTTCAAGTCAACGGCTATGCCGGTGTCGACTTCAACGATCCAAACACCACGCAGGATCAGGTGTCGGCCGCGACTGCTGCAATGCGCGCCACCGGCGTGACGTGTTTCCTTGCGACGGTGATCTCGGCGCCTCTCGACCGCTTCAGCGCCTGCGCGAAGACGCTGGCGCGGTCGACCGAGCCGGCGTTGGCCGGCCTGCACATGGAGGGCCCTTACATCTCGCCCGAAGACGGCGCGCGCGGCGCCCATCGGCGCGAAGACGTATCGTCACCGACGCTGGACGACTTCAAGCGTCGTCAGGAGGCGGCCGGCGGCCGCATTCGCCTGGTGACCGTTGCACCCGAGGTGCCTGGCGCGCTGCCGTTGGTCGAGCAGCTCGTCAAAGACGGCGTGCGCGTGGCGATCGGCCACACGGCCGCCTCGCCGCAGCAGGTGCGCGACGCGGTGGCGGCCGGCGCGACGATGTCGACGCATCTGGGCAATGGCTGCGCGCAGATGCTGCCGCGGCATCCGAATTTCCTGTGGGAGCAGCTTGCAGCCGACGAGCTGCTGGCAGGGCTGATCGTGGACGGGCACCATCTGCCGCCGGCGACGGTGAAAGCGATGGTGCGCGCCAAGACGCCGGCGCGCATCATTCTGGTCACCGATGCGACCACCGCGGCCGGCCGCCCGCCGGGCGACTACATGCTGGGCAGCGTCTCGGTGCACCTGGACGAGACCGGGCGCGTGGCGGTGCCCGGCCAGCCGAACCTGGCCGGGTCTGCCCTCTCGCTGGATCGCGCCATCGGCAACACCGTGCGTTTCACCGGCCTGCCGCTGGCCGACGTGCTGCCGATGGCCACGACGACGCCTGCGCGCTATCTCGGGGTGAGCCCTCGAGGACGGGTCCACGCGTCGTGGGACGCGGCGGCGTCACGCTTCACGGTGCTGCGCGTCGACGACTAGCGCTCTGCGCCTGCCTTATCGAGGATCCGCGGATCACGATGCCGCCGCTCAGCGCTGGGGTGATGCTAGAGTCACCAGATGCGGACACGGCGACTTGGGCACTCGGATCTGGACATCTCGGTCATTGGTTTCGGCGCGTGGGCGATCGGCGGCGGCGACTGGCTCTTCGGATGGGGGCCGCAGGACGACGCCGATTCGGTGGCGACGATTCGACAGGCGGTCGACCTGGGCATCAACTGGATAGACACCGCCGCGGTGTACGGGCTCGGGCACTCCGAGCAGGTCGTTGCGCGCGCGCTGGCGGAGATCCCGGTGGGCCAGCGACCCTACGTCTTCACGAAGTCGAGCCTGGTCTGGGACCAGGACCGCCAGGTCTCGCACAGCCTGCGGGCCGATTCGATCCGGCGCGAGGTCGAGGGCAGCCTGCTGCGCCTGGGCGTCGACGTCATCGACCTCTATCAGATTCACTGGCCTCGTTGGGGCAGCTCGCCCGCAGGATGGGACCCGGGCTCGATCGACGAGGGCTGGCAGGCGATGGCTGATTTGCAGAAGACCGGCAAGGTCCGCTACGTCGGCGTGTCCAACTTCACGCGCGACGACCTGGCCCGCGCCAATGCCGTCGCGCCGGTCACGAGCCTGCAGCCGCCCTACTCGCTCTTGCGACGCGAGGCCGAGGCCGACCTGTTTCCGTGGTGTCTCGAGCATGGCACCGGCGTGATCGTCTACTCGCCGATGCAGTCGGGTCTACTCACCGGCACGATGTCACGCGAGCGGCTGGCGGCGCTGCCCGGCAACGACTGGCGCCGGAAGGGGAAGTTCTTCCAGGAACCGCACCTGACTCACGCGCTCGCACTGGTGGAACGACTCGAGGTCGTTGGCGCGCGACACGGCCGCTCGCCCGGCGAAGTGGCCATCGCCTGGACGCTGCGCCATCCCGCCGTCACCGCCGCCATCGTTGGCGCCCGTCGTGCCGACCAGCTGCACGGTATTGTGGGAGCCGCCGATCTCGAGCTGGGCGACGATGACGTATTGACGATTGCAGATTGACGATTGCAGATTAAGTCCGGACAACGGCGCGGACGTTGCCGAAACGGCATCATCTGACGCGCGAAGGGTCACCGTGACAGTCAAAGAGTGAAGGCCACGTAGCTGCCGCCGTGGTGGTCCACCTCGACGGGCACGCCGAATACCTCGCTCAACGCCTCGGGCGTTAGGACCGAGGCCGTGGGGCCATCGTGGAGCACGCGGCCGTCCTTGAGTGCAACCACGCGGCCGATCTCCGGGATGATGTCGGGCAGGTGGTGCGTCACCAGGATGATGCTGGTGCCCTGCTGCGCCAGGCGGCGCAGGCTCGACGTCAAGTCGCGGCATCCGCGCAGGTCGAGGCTGTTGGTGGGCTCGTCGAGCACCAGCGCCCGCGGCCGGTGGGCCAGCGCGCGGGCGATCAGCAGACGACGCGATTCGCCTGATGAGAGGTGATTGACCGTCCGCTCGGCCAGGTGCGTCACTTCCATCGCCTCGAGCGCGACCTCGGCGCGGCGCTCCATGTCTGGCGTCACCTCGTGGTGCGGCCACAGCCCGACACTCCCGAAAAACGCCGACAGCACCAGGTCTCGCCCCGAGATCTCCCTGGAGCAGGTGGCCATCAGGTCGTTGGTGACAATGCCCAGGTGCTCGCGCAGCTCGAACAGCAGCCAGCGGTCGCGGCCCAGCACACGCAACTCGGC
>JAENWD010000011.1 GCA_016650245.1 Vicinamibacteria bacterium
AGGTGAAACACGGTCGGGCGGACGAAGCGTTCGCGCCGGATCTGCACGGCCGAGGCCAGCCGCCAGATCAGCGGGATGAAGAGCAGCCAACTCGTCCAGGCCAGGACGTTGTAGAGCACCACCCACCCGTACTGACCGATGGGCCGGTTGATGATGGTGGGGTCAATCCAGTACTGCAGCCAGTAGGACAGCGTACCGGACAAGATGCCGACGACCGGGCCAAGCGCGACCATGTGCCACAGGCGCGGGCGAAGCATGTTGGCATCATGCCATGGGGCCGTGGCCAACGACCTGGACGCCGGGATGAAAGCTGGGACGAATGTACTGACGGTACTTCGCACTTCGCACTTCGCATTTCGCACTACCAGGACACCCCGTAGTGCTCCCCCCGTTTCTTCTTGAGGAACGCCACCGATCGGCGCAGTTCGTCCAACCCATCCATCCCGTCTTCCACCGAGATCCAGCCGCTGAAGTTCACCGATCGGAGGATGCGGAAGATCGCGTCGTAGTCGTTGGTGCCCTGCCCCGTCTCGCCGTGCTTCAGCTTGTCGGGATAACCCACCGTCCCGTCCTGGAGCTGAATCTCCGCAAGGGTGGTCCCCGGCACCAGGAACCGGTCCGACGCATGCATCGTCACGACGCGGTGCTTGATCTTTTCCAGAAACGCAATCGGATCGAAGCCGCCCACGACAGCGTTGGAGGGATCGTACTGCACGCCCAAGTGCGGCGACTCCGGCAGGGCGTCGAGCAGCGCGAGAAACGGCTCCTCCTGCTGCGCGAACTCCGGATACAGCCAATCGCCCACCTTGTAGTGGTTCTCGAGGCAGAGGACGACGTCGCGGCTGACCGCGTAGTCCAGCGACTGCGTGATGCACTCGGCGGCGCGGGCGACGCCGTCGGCGATCGACAGGTCGGGATACTTCTGGCCGCTGAGCGTGCGGCAGTACTTCGCGCCGATGCGCACCGACAGGTCGATGGCGCGCTTCTGCCGCTCCACCTGGCGCAGCCGCTCGTGCTTGTCGGGGTGGGTGAAATTGGGCGAGAAGCAGAGCATCGAGCTGACCTGCCCGGTGGCGGCCATCGCGTCCATCACCAGCGCGACATCACGCTCCTGGTAGCTGGGAAAGAACTCGTCGTAGTGCTCGACGCCTTCCCCGCCCAGCGTGGCCGCGTCGTGAATCCAACCCACGTAGCTGCGCTTGCCGGAGACGAGTTCGTCGAAGTAGCACTTGGGGAAGACGGAGATGCGCGGTACTGACATGGTTACGAACTACGAGTTACGGGCTACGAGTAGGGGGTCGCGCTTACCAGTTCGGCGGCGCGCCGACGGGATACTGTTCCAAATCCATCACTGCCCCCGTGACCAGCGCGCTCTTGTCCGTGGCGAAGTATTCAACGGCGTTGGCGACGTCGTCGGGCGACAGCAGGCGCCCCCAGGGGCGCGTGGCGGCGGCCTCGGCGAGCCAGTTGTCGCCCTTGCCTTCGAGCAGCTTCACCTTGTGCTCGCCTTCGGTGAGCGTCCAGCCGACGTTGATCTGGTTCACGCGAATGCGATCGCGGTTCAGGGCCGCCGCGGTGTTCCTGGTCAACGTCATGAGCCCTCCCTTGGACACCGAGTACGGGCACAGCTTGGGCTCGCCGATGTAGGCGTTGACCGAGCCGATGTTGACTACCGACCCGCCGCCTCGTGCACGCATGTGCGGAATGGCCACCTGGATCAGCAGCAGCGGCGCGCGCAGGTTCACGGCGAAGATGCTGTCGATCACCTCGAGCGGCGCATGCTCGATGTCTCCACGTGTGGTCAACGCGGCGTTGTTGACGAGGATGTCGAGCCCGCCGAACCGCTGGACCGCGAAGGCGACCAGCCCGGCGCATGCGGCGGCGTCGGCCAGGTCGGCCCGATGCCAGTCCCCTTCTCCGCGCGCCTCGGCGATCGCCGCCAGCGTGTGCCGCGCGCCAGCCTCGTCACGCCCGTGCACCACCACCCGCGCACCAAGCGAGGCCAGACGAACCGCAATGCCGCGGCCAATGCCGGAAGTCGAACCCGTGACGATGGCTACTTTGTTGGTTAACATGCAATCGAATTCGCTCGCCAATCGCCGTACGGGCGCGCTTGCGCGCCCCGTGTGGGTACAGCCGGATGTGGAATCGTACAATCAGCGCTCGTGCTGTACCCCTGCGGGGCGCGCAAGCGCGCCCCTACACAGTCGGTATCAGCACCGATTTAATCACCCGCCCCGAATGCATCGCGTCAAAGGCGTCGTGCCAGCCGGCGAGGTTGGTCTTCAGCCCGACGATCAGATCGGCCTTCGTGAGCTCCCGATCCAGCAGGTGAATCACGCGCTCCCAGATCGGGTAGTTATGGCTGAAGGAGCCTTGCAGGCGGACGTTCTTCTGCACCAGCGGGTTGAGGTCCAAGGGCACCTGATCCGGCGACCAGCCGACCTTGACGACCTGTCCGTCCGGCGCGACCAGCTTCAGCGCGACGTCGAGAGGGCGGCTTGCCCCGGACGCATCGCAGACGACATCGGCCCCAAGCGGCGCCAGGCTGCGTACGATCTCGTCGAGCGAATTGGCCTGGATATCAACGGTGTGCGTGGCGCCCAGCGCGCGGGCCGTGGCCAGACGCTCGGCGTCGCCCGACAGCCCCGCCACGATGAGGGGGTTGGCGCCCGACAGCGCCGCCATACGCGCGCACAGCAGTCCGATGGGCCCGGGTCCCAACACGAGCACGCAGTCGCCCGGCTTGATGGTCGCGTTCCCGCACATCGCGTTGTAGGCGACACAGTGCGGCTCGGTGAGACACGCCAACTCGAACGGCAACGTGTCGGGCACATGGTGCAGACAGCGCGCCGGCACCTTCACGTACTCGGCCATCGCGCCGTTGACACCGTAGCCGAAGCCCTTGCGCGTCGGGCAGAGGTTGTAGCGCCCGGTGCGGCACATCAGGCACGTGCCGCAGATGACGGCGGCCGTCTCGCTGACGACCCGGTCTCCATCCCTGAAGCCGGTGACCTCGCGGCCCGACGCGGCGATGGTGCCGCCGAACTCGTGGCCCAGCGTCACCGGGATGTTCACCGGCCACGAATGGGTCGCATAGGC
>JAENWD010000012.1 GCA_016650245.1 Vicinamibacteria bacterium
ATGCAGCCTGAGCTGCCGGTGATCATGCTGACGGCATTCGGCACGATTGACTCGGCGGTCGAGGCGATGCGGCTCGGCGCCTTCGACTACCTCACGAAGCCGTTCTCGCGCGACCAGCTTCGCGCCTCCGTCCGCAAGGCGCTGGAGGTGGCGGAGCTGCGGAGCGAGAACCGTCAGCTCCGTCAGGTCGTCAGCGAGCGTTTTTCGTTCGCCAACATGATCGCGGGCTCGCGCGCCATGCGCGCGGTCAGCGACACGGCCTCGCGGGTAGCGCAGACCGATACGACGGTGCTGCTGGCCGGCGAAAGCGGTACGGGAAAAGAGCTGCTCGCGAGGGCCATTCATTTCAACAGCGCGCGCGCGCGAGGCGCGTTCGTGACGGTCAACTGCGCGGCGATTCCTGAGCAGCTCCTCGAATCCGAACTCTTCGGGCATCGCCGCGGTTCGTTCACGGGCGCGGTGGCCGACAAGCGCGGCAAGTTCGAAATGGCGAACGGCGGCACCGTGTTCCTCGACGAGATTGGCGACCTGGCCCCGATCCTTCAGGTCAAGCTGCTGCGGGTGCTGCAGGAGCGCGAGATCGACAAGGTTGGGGAGACGCGGCCGATCAAAATCGACGTCCGCGTCCTCGCCGCGACGAATCGCGACCTCGAGAAGATGATTGCGGGCGGCACCTTCCGCGAGGACCTGTACTATCGACTGGCCGTGGTCTCGATCCGGATGCCGCCGCTGCGGGAGCGCGCGGACGACATTCCGCTGCTGGTGGATGCCTTCGTCGAGAAACACGCGCAGCGCCTGGCGCACACCAGACCCGCGATCCAGAAGGACGTCTACTCCGCATTCAACCTGTACTCCTGGCCTGGCAACATCCGCGAATTGGAGAACGTCGTCGAACGGGCGCTCGTGCTGGACAAAGACGGGGTGATCGGACTGGACGACCTGCCGGACCGGCTGCGGACACCGGCGCAGCGCATCGGCAACGTGCGGATCGAGCTGCCAGACGAGGGCATCTCGCTCGAGAAAGTCGAGCGCGAGCTGATCCTGACCGCGCTGGAGAAACACGACTGGAATCAGACGCGCGCCGCCGCGTATCTCGACGTCACCCGCAGCACGCTCCTCTATCGCATGCAGAAATACGCCCTCGAGCGCGGGAAGGCGACTGCCGAGGCCCCGCCGGAAGAGGGAGAGGCCGAGCCGTAACCTCGATCGGACCCGGATGCACCCGATGCCGACCTCGAAAACTGTCTGTTTTCAGCCACGTCGGACCGACCGCCGGCGCAAATGAGACAGGCCGTGCGCGGCGGCGATTACGCACACCGGTGAAACGGCCGACCATCAAGGAGGGCGCCCGGCACGCATCTTGCGCAAGGGTAGTGCAGGACGGAGAGGCGTTCCGGCCTTAATCAGGAGCAATCACGATGAAACTTTCAATACGCGCGTTGATGATCACGGCAGCACTCCTCTGGGGCGGCGGCATGCTTTTCGTGGGTCTCCTGAACTTGGCGTCTGCCTCGTACGGAGTCGGCTTCCTGCAGTTGATGACCTCGGTGTACCCGGGATTTCACGCGTCGCGCACGTTCGGCGACGTGTTCGTCGGGACTGCGTACGCTGCGGTGGATGGCGCAATCTGCGGTCTGCTCTTCGGGTGGTTGTACAACGCGCTTGCCGCGGGACGGAGTTCATCAATCGCGCGGTGAACGCACAACTGGCGGGCCGGACGAGGAATCGCGGCGGTGCTTCGGGTGCTTCGGGTCTAGGGGTTCTCCTCGATCTTGTGGCACGTCTCGCAGTCCTGGCTGATAGTGGTGCCGTCTTTGGCCTTGTGGCTGTCGTCATGGCACCGGAAGCAGCCCGGGAAATCCATGTGCCCGAGGTTGTTGGCGTAGGTGCCCCAGCGCACCTGCATCGACGGAAACACGTTGCGGTCATAGAGGCGCTGGACCGAGGTGATTGCGCCATCCAGTGCCGTCCGACCGGCCGAAAGCACCGCCGGGTGCTCGGCGCGATAGAACGCCTCGAGTCCGACGCGGATGGCCGCGCCGGCGGCCTGCTGGCTCGGGTGCGCGTCTTTCAGCAGCCTGACGGCCTCGCGCCGGACAAACGGCAGCGTCCTGGCTATCTGGCCCTGGGCGATTGCCTGATCGACCGCGCGCTCCGCCGAACCGGCAAAGGCGTGGCTCGGGCGATTGTGGCAGTCCATGCAGTCCATCCTCCGGCGCTCGCCCGCGGCCAGCGCGTCGGCGGTGACGCCCTCGGCCACCCACTCCTTCACCTCGCCGTTGGGCTTGCGCAGCCGCACCCACGGGATGACCTGCCGCTTGTCGTCGGTGGCGATGTACTCGATCTCGTTTGCGCGGCTCGTGTGCCAGTGGATGCCGTCGATCGGGCCAACGCTCTCGCTGCCTCCCCCGACGTGCAGGCGCATGACCGTCACCGCCTCGCTGTTCGCTTCGTCGTCGGCGTAGTCTCGAAACGCCCGGATCTTGTCGCCGTGGAACTTCTCGGGCCAGTGACACTGCTCGCAGGTGTCACGCGCGGGGCGCAGGTTGTGCACGGGCGAGGGTATCGGGCGCGAGTGCGTGCCAAACGCCACCGCATAGAGCTGGCGGGCGCCGGACAGCTTCGATCGCACGAACCACGGCGCGCCCGGCCCGATGTGGCAGGCCACGCACCCCACCCGCGCGTGCGGTCCCGCCTGGTACGACACGAACTCCGGCTGCATCACCTCGTGGCACACCTGCCCGCAGAACTCGCTGGAGTCCATGTGGTGCACGCCTCGAAAGGCCGCGAGCGAGATGATGACGAGGTTGGCCACCGTGAGCAGCGCGACGATCCCGATGACCTTCCGTTGGCGAGGCGTGTTCAGATCGATGACGGGCCAGTGCCACGGACCGCGGATGACGCCACGCCGGCGCGCGAGCACCTCCCGCCACATGCCGATTGGGATGAGCACCAGCCCGAACAGGAAGAGCCCGGGCATCACGAGGAAGAAGACGATGCCGATGTAAGGGTTTGCGTGCCAGCCCGCCAGCTCGAACGCGTACACGAGCAGGAAGAGGCTGGCGCTCATCGTGACCAGCGCGGCACCGACCCACGACAGCGGGTTGCGCGCCAGCTCGGGCATCGGCATTCTCATCATCTCTCCAGCGTGACGCGACTCAGAAGAAGACCGCGCGCAGAATCAGCAGGAACAGCACGACGCCGGTCGCCAGCGCCAGGCCGCCGACGATGCGCCCGTAGCGCACCGTGGCGGGCGTCGGCGGCGGCACGACGAAGGTCTCGAGCCGGCCCTCGCGCGTCAGCCGCTCGTACTCACCCGGCCGATCCTCGCGCAGCTCGTGCTCGGGCACGGACCCCGTGAAGATGACGGTGTCGATCGGGAACTTCTCCGGCCGGAAATGGCCGTTGAAGAAGTGAATCGTGAAGATGAAGCCCACGGCAAGAAGAGCCTCCTCGCCGTGCACCACCAGGGCGACGTTGAAGACCGCGCCGGGCAGCACCTTCGCGAAGACCTCCGGAAACCAGAGCATCAGGCCGGAGCCGCCGATGATGGCCATGCCCCAGAACACCGCCCAGTAGTCGAACTTTTCCCAATAGGTGAAGTGGTCGAAGGCGGGTCGCGGCCCGCGGCCCACGAACCACCTGACGTGAGCGACAAACTCGGCCAGGTCGCGTGGCTGCGG
>JAENWD010000013.1 GCA_016650245.1 Vicinamibacteria bacterium
CCGTCAGCCAGTTCGCCTTTGGCCGGCTCTGCGCGCCAAGGGTCGCGGTCAATCCTGCCGCGGCCATCACGGCCACGGCGATCGTTCCCACACTGCGATACGACATGCCTGCTCCCGCCGCGCACCTCAGGACCAGGGCGCGCGACGAGAGACTAGCACGCATGACCCGTTTCGAGGAGCGCGCGCTGGTCCTCTTCATAGCCGTGCACGGGGGACACTGGCGGACAGCGGCCACTCCGACTAGAGTGGGCCGCATAGGTCCACCTGTTGGTCCCCAGCAACACGTCCCCTGCCGAGACTCCTGCTGGACACCCCGCGGCGCTCTGGGGTATCGCGCTGGTCGCGGCGGCGCACGTCGGGTACCTCGCGCTGCTGCTCACCTGTGACCTGCTGAGGATTGCGCCGCTCGGGTTTGTGCCGCAGTTTGCGCCGGGGTCGATGATCGTCGGCGACGTGCAGCCCGGTTCGCCCGCCGCCGGCGCGGACCTGCGCGTCGGGGATCGGGTCGCGCGCGCCAACGGGCAGGCGATCGAAGGGCGCATGGACTGGCAGCGCGTACGGGTGAATCTCGATCCCGCCGCGCCCCTCGAGCTGCAGGTCGAACGCGCGGGCCACAGCACGACGCTGCGGCTTCCGCTGGCCTCGGAGCGCTACCTGTCGCTGCCCGGTCCGCGCCCGGCGCTGACCGCGTTTCGACTCGCGCAGGTCATCACGCTCGGCCTGGCCGTCCTGGTGGCCGTCAAGCGCCGGGCCCAGCCCTCGGCGCTGCTTGGCGCCCTGCTCCTCGCCTCCATCGCCACGCTCTCGCTTGCGCTGCCCATGCGGCTGGCCGTGTTCTGGCGCTCGCTGCCGCCGGTCATCGGAATGCTTCTGTGGCTGCCAATGGCCGTCAGCGCCGCCGTGGGCCCGCTGCTGTTTGCTTTCTTCGCCACGTTTCCCCAGCGCAAGTGGTCCAACCGCCGCCTCGGCGTCGCCCTCACCCCGGCGGCCGTCGTCGTGGGTTGGAGCGTCTACGCTGCCTACGAGATCACGCGGCTCCCGGGCGGTTCCACGGGCCTGCCGGACTGGACTGTCTGGGTGTTTGCGGTCAATGTCGCCTACGCGATCGGCGCCATCGGGTTGCTGCTGGCACATCGACGCGCGGCCGAGTCGCTCACCGACCAACGCCGCATCAACGTCCTCGTGGTGGGCACGGTGATCGGCGTCACGGCGGGAGCCGGGGCGGTGGCCGGCTACTGGCGTAATCCGGGGGCGGACTTCTTCGCGACGCGCACGCTCGCGGTGCTGTCGCTGGTGTTTCTGGCCGTGCCGGCGTCGTTCGCCTATGCCATCCTGCGCCATCGCCTGTTCGACCTCCGCCTCATCGTGCGGCAGGGCGTGCGCTACGCGCTCGCGCGGCGGCTATTCGCCGCGCTGATCCCGGCGCTGGGCGCGCTGCTGCTGGCCGACGTGCTGCTGCACCGCAACGAGCCGCTGCTCTCCAGCCTGCAGGCGCGCTGGTGGTGGTACACCCTGGTCGGCGCCGCGCTGGTCGGCGCGCATTCCCGCCGCGAGCGGTGGCTGAAGAGCCTGGACCGCCGATTCTTCCGCGAGCGCTACGACGCCCAGCGGCTGCTCAAGAGCATCGCGGAACAGATCAGCCGGGCCTCGAGCTTCGACGCGATCGCGCCGCTGGTGGTCAAGCAGGTCGACGAAGCCCTGCACCCCGAGTTCGTGGACGTCCTCAGGCACACGCCCGGCGAGACCGTCTTCACGCCGGTGACCGGCGGCACGGCGGAGCACGTGTCCGAGCCGCTGCCCTCGTCGTTCACGGTCATCGGCCTGCTGTCGGTCCTCGGCCAGCCACTGGCGCTGTCGCTGGGCGACACGGCGTGGGTGCGGCATCAGCTGCCGTCCGAGGAACGCGCGCTGCTCACCCAGCGCGGCATCGAGCTGCTGGTGCCCATCGTCAGCCAGGTGTCGGGCGGCAGGCCCGTGGCGCTTCTCGTGCTGGGCCCGCGTCGGTCAGAGGAGCCCTACAACGAGGAAGACCTGGACCTGTTGGGCACGATCGCACACGCCCTGGGGTTGCTGCTGGACCGGCCGTCAACCGATGCGGCGCCGGCCGGCCTGGCGGAATGCGAGAGCTGCGGTCGCTGTTTCGACAGCACGACCGGCGTGTGCCTGCACGACAGCCAGCGGCTGACGCCGGTGCGCGGCGCCCGCGTGATCAACGGACGCTACCGCCTCGACCGCCGGCTGGGACGAGGCGGGATGGGCGCTGTGTACGCCGCCATTGACGAAGCGCTCGAGCGGCCCGTGGCGGTGAAACTGATCCGCGACGATCTGGTCGGCTCCCTGGACCTCAACGCCCGCTTCCGCCACGAGGCCCGCGCGGCCGCCGGCTTCGCCCATCCGCACGTCGTGCGCGTCTACGACTTCGGGGTGGACCGGGACGCCAGAGCGTTCCTGGTCATGGAACTGCTGGAAGGACAGACGCTGCGACAACGGCTGGCGCCTCACGTGCCGCTCGACCGCGGGGAGGTGCTCCACATCCTGCGGGGCGTGTGCTCGGCCATCGGCGCCGCGCACACGCTGGGACTGGTTCACCGCGACTTGAAGCCGGAGAACATCTTCCTGCAGCGGCACGAGGACGGCGTCCTTCCCAAGGTGCTCGACTTCGGCCTGGCCAAGGCGTTTGGCGCCCAGTGGCCGCACGATCGCTCGAAGGGGACCGACGCCGGCGTGCTCGTGGGGACGCTGGAGTACATGGCGCCGGAGCAGGCGGCCGGCGACACGGTGAGCCCTGCCTGGGACATCTGGGCCCTGGGCGTGATCACGCACGAGATGCTGACCGGGCATCACCCGTTCCGGCGAAGCGTCGTGTTCCCCACCGACGAGACAGTCACGACCGGTCTGGGGCGCGGCATGGCGCAGGCGGTGCTCCCAGACGAGGTGACCGCGCTTCTGCGGACGGCGCTCTCGTCCCAGCAGGGGCCTCGTCCAAAAGACGCTCTCGCCTTCCTGCGCGCCTTCGAGCAGGTGTTGTGATGTCCGCCGAGCCGGCGGGCGGCCGGTTCGTGACGACGAAATGGACGCTGGTTGGCGCCGCCGGCGACAGCACCGACACGCAGGCGCGCGAGGCGCTCGCCGCGCTCTGCCAGGCCTATTGGCCGCCCCTGTACGCCTATCTGCGACGCCACGGCCACGATCGAGAGGACGCCCAGGATCTCGTCCAGGGCTTTTTCGCGCGGCTGCTCGAGCGGCGCGACGTCGGGACCGCGGATCCCGCGCGCGGCAGGTTTCGGTCGTTTCTGCTCACGGCGCTCAAGCGCTACGTCATCAACGAACACGAGCGCGCGACCAGCGCGAAGCGCGGCGGGCCACATCTGCCGTTGTCGCTCGATTTCGACGAGGCGGAACGCGGCAACGCCCTCGAGCCCCGCACCGACGACACCCCCGAGCGCGTCTTCGATCGCCGGTGGGCCGCCATCAGCCTGGATCGCGCCGTGCAGCGGCTGCGTGACCAGTGCCACCAGGAAGGCAAAGGCGCCATGGCGGATGCGCTGCTGCCGTATCTGACCGAGGGCGGCGACCTGCCCGCATACAGCGCGGCGGCCCGGGCTCTGGGACTCAGCGAGGGCGCGATCAAAGTGGCGGTGCATCGGCTGCGACGGCGCTTCGGCGCCGTCCTGCGGATCGAGATCGCCGACACCGTGCTCGCCCCCGAGGACGTCGAAGACGAGGTGCGGGAGCTGATTCGCGCCGTGTCGGCCTGAGCGCCACGACATGGCCTGCGAGAAGCATCCGTTGGCGGCAGAACGCGGAGGGCTGTGTCCCGTGTGTCTGCTCGAGGAGGCGCTCGCATCCGACATCGAGGCGTCCCCCAGGCG
>JAENWD010000014.1 GCA_016650245.1 Vicinamibacteria bacterium
CCGGTGCCGTCGGACGCCGCTTCGCGATGAGCCTGGCCGCGCCGCTCGTCGCCGGGGCGGCGCTGACCTGGGGCGTCTGGATGCACGACGATTGGGCCTTGATGCCTGCCGTTTGGCTCCTGCTCTACGGTACCGGCCTGCTGGTCGGCGGCGTCTTCAGCGTCGCGGCCGTGCGACTGCTCGGCGTGGCGTTCATGGCGCTGGGCGTCGCGGCGCTGGCCACGCCCCCGGCGTGGGGCAATGTCTGGCTCGGGATGGGTTTCGGTGGGCTGCAGCTCGCATTCGGGTTGTACATCGCGAGGCGACATGGGGGCTAGGCGTGAGAGTGCGGTGGCGATGAAGGCCAGGGCGACGAAGGAATCGGGTTCTGTCTCGCGCGAGCGGCAGGCGCGGCCGTGGCCGCAGCGGCTCGATCGGGTCATTCACGACCGGACGCGGCTGGCGATCCTGGCGGCGCTCGCGGCCAGCGGAATGCTGTCGTTCACCGATCTGAAAGCCATTACGGGCACAACGGACGGGAACCTGAGCGTGCACGCGCGCCGGCTCGAGGAGGCCGGCTACGTGCTGTGCGAGAAGACGTTTGCCGGCCGCACCCCGCGGACGCAATACCGGCTGAGCGCGGCCGGGCGCCGGGCGTTCGAGAAGTATCTCGACCACATGGACGCGCTCATCAAGGCGACGCGGAAGAAATAGGCGGGATGTCGCTCGCTCTTCATTCGTACCGAGACAGCGCTGTATCGAATCGGCGGCTCCCGCTGACCTCCCGGCGGCTAGTACTCGACAACGATCGCCAGCCGGTGTGCGCCAACGGCGTGGCCATGAGCAGGAGCGCCGCGCCGAACACCGGCCAGTTGAAAGCCGTCGGCAGCACCTGACGAACCGTGTCGAGCCCTGCGGGCAGGGCACGAATCGAATCGGCCATGAATACCCCCAGCGCGAGCAGGATGCCGGCCCAACTCACACCCCACGAGGCCCGCGTGAAACGAGTCGCCGGGATGCGGTCGTGCCATTGGGTGACGAGGGTGCCCCACACGATCATCAGGGACGCGATACAGACGGGCGCGAGCACCGGCCCCCACCACGGCAGCGGCAACAGAAAGAGAATGTCCCAGTCGAACAGGGAGGCGGGCCAACCAGAGATGATGCGCAGGAAGACGTAGTACAGAATGTCCCAGGAGCCGAAGGCTATCGCTGCGTAGCCCAGTCGCGCGCGCCACGTTCGGCCGGCGAGCATGCCTGTCATCGCCAGCATCAGCAGCGTCGCGCCCTCGCGCACGAGCTCGACCTCCCCGAGGATGCCGCGGATCGGCAATGGGTCCGGCTGATAGGGCTCGACGCGATCGACCATGACGCGAAGGTAGTAGACGCAGGCCGCTTCGACCCAGGCCATTCCAGCGGCGAATGTCACGACGAGCATCCACCGTGCGCGCTCGCGGCGCCGGCCGGTCATCGGGCACACTCCGCCCTGTCCAACATGTCCGACGCGTCGAGCCCTCGTCCGCGGCCGAACGTCCGGATGCGCCCCTCAACGCGATCGATGACAGCGTCTGGCGTCGACGTGCCGGCGGTGATACCTACGGTGTGCGCCTCGCGGAACCACGCCGGGCTCAGGTCCGCCTCGGTCTGGACGTGGTGGACGCGGGAACAATAGCGCCCGCACGTCTTCACCAGTTCACGCGTGTTGTTGCTGGTCTCCCCACCGATGACGATCACGACGTCAGATGCGCGCGCCAGCTCGACCGCGGCGTGCTGTCGCTCTTTGGTCGGCTTGCACACCGTGTCGAGGAAGCGGACATCCGAGCGCGGGAACCGCCTCCGGATTGACGCGACCAGACGGCGCACCTTCTCGATTGACTGCGTCGTCTGCGCGGCGATGCCGATGCGTGGGTGCTCCTCGAGCGCCAGCACCCCCTCCTCATCGAGCACCACGTCGAAGTCGTCGAGATCGCCGGTCAACCCGCGCACCTCCACGTGATCGCGCTGCCCGATGATCACCACGTGGTACCCATCGCGGACGAGTGCCGCCACCGCCCGATGGGCCACGTGCACGAGCGGACACGTAGCCTCCACGACGTTCAAGCCGAGCGCCCGAGTGCTGGCGAGGGCCCGCGCCGACGCACCGTGCGCGGTGACCATCAGGGTGTGCGTCGTCACCTGCGCGACATCGTTGGCAACGGCGATGCCCCTGGCCGCGAGCGCGCTGAGGACGGTCGGGTTGTGGACCAGGTCACCGAGGATGGTGAGCGGGCCGGCTTCGGCGCTGGCGAGCGCCAGTGCGATCGCGTCGCGCACGCCGAAGCACATGCCCAGATGCGTCGCTCGGATGATTCTCATCGTGTGACGGCCCTTGTCTTTGTATGTGCGTGTACTTTGTATAACAAAGTATACCCGTCCAAGTGGCGTGTCAACATTGACACAAATAACTTTGTATTGTAAAGTTAGTTGAAGGCGCCACAGCTGTTGGCAGTGCTTTGACTCATAGAGTACTTTTGCGCTACGAAAGCTGAGAGCGAGCCC
>JAENWD010000015.1 GCA_016650245.1 Vicinamibacteria bacterium
ATCGAGTTGGTGCCAGTCGATGCCGACCAGGCCGAAGTCGCGCGCCGAGGGTTCAGCCGCTTTGGCAAGGGGCGGCACCGGGCTGCCCTGAACTTCGGCGATTGCTTCGCCTACGCGCTGGCGATGAGCCTGGGCGAGTCGTTGCTGTTCAAAGGCGACGACTTTCGCCACACCGACGTACGGCCGCACGACGCCTGACGCCCCCGTTCGCCCTCGAAACGCTCCGGAAACCGCTCGGGCGGACGGACTGCCGACTGCGGACGGCCTGCGCCTATACTGACGCTCGTGGACTACGACGCGACCAAGCAGGTGCTCGCCGCGCTGGAGCGGCACGAGGTGCAGTATGCCGTCTTCGGAGCGGCGGCGCTGAACCTGCACGGTCTGGCTCGCTTCACGGAGGATCTCGATTTGTTCATCGCGCCGGACCGGGAGAACATCGAGCGGCTCAAGCGCGCGCTCCACGACGTGTTCGACGACCCGCATCTGGACGAGATCTCCGCCGATGACCTCCTGGGCGACTACCCGGCGGTGCAGTACGTCCCGCCGACCGGTGCGTTTCGTCTGGATCTGCTCACGCGCCTGGGTGACGCGTTCTCCTTCGCCGATCTCGAAGTCGAGCGCCTGCCCTTCGACGAGTTGACGGTCAGCGTCGCCAGCCCTCGCACGCTCTACCTGATGAAGCGTGACACGGTGCGGCTGAAGGACCGCGCCGATGCCGAGATGCTACGGCAGCGATTCGACGTCGGGGAGCCAGACTGATGCCCGTGCGACGTTTCAGGTCGGTGGAGGAAATGGAACAGCCGGTGTGGCGAACGCCGGGCGATCCCGACCTCTATCGTGCCATCGCGGCCCTCTGGGATTTCGGGACGCGCACGGTGCCGCGGCACTTCCCGCCCGGGGTGCATCGCCATCGTTCGATCGAAGCCCTCAACGAGACGACCGACGCGTGGCAGCGCGCCAACGTCGACGCGCTTTGTCGCAGTCGAAATACCCCGTAGTCCGGAGTCCGCAGTCCGGCTATCCGTTTGGCGCAATCAGCGCCTTCAACATGTTGCGCCCCTCCACCGCCGCCAGTGCCTCGCCGGCCTGGTCCAGGCCGTACGTCCGCGACACCATCTCGCGCCACGGAATACGGTCGCCGTGGCGCGCGGCGATGGTCACCGCGCGGTGGAAGTGCGAGTAGTCGCAGCCCCACACGCCACGAATCTCGACGTGCTTGCGGTTGATCTGGTAGTGCGGGTGGACTTGGACCGTGCCGTTGTCGGTGTAGTGGCCGCAGATGACCACGCGCCCGCCGTCGCGCACCATGTCGAGCGCGTCGGACACCGCGTCGGGCGCACCAGAGGCTTCGATCGCGACATCCGCGCCCCGCCCGCCCGTCAGCCGGCGAACCTCGTCAACCCGCGCCGTCGCGCCTTGATCGCCGAGGCCGATGGTGTGTGATGCCCCCATCCTCCGCGCGTACGCCAACCGGTCGTCTGGCGCGCCAATCACGATCACCTCACTGGCGCCCGACAGCCGTGCGAGCGCCGCAATCGACTGGCCCACCGGCCCGGCGCCGAGCACGACCACGGACTGATCGAGCCGGATCTCGGCGCGGTCCACGGCGTGCAGCGCGGTCACCAGCCCGCAGCCGCCCCCGATGAACGTCTCGGGGGCCAGTCCGTCGGGCAGCCGGATCAGCTTCACACCTGGCTTGATCCAGATCTGCTCGGCCCATCCGCCCAGCGGGCCGTCCGCGGCGCCGTACGTGATGCCGTACACCTTCCGCTTCGGGCACCGCGTCGTCTGCTTCGCGACCAGGCACTGGTAGCAGGCGCCGCAGGTCTCGTGGACGTCGAGGAAGGTGACCATGTCGCCTTCGTGAAAGACGCGTCCTTCGACGTCGGTGATTGGCCCTCGCATCGTCTCGATGCGGCCCACCGAGACATGCCCGGGCACGAGCGGATAGGGCACACCGCCCAGCCGCCCGTGGTGCAGGTGCACATCGGTGCCGCACACCTCACTGAAGACCGTGCGCAGCAGCGCCGCGCCCGGCTCGAGAGCGGGCACGGCGATCTCGATGATCTCGACCGGCGCATGCGGCGACGTGATGGCGGCCGCGCGAATCAAGTGCGACATCCGTGGAACCTGTGAGTGGCCTTGATGGGATGGCTCACTGGTCGGCCGACGCCGGGGCGGCTCGCAACTTCTCCAGGGATTTGAGCATGTCGTTGATCCGGTCCTTCTTCACGAACGGGGTGCGGAGGAACCGCTCAACCGTGGCGTTGAATGTCGCCGGGTCGTCGAACGGAATCATGTGCGTCGCGTTCGGAAAGATGGCCAACTGGCTGTTGCGGATGTGGTGGAAGATCTCGACTGTATGCTCGTCGCGAATGACGTCGTGATCGGCCGCCAGCACCAGCGTTGGCGCGGTGATGGCCTCGAGCGCCTTCACGTCGATCTGCGGCTCGTTGAGCATCATGCCGACCACCTTCAGCTCACGCCGGCCCTGTTGCGTGTCTCTGCTAGCGGCGGGAATGTCGTCAATCATCGACTTGATCGTGGCGATGACTTCCGGCGCGAGGGTGGCCTCGCTCGGATTGAGGTTGGCGGCCATCGCCACGATCTTCTTCACCTTCGCCGGGTGCCGGATCCCGAGCAGCAGGGCCTCGATGCCTCCGTCGCTCCACCCCAGCACGTTTACCGGCCCGACTCTGAGTTGGTCGAGCAGCGCTGCCAGGTCGTCGGTCATCTTCTCGTAAGTCAGCGTGTCTGGGCTGTCGCCGGACCTCCCCTGATCCCGGCTGTCCATGGCGATCACCTTGTAGCGCTTTCGGAAGTGAGCGATCTGGGCGCCGAGATCGGCGATGCTGCCGCCGTTGCCGTGCACCACCAGGAGGGGCTCCCCAGCCCCATAGACCTCGTAGTACAGCCTCACGCCGTCGTGCGTGAAGGTATGGCCGGCGGCCGGATTGGCGCCGTACGTGACCGACGGCGTTGTCGCCCGCGCGGTCGTGGCCTGGTCCCCCGCCAGATTCGGCGACGACAGCGCGACGAGGACAAGGACGAGCAGTCGCTTCATGGCTCGGTCTCCAGATCGGAATGGGACGGGTGCTGCATCACCTCGAGCCGCCGGGCTCATAAACCGCTCGACGAAGCGATTCGAGCCCAAGCGTCTCGAGGAGGTGCGTCGCCTCGGCCGCCGACAGGCGCCGAGCCGGCGCGTCCGCAGCGTCGGCAAGTCGATACGCCGCGACGGCCATCACGGCCGTGTCAAGGGCGAGCATGTGCGGGTCGACCTTGTCGAAGGTGTCCGAGATCGCGTGATGGTGCGTGTCGTACTCGCCTTCGTCGACCCACAGCGTGAAGACGGGAACCCCGGCCGCCAGGAATGGTCCATGGTCCATGTCAAAGCTGGCCTCGAGGCTCACGCCCGACGCGCCGAGTGCGGCAAGTGGCGCCAGAACGCTCCGCGTGGCGGCCTCGATGTCCGATCGCCCGTGGATCATGAAGCCGCGCGGCGTCTGCGCACCCGAGTCCATGATCACCGCGGCGCGCAGCCCGTCGAGTTCGGCGCGGTGCGTCTCGATGTAGGCGCGCGACCCGAGCAGCCCCTGTTCTTCGCCGCTGAAGAAGACGAAGCGAATGGTTCGCCGCGGCCTGATCCCCAACGACTTCAGGATTCTGGCGGCTTCCAGAATCGCCGCCACGCCCACGCCGTCGTCCTGGGCGCCCTGACCCGGATCCCACGAGTCGAAGTGGGCACCGACAAGCACCACCTCACCGGGCGTCGTCCCCGTGATCTCGGCGACGACGTTGCGCTCCTGGGCAGGGCTCGCGTCGAAGGTGTTGGCCACGTCCAGCGTTACGCGAACCGGCTCGCTGGCCAGGAGCCGCCGTAGGAACAGCACATCCTCCCGCGCGACCGACAGGACTGGCATCGGGCCGCCTGGATAGAACCCGAATGCCGACGTGTAGAGCATGCGATGCGGCTTGTCCGAGGGAATCAGCATGGCCGCCGCGCCAGCCCGGGCGAGCGCATGGGCCAGGGCGGCACGAACGACCTGGGCAGGAGCGCCTTTCGCGGCCCGTGGCTCGACGATGACCGCCGCACCTCGAACCCGCTCGGAAGGGACCGCGAGACCGTCGTTCGCGCGTGCGCCCAGATCGACGAGAGACGCCGTCACCTCGCCCCTGGTGCCTGGCACCCAGCCGTAGGACCTGACAGCCAGCGACCGGGCCACGGGGCTCACGACGCGCCCAACCGCACGTCCATGCTGCCAGCGCGACTCGAGCGCGTACTCCTCGAAGTGGGCGTCTTCCAAGCCGGCCTCGCGCAGCGTGCTGACCAACAGATCCGCAGCCGCCCTGGATTCGGCACTTCCGGTCACGCGGCCACCGATGGAGTCGGTCAGACGCTGAAGGAAGGCGTAGGCTCCGCCGCGCGCCATCGCCATCCCCACGATGCGGTCGACGCGTTCATCCGCTTCCATGGGCGCTTGCGGCAACGCGGCGCCTGAGCCCAGGTAGAGCGCGGCCGCCACCGCGATGCAGACCCGATGGGCCTTCATCTAAGGGACCTCCTGCGCTGGTCAGAGTTACCGGCGACGCACGCGAGGCCGTGCCACAACGGCTGGACGCCGTCGGCTCCACACGCTGGTGAGACCGCGTGCAGTGGCGCCACGGGAGGCCGACTCACCAGATGATGCTGAGGACGCTGGCCCTGGGCACCGGCACGGCGCCTCCGAGGTCGTCGGACTTCATCCTGACTGGATCGTTCAGGATGACCCCGTTGAACTCGCTGCTGTTGAGCGTCCGGAGCATGTCGGTCGGGTAGCTCGGAAGGTTCTTGTAGACGATGGTCTTGATCTTCTTGGTTGGCACGGTCAGAACGCCAAGATCCGGGGTCTCGATCCGGAAGGCTTTCTCGAGGATCGTCACCCCGCTCAAGACTTGCCCCGTCGAACGCAGAATGACGATGGCCGTGTCGCCTGCGAACGAGTGACCGCGCGACCGCCCTCGCTTCGTTGCTGTGCGTCTCATTGCTTCGCCCTCCGGCCGCGCTCGCTTCCCTGGCCACCGTGGCCGTCAACACCCTGCAGCCTGCTCGATGAAGGCGCCGCCCGGAACGCTGCCCGTGTTCCAGGATTCCGAGCACCCGGCTTTCGCGGGGATATCCGGGTAAAGCGTCAGCCGCCATGCGAGCGCCTGGTTGGCGGTGACGCCAGGAAGAAGGACCCGTCTCGTGAAGCCTTCGTAGCCGATGTCTTCGACGACTACGACACCGGTCGGCAACCTCAGAATGACTGCCGCGCGAGACGACTCGCCACGCGACGGCCTGATCGTGATGTCGCCGCCGATGACGGGCGCCGATCCACGCAATTGGCGCACGTAGCACTGGAGTCCGGTGCTGGGAAATGCCATTGAGGCAGACCAGGCGCATGCGTTGGCAGGAGCCGGAACATCCGCAGATCCCGACACCGACTCGTCGCTCTGTCCAGTGAGCCGTCTGCCAAGCGTCGATAGCTGCACGGTTTCGTGTTGCAGGGTGCCGTACGAGAACAGTCGTGGCATGGCGCATCTCGCGTCGGAGTGGTCGCCGGGTGCAGCCGCTGGTAGAACGACCAAGCGGCTCCTCAACACTCACACCGTCAACTTCCACGGCGCGCGATACGCGACGTCGAGCAGCGCGGCGGCTTTCTGGTTGCCGTTGGTGACCTTCTCGGTGGCGCCGTCCCAGGTGAGCGTCGCACCAGATCGGAAGGCCAGGTTGCCCAGGATCGCTGTCGTCGTCGAGCGGTGCCCGATCTCGATGTCGCAGATGGGCTTCTGCCGCCACTTCACGCAGTCGATGAAGTTGCGCGCGTGGGTCGGGTTGTCGGGCCTGGAGGCCTGCCGCCGCGCCAGCGTGCGATCCACTACCTGGTCGCCGTCGCGCCGGGTCTCCGGCGTCAGATCGAACCCGCTGCGGTCGACGAAGAGCGTGCCGTCGGTGCCGTAGAACTCGATGCCGTAGCCGTGATCGTTGAGCGCCCGCCCGTTGGTCGTGCGGTTCTCGTAGGTCATCACGAAGCCGGGGTACTGGTAGCTGGCCAGGATCGTGTCCGGCGTCTCGCGGTTGTCGGTGAGGCAGAACTTGCCTCCGACCGCCGACACCGCCGTCGGGGCGTCGACCTTCATCGCCATCTGGACGATGTCGATGAGGTGCACGCCCCAGTCGGTCATCATCCCGCCGGCGTAGTCCCAGAACCAGCGGAAGTGCGAGAAGGCGTCGGGCACGACCCCGAAGCGGTTGGCGTTGAAGGGCCGCCTGGGCGCAGGCCCCAGCCACATGTCCCAGTCCAGGTCGGCCGGAGGGTCGCTGTCGGGCGGGTTGCCGATGCCATCTGGCGCCTGGTTGCCGACATTCCAGCAGCGCACAGCGGCGACTTTGCCGATGCCGCCTTCCTGCACGAGCCTGGCTGCCTCCTGGAAATGTCTCGCCGACCGCTGCTGCGTGCCGACCTGCACGACGCGGTTGTACTTGCGCGCGGCCTCGACCATCTTGCGCCCCTCGCCGATGGCGAGCGATGTGGGCTTTTCGACGTACACGTCCTTGCCGGCCTGGCAGGCCATCACCGTCATCAGCGCGTGCCAGTGATCGGGCGTGCCGATGATGACCGCGTCGATGTCCTTGTTGTCGAGCACGGCGCGGAAGTCCTTCACCTGGGCCGCGTTGGGCGCTATGGCCGCGGCTCGCGCCTGGTTTGCGCCATAGACATCGCATACCGCGACGATGTCGACGTCGGGCAGCGCCATGTGGCCGCGCATGTCGTTGATGCCCTGGCGGCCGGTTCCGATCACGGCGACGCGCACGCGGCTGTTGGCGCCCTGGATGCGGGCCCAGGCCGACGCCGGACGAAGGGCCGTGGCCGCGGCGACGCCTGCGGCCGTGGAGGAGAGGAAGGTGCGACGGGTGAGTCGGGGCATGGCGTGCATTCTAATTGACCCTCAGCGAGGGAGTTTCAGTAAGGCATTCCCCAATCCCGTGAGATAGACCGGCCCGCCCCGCGACCCAAGGATGATTCCGGTGATCGGCCCCGGCAGGGGCGCCCAGGCGGCCGGCGTGAACAACTCCATGCGGGACGCACCGGTCTGGCCGCGCCGAGTGAACTCGTCGGCCACTGCCTGCTGCGCTGGCGTCAACGAGCGAAAAGCACTGCGACGCGCGCCGGTCGCCGTATTCACCACCAGCAATTCGTTCGTGAGTGGCAACGCGACCCACAGGCGGCCCTCGCCGTCCAGCTCCAGGTTGTCCGCCGACACGCTGTCCACGAACACCGACCGGTCGCTCACCCTCCCCGCGCCCAGATCCACGCGATATCGCAACACCCGGCTCCCCGTCGTTTCTGCCACGTAGAGTTGGCCGTTGACCTCATCGATCGCGAGGCCATTCGCAAAGAACAGCGAATCCACGATGATCTCGGCCTCCGCTGCCAAGCGACCATCCTGTGTGCCCAGGCGAAGCAGCGCACCTTCAGGACGCTGGATGTCCACGGCCTCCCAGAGGCGCGCCTCGCCGGCCTCCGGTGTGTTGTGCGCGCTTTGCGTGAACCAGATCGCCCCCCTGGAATCGCGCACCGCGGTGTTGATGCCGTACCGGTGTTGATAGACCTTGTCGGTCGCCCCGCTCGAGACGTCCACGCGGTAGATCGCGCCACCGAACACGTCGGCGAGAAGCAGGTGTGTGCCATCCGGCTCGAGGGTGATCCCATTGGCGCCGCCGTTATGATCCGGCGGACGGTGGCTGTACCCGGTCGCGACCAGGTTGCCGAACGGTTTGCTCGTGCCGTCGATCTCGACCTTGCGGAGTCCGTGTACCTGATCGGCAACCATGAGGCGGCCGTCGGGCAGCGCGATCCCATCCTCCGGGCGCGTGAGCGAGCGGTCGCCCGGGAAGACCAACGTGGAGTCGTAGGTCCACGTCGGCAGCGCCGCGGCGTCGCTGATCTCTCTATCACCAGTGCCGGCGGCGCAGCCGGCGGCCAGAATCACGCTTGTGGCGAGCAGCGCCGTTGTCACGACGGGCCAGCGATCCGACTCCATGGGACTCTCCCTTGGCGAGCGCCCTGGCCCGCAGACGAGACGAGACACGCCGCTCGTCGGCTGCAGCGGAAGGTTAGCCCGCTTGCCTGATGCTTCCTACCATGGTAATACTATGGTATGAAGGTCGCGCTCTCGATACCTGACGAACTGTTCGAATCGGCTGAAACGCTCGTCAAGCGGCTCGGCGTGAGCCGCAGTCGCCTGTACGCCACGGCACTGGCCGACTACGTCGCCAAACACCGTGGCCGCAAGACCACCGAGCGACTCAACGCGGTGTATGCGACCGAGTCGGGACGCCTCGACCCCGCCGTGCGACGCGCACAACGCCGCTCGCTCGAGCCCGACACATGGTAGTCGAGCGTGGCCAGGTCTGGTGGGCCGATCTGGACGCGCCCAGGGGGTCCGAGCCCGGGTTCCGGCGCCCCGTCCTGATCGTGCAGGACGACGCCTTCAACCGCAGTCGGCTCCAGACTGTCATCGCCGTCGTCCTGACGTCCAACGTGCGCCTCGTTGACGCCCCTGGGAACGTGCTCATCCCCGCGAAAGTCGCAGGCCTTCCGAAGGACTCGGTGGCCAATGTCTCGCAAGTCATCACGCTCGACCGCGACGTCCTCGACGAGCCTGCCGGCAAGCTCCGAGGCCCACTCCTGAAGAACGTCGAGAACGGCCTTCGGCTCGCCTTGGGCTTGTAGCCGCGACTCGTCTGGCTATCGGCTCCATGCGATTGTCATGCGGCACCTGCACGCCGTCCATCTTTCGGCCAGCTTGATCCACCGTGAGCAGGGCGTCGAATCAATCTACAATCCGCAATGCCTATGGAAGCCTGGCTGCGAGGTCCCGTGGACGGCGTCACGCCGTTGCTGATGTCGGTCGCGCACATGCTGCAGCATGCGCACGACGACGGAGCGGACGCGGTACACGACCTGACACCGGAGCAGATCTGGACGCGACCCGGCGGCGGGGCCTCGATTGGGTTTCACGTCCGTCACCTGATCGGCGCGCTTGACCGGTTGTTCAGCTACGCGCGCGGGCAGGGTCTGACGGCAGACCAGCTGCGTGCCCTGAAGACGGAAGGCGATCCGGGAGTTCCGCCTGCGGATGCGGAGACGCTGACGGCGGAGCTGGTTGAGGCGACCTCGCGGGCGCTCGATCAGGTGCGCGCGACGGATCCGTCGACGCTGCTCGAACCACGCACGGTTGGACGGCAGCGCGTGCCCTCGACGGTCTTGGGGCTGTTAGTGCACGGTGGAGAACATTCCGCACGACACGCGGGGCAGGCGATTACGCTGAAACGAGTCGTGCTGGGTGCCGAGTGCTAGGTGCTGCGTGCGGTGCCGGGTGCTGGGTGCTGTGTGCTGTGTGCCAAGTGCCGTGCTGCGTGCCGCGTGCCTGCCCGCCGTAGCCTTGGCGAAGGCGGGCCCGGCCCGGGTGGGAACCGCAGATATGAGGTGGGACCGCGCGCTCACGAAGCTCGAATGCGCTTCAAGCGGCGGCGCAGATCCTGCAATGCCCACCCGGGCCGAGGCTGGCCCGGCGGATCGACGCTCAAATCACGAGCCTCCTTTGGTGAGCTGACGTGTACGGCGCACTATCGATCTTGGCGACCCACGTGTCAAGTACTAGATGTAGGGTGACCAATTGACGATTGCAGATTGACGATTGGCGATTGTGAAATTTCGCAGATTGGGACGCGGTATGACTGAAACCGCCAATCCACACGAATCTGCGTCATTCACCTAATCTGCAATCGTCAATCTGCAATCGTCAATTCTTGAGTTCGTCGTACGCGATCCCCAGCACTGTCGCCAACGTCAGCCGCGGCGGGGCTTCCATGTAGTCCTCGAACTTCGGTAACGGACCGAGCGTCATCGCCTCGTCACGCGACTTGCCGTCGGCGATCGCTTTCCTGGTGACGTCGAGCACGGCCGTCAAGTAGTTGCGCATCTCCAGGAGGTGGCCCTGGTCGCCTGTGACCGGTTGCCCGTCTTTGGCATGGCCGAAGATGTAGGTCGTGTCTTTCGCGTGGTCCTTTACGGTGGACTCGAGCACCGTGATCCAGTTCGTGATGGACGCGCCGGACGGTCGATCGATGAACGGGTGACGCTTGTTGAACATCAGGTCGCCCATGTGGGCGACGTTGGCCTTCACAAACGTCACGACGCTGTCGCCGCTGGTGTGGGCGGGCCCGTAGTACTTCAGACGCAACGTCTCCTTGCCGATCGCCTGTTCCCAGACCTTGTCGTACGTCTTGTCGGCCACCGTCGGCGCCGCCGGCGGCGGTTGTCCTGGCGGTGGCGGCGCGGCAGCCGCCTTCTGCTGCAGGCCCGGCACGTTGGCATGCGCCAGGATGCCGCCGACGTGCGGCCTGAAGACGGCGTTGCCGCCGGTGTGATCGCCGTGATGGTGCGTGTTCACCAGCAGGTCGATCGATCGGCTCGCGCGCGACTTGATCCCGTCGAGGCACAGCTGCGCCGTATCCGGAAACTGGGTGTCCACGACGACCAGGCCGTCGGGCGCGATGAGCCAGCCGATGGTGCCGCCGCGGCCCGAAAAATACCCGGTGTTGCCGCGCAGCGCGGTGAACGTACCGGTGACCGCCGGCGGGGCCTGCGCAAAGGCGCCGCGCGCGGCGACACCGAGCGCAGCGGCAAACGATGAGGTCTCGAGGAACTGTCGTCGCGTCCACATCTGCGTAATCCCCTAATCTGCAATCTGCAATCGTCAATTACGAGTCAAGCTCTCGTCCGTTTACCCGGGAGGTAGTTTCGCAGGCGTTCGAACCGCCGGAGGACGCGGCCGCCGGTGGCGCCGGCCGATTCGACCAGGTGCTCGGCCAGCGCGCGGCCCTTGACCAGGCCGTCGCGCGAGTAGCTGGCGACGGCGTCCACCGTCACCTCCTTGCCTTCGGTGGTCCAGGCGGCCATCGCCTTGCCGATCGCGTACGTGCCTGCATAGGAGATGGCGACCTTGGGCAGCAGGCCGGCAATGGGGATGAGACCGACCAGCTGGCGCGCGGCCTGGCGGAAGAGCACGCCGCTGCCGAGCACGCCGATGATCTCGGTCATCATCGCCCTGGGCTCCTGGTCGCGCCCGGCGGCCAGCGCGATGCGGTAACACATCATCAACTGGTTCTTCGTCAGCACCACCATGTCGCCCAGGTTGAGCGGCGCGGTGAGCAGAGGAATCGTCTCGGCCAGGCCCGTGGTGAGCGCGAAGCTGGCGTTGGCGCGCGCGGTACGCTCGATGATGCGCGTGAAGATGACCGGCCGCAGCGGCGGGAAGTGCGCGCCAAGCGCCACCTGCTGGTCGTCAGGCAGCATCAGCACCAGGGCGGTCGCGATCGCATCGATGGCGGCCTCGTCGAGCGCGTCCACGGCCACACGCGAGTGTTCCCCCGGCCGCAGGACTTTCGCAGTACGAGACGAGTCGCCGACGACCACCGTCAGCACAGGCGTGCGCGACGTCGCGAAGCGGTTGCCCGCCAGCTTCAGGCTGTCAGACAGATCCGCGCCGCGCGTGACAAGGATGCCGGCCATCGGCGCGGACGACAGGGCCGAGAGGGCGTCGACGGCGCCTCGCGGATGTGCCGGGGTGCCGGGTGCCGAAGTGCCGGGTGCGGTGCTGGGTGCAGATGTGCCGAGTGCGGCGATCTCAATCCAGGGATGGGGCTTCGCGTCGGGCCCGGTCAGCAGTTGCCGCAGCCGCGAGGCCTCGTCGCGTGTCTCGGAGACCACCGCCAGCGTGAACCGCGCGCGCGCCGCTGTGCGCGGGCCCTCGAGGTCGAGGTCCTTGATGACGCGCCACAGGCTTGCAAGCTTCAGCGGATTCGGCATGCGACGCAATCAACCTGACCCAACCCGGCCCAACGTGCCCGAACCCGCTACCGCCCGAGTTCTTCTTCAACAACCTGCACGAACGCCTCGAGCGGCATCGCGCCGTTGAGGAAACGGCCGTTGACGAAAAAGCCGGGCGTGCCGCTGACCCCGAACTTCGCGCCTTCGTCCACGTGCGTCTGCACCACTTCGGCCGCCTTGCCCGAGGCCATGCACTGCTGGTACGCGGACGCGTCAAGACCCGCGCGGGTGGCCAGTGCGAACAGCGTCGGGTCGCTGCCGTCGGGACCGCCCGAGTAGAGCAGGTCGTGGTACTCCCAGAACTTGCCTTGCTGCTGCGCGCACCAGCTCGCCTCGGCCGCACGCCGCGCCTGCGGGTGCAGCTGGTCGAGCGGCATGTGCTTGTAGACCAGCTTCACGTCGTTGGGGTACTTCGACAGCAACTGGGTCAGGGTCGGCTGCACCCGTTTGCAGAACGGGCAGTGGAAGTCGGAGAACTCGACCACCGTGACCTTCGCGTCCGAGGTGCCGCGCGAGGGCGTGCCAGTAAGGTCGATCGCCGCGCGGAACACGGCCGGCGGTTTGAGCAACACCTCGACCTTCGTCCTTCCACGCAACTCGTCGAGGAACGCCTCGCGCCGCACGCCCTGGCGCTGCTCGGTGAGGTACTTCCGGATCTGCGGCATCAGCGTGGCAGGGTCACCCGGCAACCGCGCGCGGTTCGCGGCGACAAACGCGTCGATGTCGGCCTGGGTGAGCGGCACGACCTTGTCGACGATCTCGACTTTCTCCAGCGCCTCTGGACTGAGATTGCGGGTCTTCGCCTCGGCCTCGAGGAGCCGTTCCGCGATCAGATCGTCCAGCTGCGCGCGGCGGATCTGGTGCGCCTGCTCGTCCAGCTTGGCGATCTGCGGCGCGACCAGCGCATCCAGATCGGCGCGCGTGATGGCGGCGCCGCCCACCGTCGCCACCGGCTCGGACGCCCCAGGCGCGGGCGACTGTGCCGCGGCCGGCGATTGTGCCTGGCTGCAGGCGACTGACGAGAGCCAGATGCACAGGAGGCCAACGGGGGCCATAAGAGGTCTCATGATGGCAGTCTATCGCGATACGCCGGAAACCAACCTGATCAACCCTCCCAACCTGATCAACCTGACCCCACCCGACCGAACCTGGCCGAACCTGTACAATTCGGGCATGGTGCGTCCCGTCTTGGTCGCCGTCTTTGTCCTTGTCTCC
>JAENWD010000016.1 GCA_016650245.1 Vicinamibacteria bacterium
GAGGCACGAGGGGAACGGCTGCAGGAGAAGACGCTCGAGGAGCTGGAGGCGGAGTGGCAAGAGGTGAAGAGGCGCGAAGGCGCGATGGCGCGATGGCGCGAAGGGAATTCAGCGGGATGACAGCACTACTCGCTTCAGACAGTGTTTCAGCAGCTCCACGTTGAAGTTGATTAGCAGGCCTAGCCGAAGCTTGGTTGCCTTCAGATACGAAACCACCTGTTTTCGGTGCACCGGGTCAATCGCCTCAACGGCCTTAAGCTCAACAACCACCAGGCCTTGAACGATGAGGTCGACTCGGTGCGTGCCGATCGAAGCGCCGCGGTATTGCACGTCGATGGCTTTTTCGGTCGCGAAAGCGACGCCCCGGGCGTGTAGTTCCACACACATCGCCTTGCGATAGAAGCTCTCTAGATACCCTGAACCGAGCTCGCGGTGAACGGCCAGCGCGCACGCAATGACGTCGTGTGCCACAAGCTCTTCGTCATCCGAAAGGCGGTCCGTGAGATTGATCGTCATCAATCCTCCTGATCCTTCGCGCCTTCGCGCCTTCGCGCCTTCGCGATTGTTGTGTTTGTGGAGTGGCCTGATCGAGGTGGTTGCGGGAACGCGCGCCCCCCAAACGTGCTCACCCTCACCGTCGCGCCATCCGTCTCCACGACCACCTGCCCGTCCTCATCGGTCCGGAACACGTCAGCGCCTCGGCCCAGGACGCGGCGCAGGACGGCGGGCGCGGGGTGCCCGTAACGGTTCTCGCGCCCGCAGCTGAACACCACCACCTCGGGGCGCAGGGCCTCCAGCCAGTCCTCGCTGGTAGAGGTCGCGCTGCCGTGGTGCGCGCCTTTGAGCACACGGTGTGGCGCCGGCGGGATCTCGGAGGCGAGCGCCCGTTCGACCTCGGCGCTGATGTCACCCGGCAGCACGATTGACACGTCCCGGTATCGCAACTCGATCACGATCGAGTCGTCGTTGCGCACGCGCTGCCGTTCCCAGTCCGGCGCCGAGGGATGCCACACGTGAAGGCGCACTCCGCCGACCATCCACACGTCGCCGCGCGCGAGTCGTCCCCAGCGACGATTGCGGGCCCGTGCGTGGTCCCGCAGCGTCGCAAGGGGCACATGCGCGGGCACCGGGATCCCGTCGAAGATCGCCGGCGCGAAGTCGTCGATGACGGCCGCGGCTCCACCGACGTGATCGGGGTCCCCATGCGTCAGCACCAGCGCGTCGAGCCGGCCGGTGCCGCGCACCCACAGCGCGGGCGCCACGACACGCTCGCCGATGTCGAGCGCCACGGACCCGGGTAAGCCACCAGCGTCCACCAGCCAGCGATCGCCGTTGGGAAATTCCACCAGCGTCGCGTCGCCCTGCCCGACATCGAGCGCCACGATGCGGAGCCGCCCGTCGGCGCGCCAGGGCCAGCGCCAGGTGGAGGGCGCGGCCAGAATCCAGACCGCGCAGACAGTGGCGGCGCCCACACTCGACCGCCGGAGCCTCCGGGACCAGCGACCTGGCAGCGTGCGGAGGTGTGGCCCCACGACGACCGCCGCCAGACCACACAGGTACGACGCGGCGACCCAGATCGCGGGAGCCGGCGTCCGAACGGCCAGCCACGGCACCCACTCCACAAGTGCGGCGCTGGCGGCAAGTCCTCCGGCTGCCCACGCGGCCACGGCGCCACAGGCACTCGCCGCGGCAGGCGCGGCGGGGTGCGCCAGGACGGTGAGCGACGCCGCCACCTGCACCAGCGCCATCAGCGGCACGGCCGCCAGGTTGAGCAGCAGACCGGCCACGGTCACCCGGTTGAAGAAGGTCGCCGACACCGGCAGCAAGACCAACTCTGTCGCCATCGACGCCGCCGCGACTCCCAGCGCGGCGCGACGCCAGGCATTCCCCCGCCGATCCGATCCCACGCGCGCGGCGATCACGATGATGGCGGCCGTGGCGCCGACGCTGAGCACAAATCCAGGGTCCACCACCGCCAGGGGCCGGGCCACGACGAGGCCGACGACGGCGGCGGCCAGCGTGTTGAGGCTCCACGCCGACTGATCGAGTGCGCGCAACCCCAGGTAGATCACGGCCATCGTCGTCGCGCGCGCGACCGATGCGCCGCCGCCAACCAGCCCGGCGTGGAGCACGAGCAGCAGCGCCACCAGGGGACCGCCCAGCCAGACCGGAACCCTGAGCAGGCGTGTCAGACCCAACAGGATCACCGTCAGCACGGCGATGTTGCCGCCCGAGATCGCGATGACGTGATAGGTGCCGGCGATCTGAAGGCGCTTCTCGAGCAAGGGATCGAGGCCGGCGCGGTCGCCGATCAGAATCGCCGTGGCGATGGCGGCGGCCGTGGGGTCGCGCGGCAGGACGTGGGCCGCAAGCGCGGCCCGGACGTGCGCGCGAAGGTCCGCGGCGCGCTCGTGCCTCCATGTGCCAGGCGCCTGGATCCTCACCAGCGTCGCGCTCTTCACGCTGCCAACCAGTGTCAAGCCGCGGCGCGCCAGGGCCAGGCGGTCGTCTGGGACGCCCGGATTGAGATAGTGCGCCGGGCGGCGCAGCGTCGCGGGAGTCTGGACCGCGCGGCCCGCCCGCCAGTGCGCCATCTGCTGTTTTGCGAGGGTTCCCGAGACGGTCAGCGCCGCGGCCTCGGCACCGTCCACATCGCTGTCTGCGAACCTGTGGACCGCCAGTCGGAGGCGCACACCGTTGGCGCCAGCCGACGCGTCCCCTTCGAGCACGCCGCCAAGCATGACAACGCCGTCGGCGTGCACCTGGTCGAGCAGGGCCGGAAGCTGCGGTGCCCGAGCGTGGCGGTCGGCGTGAGCACCCAACGCCGCACCAGCCGCACACGCGCCGGCCAACGCACAGGCCAGCACCATCCACGGGCGGCCGCGGAAGGCACCCACGATTGCGCATACGGCGCACGAGGCAAGCAACGCGAGCGCTGCGCTGGGGTCAACTGGCGCGGTCAGCGCGAGAAAGACACCCCCGCAGAGCGCGAGGGCGAGGCACACGGGGAGCAGGGGCATGCCCCGGCCCGGAGCAAGGTTTGGGCCGGGGGCTCTCGGGTGCTACAAGGTGCGCCCGGGTGCTACGGGGTGCGCTCGGGTGCTACGGGGTGCTACAAGGTGCGCGCGGGTTCGTCGCAGAAAATGGGACGCTCACTCGTGCAAGCGATCGCAGAATGTGCAGCACCAGGTAGCACCTGGTAGCACCCCGTAGCACCCCCCTATGCCGTCGTCTTCCCCGCGTAGTAATCCTGCAGCGCGCGCACGTCGAGGGCCTGCGTGCGCAGGGCCCGGATGGCCGCGACGGCCGCCGAGGCGCCGGTGAGCGTCGTGATGCACGGCACGGTGTGCATCATCGCGACCCGGCGCACGGTGCGGTCGTCGAAGAACGACTCGCGCCCAAGCGGCGTGTTGACGACGAGCGCCACCTGGTCGTTGACGATCTGATCGGCGATGTTGGGGCGGCCTTCGTTGACCTTGTAGACGACCTCGACGTCAAGGCCATGCGCCCGCAGGTACGCGGCGGTTCCGCGCGTGGCGACCAACTCGAATCCCAGCTCCGCCAGGTCGCGTGCGATGGGCAACACCGTCGGCTTGTCGATGTTGTTGACGCTGATGAACGCGCGGCCCCGGTCGGGCAGCTTCTGCCCCACCGACAGTTGCGCCTTTGCGAAGGCCGCGCCAAACGTGTCTGCGCCGCCCATCACCTCGCCGGTGGACTTCATCTCGGGGCCGAGCAAGGTATCGACCCCAGGGAACCGCACGAACGGAAACACCGGGCTCTTGACGAACACGCCGACCACGTCGAGTTCGTCACCCATTCCCAGCTGGGCCAGCGTCTTGCCCGACATCACGCGCGCGGCGACCTTGGCCAGCGGCACCCCGGTCGCCTTCGACAGGTACGGCACCGTCCGCGAGGCGCGCGGGTTGACTTCGAGCACGTATACGACGTCGTCTTTGATCGCGTACTGCACGTTCATCAGGCCCACGACCTTTAGCGCACGCGCGATGCGCCTCGTGTAGTCGCGGATCGTGACCAGGTGCTTTTCGGCCACCATGAAGGGCGGGACGACGCACGAGCTGTCGCCGGAGTGAATGCCGGCCTGCTCGATGTGCTCCATGATGCCGCCGATGACGACGGCGCCGGTCGCATCCGCCACGCAATCCACGTCGAACTCGAAGGCGTCTTCGAGGAACTTGTCCACCAACACGGGCCGCTCGTGCGAGACGTCCACGGCGCTGGCCATGTAGCGGTCCAGCGTGGCCATGTCGTAGACGATGGCCATCCCACGGCCGCCCAGCACGTACGACGGACGCACGACGACCGGAAAGCCAATATCTGTCGCCACGTCACGCGCCTCGTTGCGCGAGATCGCCGTGCCGCTGGACGGCTGCGGGATACCCAGGTCCCACAGCAGGCGCGAGAATCGCTGGCGGTCTTCGGCCAGGTCGATCGAATCGGGCGACGTGCCCATGATGGTGACACCGGCCGCCTGCAGCGGCAGCGCCAGCTTCAGGGGCGTCTGACCGCCGAACTGCACGAGGCAGGCCACCTCCCCGCCGCCGCTTCGTTCCTTGTCGATCACGGCCATCACGTCTTCGAAGGTCAGCGGCTCGAAATAGAGGCGGTCGGTCGTGTCGTAGTCGGTCGAGACGGTCTCGGGGTTGCAGTTGATCATCACCGTCTCGAAGCCCTCCTCGGCCAGCGCGAAGGCGGCGTGACAGCAGCAGTAGTCGAACTCGATGCCCTGGCCGATGCGGTTCGGGCCGCTGCCCAGAATCACGACCTTCCTCTTGCCGTTGGGCTCGGACTCGCAGAACGGCTCGAACGTGCCGTACATGTACGGCGTGAACGACTCGAACTCGGCCGCGCACGTGTCGATGCGCTTGTAGGCGGTGACGACCTGCTCTTCGAGCCGGCGGGCGCGGATGGCCGGCTCGTCGACGCCGAGGATGCCCGCCAGTTCGTCGTCGCCGAAGCCCGCGCGCTTCAGCGTCAGCAGCAGATCGGTGGACATGTCGCGGAAGCCGACCAGCTGTGCGGTCTTCTTCAGCTCGACGATCTCGGCAAACTGCTGGAGGAACCACGGGTCGATCCTCGTCAGGTCGTGGATGGTCTCGATCGACCAGCCCCGATCGAGCGCCTCGAACACGCCCCACATCCTGCGGTCGGTCGGCACCACGAGCTTCTTGCGCAGCGCCGCTTCGTCGAACTCCTCGTCGTCGCGCGATGTCGTGAAGAGTCGACCCTGCCGGCCCAGTTCGAGCGACCGGATGCCCTTGAGAAACGCCTCTTTGAACGTGCGGCCGATGGCCATCGCCTCGCCCACCGACTTCATCTGCGTGGTGAGCGTCGGATCGGCCTCGGGAAACTTCTCGAAGTTCCAGCGCGGGATCTTGACCACGACGTAGTCGATGGTCGGCTCGAAGGAGGCGGGTGTCAGCCGCGTGATGTCGTTCGGGATCTCGTGCAGAAGATAGCCGAGGGCCAGCTTGGCGGCGATCTTGGCGATCGGAAAGCCCGTGGCCTTCGAGGCCAGCGCCGAGGACCGCGACACGCGCGGGTTCATCTCGATGCAGATCATCCGGCCGTCGGCCGGGTTTACCGCAAACTGGATGTTCGAGCCGCCGGTCTCCACGCCGACCCGGCGGATGATCCGCCGCGCGGCATCGCGCATCCGCTGGTATTCCTTGTCCGACAGCGTCAGGGCGGGCGCCACCGTGATGCTGTCGCCGGTGTGCACGCCCATCGGGTCGATGTTCTCGATCGAGCAGATGACGACGAAGTTGTCGGCGGCGTCGCGCATCACCTCGAGCTCGTATTCCTTCCACCCGATCACGGATTCCTCGATGAGGATCTCGTGCACCGGGCTGAAGCTCAGGCCGCGGGCGGCCAGCTCTCGGAACTCTTCGATGTTGTAGGCGATGCCGCCGCCGACGCCGCCCAGCGTGAACGACGGCCGGATAATGGCCGGGAACCCGGTGTTCTGCACCAACGAGAGCGCGTCCTCGAGCGAGCGCGCCAGGCCGCTGGCCGGGACCTCGACGCCGATTTCTGTCATCGCGTCGCGAAACAGCAGCCGGTCCTCGCCGACCTTGATGGCGTCGATCTGCGCGCCAATCAACTCCACGCCGTACTTCGCCAGGATGCCCTGCTCGTGCAGCGCCACGGCTAGGTTGAGGGCCGTCTGCCCGCCCACCGTCGGCAGCACGGCATCGGGCCGCTCGGCGGCGATGATCTGCTCGGCGAACTCCACCGTGAGCGGCTCGACGTAGGTGCGGTCGGCAGCCTCCGGGTCGGTCATGATCGTCGCCGGATTGCTGTTGATCAGCACCACCTCGAGGCCTTCGGCCTTGAGAGCCTTGCAGGCCTGGGTGCCCGAGTAGTCGAACTCCGAGGACTGCCCGATGACGATCGGGCCTGAGCCGATGACGAGGACGCGTTTGAGGTCAGTGCGACGAGGCATCTTGGATGAACCCACAATCGCGAAGGCGCGATGACGCGAAGGCGCGATGGCCCACTGGACTGTGCATGCTCGCCCGTGCACACGGCCAGGGCCGTGATTTGCGGGAAGTCAAACGCAGATCTTCGCGCCTTCGCGCCTTCGCGCCTTCGCGATTGTCAGAGTAAGGGGCGGTCATTTCTTCTCGATCTCATCCAGGAACTGCCTGAACAGATAATCCGCATCGTGCGGCCCGGGCGAGGCCTCCGGGTGGTACTGCACGCAGAAGACCCGCTTGCCCACGTGGCGCAGCCCCTCGACCGTGCCGTCATACAGGTTCACGTGCGTGACGCGCACGTGGCTCGGCAGCGAATCCGGGTCTACTGCAAAGCCGTGGTTCTGCGACGTGATCTCGACCTTGTTGGTCGCCAGATTCTTCACCGGGTGGTTGCCGCCGCGGTGCCCGAACTTCAGCTTGAACGTCTTGCCGCCCATCGCCAGGCCCAGTACCTGGTGGCCCAGGCAGATGCCGAACACCGGCACGTCCGAGTCCACGAGCGTCCGGGCGTTGTGGACCACATACGGCAGCGCCGCCGGGTCGCCGGGCCCGTTGCTCAGGAAGATCCCGTCTGGCTCGATGGCCAGCAGGTCCTTCGCCGGAGCGGACGCCGGAAAGACGGTGACGTCGCAGTTGTGCGCCGCCAGCCGCCGCAGGATGTTGAACTTGATGCCCAGATCGTAGGCGGCGATCCTGAGGCGCCGCGCCGCACGGCGCTCCGGCGGCACGTGAAAGTCCGGGTCGCCCGGGTCATCGCCCTTCCATTCGTACGGCGCCTGGCAGGTCACGTCCTTGACCAGATCGCTGCCCTCCATCGGCCGGATGCCCGCGGCCCTGGCGACCAGCTGCTGCGGGTCCAGTCCAACGCCGGTCGCGATGACGCCGCGAAGCACGCCGCACGAGCGCAGCTTGCGCGTGAGCGCGCGCGTGTCGATGTCGGCGATCGCGACGATGTTGTGCCCGGTCAGATACTCGCGCAGCGTCTGGTCGGCGCGCCAGCTACTGGCCACCGGCGAGGACTCGCGCATCACAAAACCTGCCACCTGCGGCCGGCGCGACTCGGAGTCGTCCCCGGTGACGCCGTAGTTGCCGATCTGGACCGAGGTCATCGTGACGATTTGTCCCGCGTAGGACGGATCGGTCAACACTTCCTGGTAGCCCGTCATACTCGTGTTGAAGACGACTTCCCCGCTGGTCTCGCGGGCGGCGCCGACGGAGGTGCCGCCAAACCAGGTGCCGTCTTCCAGCGCCAATACTGCGTTCATTTCGGTGTGCCTCGCTCGAGCGATGCGGCCACGCGCGTCCGCGCGCCCGCCTGAACGTCTGCCGTCGTCACCCAGGGGCTGAACCCCGCCATCTCCAGCCGGATGCGGTGCGTGCCCCGTGAGGAATCGGGCAGCGACATCGGTGTGGTCCCAATCCGCTGGCCGTCAACGAAAACGGTCGCGCCGGTGGGACGAGACTCGATCACCAGCACTCCGGTGGTCGCCTCCGGCGCCGGCGGCGCGTTGGCGGAGAGCCGCGCGTCGACGGTCACCGTCGGCTGCGCGGCACTCAGGGCCACGCGCCGCTCATCGGCCTTGAAGCCTTCGCGCTCGATGGTCACGCGCACGACGCGCAACGGCATGTCGCGCAGCACCAGCGGCGTGCGGCCCCGCACGCGCCCGTCCACTCGCACGTTCGCGCCCGGCGGGGTCGACCGTACCACCAGACGCCCCGGCGGCAACCTGGTCGCCCGACGGGGCTCCGCTGGAGCGGCGGCGGGCGTGGCAGGCCGCGCGGCCGGCGACGGCAGATTGCGCTCGCCGATGACCTCGGGCTCGTCCACGCGCACCGATGGGGTCAGCGGCGCCACCGCGGCCGCGGTCGCCGGACCCTCCGGCCCCATACGGTCGATCGTACGAAACGCGGTCCAGTACCCCCAGCCAAATCCTGCGGCGACACCGACGACAAGCGCCATCACCAGCGGCAGCAAGCGACGACGCTGCGGGGTCGCCACGTGTGGGGGCACCGCCGGCCCGGCATGGTCGACCTCACCGGTGGCGGTCAGCTCCGGCGCGTCCGGTTCGTCGTCGAGCGAGGCAAATCGAGGCGCGGGTTCGTCGGCGCTGACCGGCAGATCGTCGATCATCGGCGAACCGGGCACGCTGGGCGGGGCTCGATGCACGAGGTCGGTCAGGTCCTGGCCAGGGTCGAATGGCTCCATCGCCAGGGTGGGCTCGGCGACGTCGAGCGGCAGCGGCAGATCGGCGGTCGGCTGGATTTTCCTGCGCGTCGACCGGCGACCCGTCGGCAGGAGCGGCGCCAGCGCATCCACCAGATCGGCGGCCGAGGGATAGCGCGCCGACGGGTCCTCGTCAAGGGCCCGCGCGAGCACCTCGCTCAACCCAGCGGCGGCGGCCGGCGAGATCCCAGGGGCCTGCACCTCGGGACGTCCCGGGCCGGACAATCGCCGCCCGGTGATGAGCTCGTAGGCGATGGCGCCAAGGGAATAGATGTCGGCGGGGCCGCTCCACGCCTTGTCGGCGACGCGCTCGGGCGCCGAGTAGGGCCGGCGCACGGGCACGCGCAGGCCCGACCGCATCAGCGCCTGCGCGACGCCGAGATCGATGACGCGGGCGTCGCCGCCTTCGGCAATCAAAATGTCGCGCGGGTGGAGTGTGCCGTGGTGGATGCCGTCGCCGGCGGCCCGGTCGAGCGCGTCGGCCACGCGCCTGAGCGTCGTCAGGGTCTCGGCCAACGGCGGCGGTCCGAACTGCCGCAGCACGGCGTCGAGCGCTTCACCGGCCACGTACTCCTGAGCCAGGTACGGCGTGATGCCTTGCACGCCGGCCGCCAGCGCGGCGGCCATGCCGGGATGCCGTGGCTGGTTGGCGGCCAGGTCCTCGAGCTCGACGGCAAACTCGGCGGCCTGCTCGGGCGTGACCTCGTCAAAGCGGAACGCCTTGATGGCGACCAGCCGCCCTTCGACCGGGTCGTGAGCGCGAAATACGGGACCGAGGCTGCCGGCCCCGACCTGATGCAGGACTCGAAAGGGACCGAAGGCAGCGGGTGGGGACTCGTGCAGCGATCCGTCAGCGTTCAGCGGTGATGCTCCTGGACCGAGACGAAGCGGTCACAGGATCGTAACACAACCCCTGCCTTGACAGTGTCTTTCGGGCAGTGCCAGAGTACCGGCACAACGTGCACCCTCCCACCGTTCCTCTCTCCGACAGCGCGCTTCGGCTGGCGGTTGACGTCCGCACACTGCCGTGGATGCGACGCCTCGCGGTGGACTACGCGTTTCAATACGACGCACTGGCGCCATTTTTCGCCGGCAACCCGGCCGACCCTGGCGCGTGGGCCGGCGCCATCGCGCGCGCCCAGGCGCATCGCCGACCGCGCGCCGAGATCGTCTCGATGCTCGAGGCGCAGCAGGCGCGTCGCGACAGCCCGCCGGCGGCGCGCGCGGCCGTTGCCGCGCTGGCCGCTCCCTCGGCCGTCGCCATCGTGACCGGGCAGCAGGCGGGCCTGTTTGGCGGCCCGCTGTTCACGCTGCTCAAAGCCGTCACGACGATTCGGCTGGCCGCGCGGCTCAGCCGCGAGCACGGCGTGGCCGCGGTGCCCGTGTTCTGGATCGACGCTGAAGACCACGATTGGGACGAGATTGCCGGCTGCGGCGTGCTGGCGGCCGATCAGACGCTGCGGCGTGTGCAGGTCGCCGCCCCTGACGGCGCCGGCGAACGCACCGTCGCCTCCCTGCGCTACACCGACGCGATCGTCCGCGCGCTGGAAGAATTGACGGCCACCCTGCCGGCCACCGAGTTCACCGCGGATCTGCTTGACGCTCTGCGCGAGGCCTACCAGCCCGGGCGTGGCGTCGCCGAGGCCTTCGGCCGGTTCATCGACCGCGTGCTCGGCCCGCACGGGCTGGTGGTCTTTGACGCGTCGGACCCGGCCGCCAAGCCGTTTGCGGCGCCCGTCTTCACGCGCGAGCTGGAGCGCGTCGGCGAGACGACGAGCCTGGCGGCGGCGGCCGGAGCGGACCTGATCGCCCGTGGTTATCACATGCAGGTGACGCCGCACGACACCTCGGCGGCGCTGTTCGATCTCCAGGGAGGGCGCCGGGCGGTCCGTGCGGCAGGCGATGGCTTTCTCATCGGCGACGAGCCGGTGAGCCGCGCCGCGCTCATCGCGCGCGCGGCCTCGCAGCCCGAGACGTTCAGCCCCAACGTGCTGCTGCGTCCGATCGTGCAGGACACGATCTTCCCCACCGTGTGTTACGTCGCGGGTCCAAACGAGCTGGCGTATCTGGGGCAGCTCCGCGGGGTGTACGACGCCTTTGGCGTGCCGATGCCGCTGATGCAGCCGCGGGCGACCGCCACGGTGCTCGACTCGGCCGGCGTGCGGTTTCTGACGCGTTACACGGTGCCGCTGGCCGCGCTGGAAGCGCAGGACGAGCACGCGCTCAACGAACTGCTGCGTGCACACCTCCCCCCGACCGTCGAAAAGAGCATGCAGGAGGCCGACGCCGAAATCGCAGCGCGGATGGACGCCGTGATCCGGGCCGTGCCGGCCATCGACCCCACGCTCGAGGGCGCCGCGCGGTCCACCCTGGGCAAGCTGCAGCACGACCTCAAGGCCCTGGGCGGCAAGATCCTGCAGGCGGCCAAGCGGCGCGACGACACCCTGCGGCGTCAGTTCCAGCACGTGCGCGCGCAGGCGTTCCCCGGCGGCGAGCCGCAGGAACGCGGCGTCGGGTTCGTCTCGTTCCTCAACAAGTACGGTCCAGCCTTTGTCGAGCGCCTGGCGGCCGAACTGCCCATCGACGCGGGCACCCACTGGGTCATCACCATCTAGGACCATGGCCTCCAGGACTTCCGGCGCGCCCAGGCGCCGGCCCGTCGGCCGGATGCGGGGCCTAATCGTCCGCGTAACGCGCGGGCTCTGGATCGGGCTGGCGGCGACGACCCTCATCGTTGGCATGGCCACCGTCGGCGTGCTCGGTTACTGGTGGGTGATCTTTGGCCGCCAGATCGACGTGCGCCTGCACGGCGAGCGCGATCGCGTGCTGCCGCGTGTGTACGCCCGACCGCTCGAACTGTACAAAGGGCAGGCGCTGGGCGATCACCAGCTCGTCGATCGGCTCAACGACCTGGGGTACGCGGAGCGTGCGCGTGTCGAGAAGCCCGGTGAGTTTGCCATCGGCCGCGGCACCATCGTCCTGCTGCCCCGCGACGGCACCGCCAAGGGCCGGCTCGTCCGTGTCAATTTCCAGCAGCCCAAGCCCTCGCCAACCCCAGGCGTTCCGGCCGCAGCGGTGCTGCGCGTGTCGGGCCTCGAAGTAGACGCCGAGCCGGTGCCGCGTGTGACGCTGGACCCACCGCTGCTCACGGCGCTCATCAGCACGGGCCGCGAGAAGCGGCGTCGCGTGGCCCTGTCGGCGATTGCGCCGCGCATGGTGCAGGCCGTGTTGGCGATCGAAGATCGCCGCTTCTACGACCACCCTGGCGTGGACGTGATCCGCACCATCGGCGCGGTCATCACCAACGTGCGCGGTGACCGGCCCTATCTGGTTGGCGGCAGCACGATCACGCAGCAGTTGGTGAAGAACTTCTTTCTCACGCCCGAGAAGTCGCTCAGGCGCAAGCTCGCCGAGCAGTACATGGCGATCATCCTGGAGCGCAAGGCGTCGAAAGACGAGATCCTCGAGCTGTACCTCAACGAGGTCTATCTTGGCCAGCGCGGCTCGTTTGCCGTGCACGGGGTCGCCGAGGCCGCCCGCCTCTTCTTCGGCAAAGACGTCACGAACCTGTCGCTCGGCGAAGCGGCCACGATCGCCGGCGTGATTCAGTCGCCGTACTACTGGTCGCCGTTTGCCGCGCCGGCCCGCTGCCGCGAGCGGCGCAACGTCGTGCTGGGTGCGATGGCGGAAGAAGAATTCGTCTCGGCCGACGCGGCCGCGCGTGCGTCGTCTGAGCCCATCGAGGTCGTGCGGCGTGCGCTGGACGCGCAGGCCCCGTACTTCGTGGACGTCGTGGGCCAGTCGCTGGGCGAGCAGTTTCCGGGGCTATCGCAGGGCGCCAATCGCGTCGAGGTGTTCACCACGCTCGATCCGCACCTGCAGCGCCTGGCGCAGGACGCGCTCAGCGATGGGCTGACCGCGGTCGACGCCCTGCTGGCCAAACGCAAGCGCAGCGGACGGGCCCAGGCAGCGCTGATCGCCGTGGACCCGCGCACGGGCGAAGTGCTGGCCCTGGTGGGCGGCCGCTCGTACAACCAGTCGCAGTTCAATCGCGCGGTCGCGGCGCGGCGCCAGCCCGGATCGGTGTTCAAGCCGTTCGTGTATCTGGCGGCCTTCGAGATGGCCGCCGCCGAGAACCGCGCCGACCTGACGCCGGCCACGCTGGTCATCGACGAGCCGACGATGTTTCTGGCGGGTGGCGGGTCGGCGCCGCCGGACACGCTGGCCGCTGGCGCCCTGCCACCGACCACCCCGGGCGGCAACGAGTCCGCGGCAGGCTGGACGCCAGGTAACTACGAGAACGAGTACGACGGGGCGATCACGCTGCGCCGGGCACTGGCGCTGTCGCGCAACGTCGCCACCATCAAGGTCGCCCAGCAAGCGGGCTTCAACCGGGTCGCCGCGCTGTGGGATCGCATGGGGGTCGGCACCGATGCCCACGGCTATCCCTCGATCACGCTGGGCGTGTTCGAGGCCTCGCCGTACGACATCGCCACCGCCTATACGATCTTCCCGAACGGCGGGACGCTGCGGCCCCTGCGCGTGCTCTCGCGCGTGGTCGCCGACGGGGTGGCCACGGTCGTGCACGATCCGCCCACCAAGACCATCGCGCGGGCCGACACCACGTTTCTGGTCACCAACATGATGCGCAGCGTGATCAACGAGGGCACCGGCGCGTCCGCGCGCGCCAACGGCTTTGCGCTCGATGCGGCTGGCAAGTCGGGGACCACCAACGACCTGCGCGATGGCTGGTTCGTCGGCTTCACGCCGGAACTGCTCACGGTGGTCTGGGTGGGCTTTGACGACAACCAGCCTCTGGGCCTGAGCGGCACGCAGGCGGCGCTGCCCATCTGGACGACGTTCATGGGCCGCGCGCTGGCGGGGCACCTCGACCAGCCCTTCGCCGTGCCCACCGGCATCGTCTACGCCGAGATCGATCGCGACACCGGCCAGCTGGCGGGCCCGCTGTGCCCGCGGCTCTTCCGCGAGGCCTTCCTCAGCGGGACCGAGCCGACGACCACCTGCGACGTGCATCGATAGATCGCGTCCGCCAACCACGAAAGTCACGTACGCCAACCACGGAGCCACAGAGAACACGGAGGACGCACGGAGTTTCTTGGAGGGTACCCCAAGAAGCGCTCTGTGCGTCCTCCGTGATCTCCGTGTCTCTGTGGTTGGCGTACGTGAGCATATAATCCGCTCATGGAGGACGTCCTCGCGGCGCTGACGGCGGCCCTCGCCCGTGGCGAGGCCGTGGCGATGGTGACCATCGTCGCCGCGCACGGGTCCACGCCACAGCGCGTCGGCGCCAAGATGCTCGTTTTCCTGGACGGGCGCCTGGTCGGCACCATCGGCGGCGGCTGCTACGAGAACGACGCCTTCTGGAAAGCGCGCGAGGCGCTGGGCACACGGCGATCGCGGCTGGTGCACTACGAGTTGTCCGATGACCTGGCCGAAGAGTCGGGTCTGATCTGCGGAGGGCAGATGGACGTCTTCATCGAGCCCATCGAGCCGGCGCCGCATCTGTACATCCTCGGAGCCGGCCACGTCGGCTACCAGCTTGGCCAGATCGCGCCGACCGTTGGCTTCCGGCTGCACGTCGTCGACGACCGGCAGAAGTTCGCCAACCACGAGCGCTTCCCTGCCGCCGACGAGGTGGTGGTTGAAAGCCTCGATCAGTGGGTGACCACCGCCGAGATCGCCGCATCGGCGTATGTGGTGGTGCTGACGCGTGGCCATCGGCAAGACTTCGATGTCCTCCGGGCGTTGTCGAGCCGCAGCTTCCGCTATGTCGGCCTCATCGGCAGCCGTGCAAAGGTCGCCCGCCTGACCGACGCACTCATCGACGCCGGCGTCTCGCCCGAGTGGATCAAGCAGCTGCGCGCACCGATCGGCTTTGACATCGGCGCCGTGTCGCCGGAAGAAATCGCGGTGGCCATCCTGGCCGAACTCATCGCCGTTCGCCGGGGCAAGATCGACGAACCGCACGTCGCCGGGCACTCGCTGCAGTGGGCCGCGCCGACGTTGCGCGATCGTTGATGTCGCTGCTCATCCGAAACGGCACCATCCTGACGATGAGCGACGCCTTCGAGGTGGTCGAGGGCGACGTATCGATCCGGGATGGACGCATTGCCGGTGTGGGGCGATGCGACGACGCGCCACACGATCACGTCATCAACGCCGCCGGCGCGCTGGTGATGCCGGGCCTGATCCAAACGCACCTGCACCTCTGCCAGACGCTGTTCCGCGGCCTGGCCGACGACCTGGTGCTCATGGATTGGCTGCGCACGCGCGTCTGGCCGCTCGAGGCCGCTCACACCCCGGCATCCCTGCGTGCATCAGCGCGGCTGGCAGCCTGCGAGCTGCTTGCTGGCGGCACGACCGCCGTCCTCACGATGGAGACGGTGCACGACACCGACGTCGTGTGCGAGGAAATCGCGGCGAGCGGACTGCGGGCGACCATCGGCAAGTGCCTGATGGACGCCGACCCGGACGTGCCGGCTCGCCTGCGTGAGCCGACCAGGCTGGCCATCGACGAGGCGCTGGCCCTCAAGGCCCGGTGGCATGGCGCCTCCGACGGGCGCCTGCGCATCGCCTTCGCGCCACGCTTTGCGGTGGCGTGCTCCCGCGAACTGCTGGAGGCCGTCGGCTCGCTGTCGGCACGTGACGGCACGCTCGTGCACACGCACGCGTCCGAGTCGCGCGGCGAGATCGACATCGTGCGGGCGCGAACCGGCATGGACAACCTGCCGTACCTGGCGGCAACCGGGCTGGCCTCGCCGCGGCTCTGCGCCGCGCATTGCGTGTGGGTCGACGACGAGGCGCAGGCGTTGATCGCCGGCCACGACGTCAAGGTGATGCACTGCCCGGGCTCGAACCTCAAACTCGGATCCGGCCTGGCGCCCATCGTCGAGTTGCGTCGCCGAGGGGTCACTGTATCGCTCGGCGCCGATGGCGCGGCGTGCAACAACCGACTCGACATGTTCGGGGAGATGCGGCTGGCGGCGGTGCTCCAGTCGGTGAGGCTGGGACCGGGTCTGTTGCCGGCGCGTGACGTGGTGTGGATGGCCACACGGGGAGGCGCGCGCACGCTCGGCCTCGACGACGACATCGGATCGATCGAGGTCGGCAAACGCGCTGATGTCATCGTGGTGGGTCGCCGGGGCCCGCATCAGGCGCCGGCGCACGATCCGTACGCGACGCTGGTCTACGCGACCTCAGCCAGCGACGTCCGGACGACCGTCGTGGACGGGTGCGTGCTGATGGACCACGGGCAACTGATCGGGCTGGACCTCGAGGCCACGCTTGACGAGGCGGGTCGGGAGGCCCGCCAACTTGCTCAGCGGGCTGGAGTTGCCTGACCTGCCGGCGGGCCGATTACCGTCCCGGCCCGCTGCGGCCGTATAATTGACCTTGCGCTTAGCACTCCGGATAGACGACTGCTAATGACCCACGACCCACTGCCGCTTCGATCGAGCCGGATTCTCGCCACCGTCGTGCGCGAGTACATCCACACCGGAGAGCCGGTGGCGTCGGTGGTGATCGCGCGCCGCGGCACGCTGGGCGTGTCGTCGGCGACGGTGCGCAACGTGCTCGCCCGGCTGGAAGAGCAGGGCTTTGTCCGCCAGCCGCACACCTCGGCGGGCCGGGTGCCCACCGACCGCGGATACCGCTTCTACGTCGACCTGCTGCTGGAGAACCGCCGCGCGGCCGACCGCCCCGACGTGGCCGATGCCATTCGCGAGGCCGCCAGCGAGGAGCCCTCGATCGAGGGCGTGCTCTCGCACGTGTCGCACGTGCTGTCGACCGAGTCGCACCACGTCGGCTTCGCCGTTGCACCCGCCACCGACGACCATCGGCTGCGGAAGATCGAGTTCGTCTCGCTGGAAGGCGCACGCGTGCTCGTGGTGACGCTGGCCGACGGCGGCCAGGTCACCCAGAAGGTCGTCGACGCCGGAGAGCCGCTGTCGCCCGAGGAGCTGCGGCGGGCCGCCGAGTACGTCAATTCGCAGTTTGCAGGGTTGCCCATCGACCAGGTGCAGGCCGAAATCCTGGCGCGGTTGCAGGAAGCGCGCGGCCTCTACGATCGACTGATGACCCGCGCGTTCGACCTCGCAAGGCGCGCGCTCGAGCACCGTGACCGCCGCCACGCAATCTACGTCGAAGGCACCGCGTCGCTGCTGGGCGATGCGGCCCAGCAGTCCTCCGAGATGTCGCTGCAGACCCTGCGCACGCTGGTGGAGATGATCGAGGAGAAGCAGCGCCTGGTGCGGTTGCTCGAAGAGTACCTGCACGCGCCGGGCCTGGCCGTGGTCATCGGCGCCGAGCACTCGCTGCCGGATCTGAAACCATTCAGCCTGGTCGCCGCCTCGTACTTGGACGGGCGCGGTGGCGGCAGCCTCGGCGTCATCGGGCCGACCCGCATGCGCTACTCGCGCGCCATCAGCCTGGTGGAAAGCGCAGCCAGGGCCGTGACCGACGCCCTCGACCGCAACTAAGCGACGATTGCTTCCGTGCGTGCCACCGGGCTCGATAGCCGTCGGCGCGCTCTGATGTCTTGCTGAACCCAAACGTGACCATGAATTCCGACGTGAATGACCTCGACCTCAATGATGCGGCCGACCCCCCGGCCACCGGCGAGACCGCCCCGTCTGGCGACGACCTGACCAAAGCCGTCGACGAGCGCGAGCAACTGCGCGACCGCCTGCTGCGGACGGCCGCAGAGTTCGACAACTTCCGCAAGCGGGTCGATCGCGACCGGCGCGAGCAGGCCGATCGGGCCGCCGAAAGCCTCCTGCTCGACCTGCTGCCCGTCGTCGACGACCTCGAGCGCGCGTTGGCGGTCGAGGCCACCGGCGAGGGCGCCGAGTCGTACCGGCGCGGGATCGAGTTGATCCACAAGCAGCTCGCCGA
>JAENWD010000017.1 GCA_016650245.1 Vicinamibacteria bacterium
AGCAGCCACCAGATGACGACGGCGAGTCCGCCCAGGGCTCCACCAAGGACCCCGAGCAACCCGATCGGCAGCGAGAACACTTCGGCCTCAGGGGCGATCCGCGGCACGCCGAATACGAGCAGCCATTGCAGGATGACGATGACCACGCCGGGCCACAGCCGGAGCGGTCGGCGAGACGTTGGTTCGTTCGTCTGGTTGATGGTCATTAGGATTCCCACGCGGTGACATCAGGCGCGGCGGCGCGACCGATGCCACGAAAGGTTCGTCTGACGCGGACGCGCCAGAGCCAATACAACATGGCGCCGATCGGCACCAGCACTGCCACTGCTTGAAGGGCCGGGATACGGATCACCTCGGGGACTCTGCCTGGCGGTCCCCAGAAGAAGGACGCCGCGGCCACCCACATCGCAAAGCACATGCGCCACAGATGTCGGGCAATGCGACGGGGTCCCTGGATGCCGCCGGCACGCAGCATGCGGACGTCGCCCGCGACGGCCAGCATCCCGACAATCCCGAAGATGAAACCGGGAGCGGCCTCCGGTCGATCTCGGCTCGCAAGCTCGAACCCGGCGCCGAAGGCGAGCGCGCTGACCATCACCGCAAACAGCACCGCCGCGCGATCGATCCGGCGTGAGGCCTCAGGGCGACGGCGGACGGTGCGCAGGCCGGTCGCCACAAAATAGAACGTCAGCAAACCCGCAACGACATTGATCGGGTTCTTGAAGGCGTCCAGGGCCTCCATCAATGCGCCGCTGAGTGACATGACGGACATCGCGCAAACAAAGAGCATTCCGCTTCTGCGGTGCAGCGTCGCCCCCTTCGTTGCGGCGAGCGCGACATAGCCGCACAGCAGTGCGAGCACACCGGCGACGATGTGCGCCGGCAAGATCGTCGGAACGAGTCCCTGCGTGTGCATCGCCCCTACTCCGTTCGGAGCGCCTGCGACACGTCCACGCGGGACGCCCGTGCCGCCGGCATCAGCGACGCGACCAGGGCGGCACCGGCGAGCACGAAGGCGGCCCCAAGACTTGGGAGGGCGCCTGGCACGGTGAGGCTGCCGATGTAGCTGGCGGCGACTCTGCCAAACGCGTGGCCGCCCACCAGCCCCGCGACGATCCCGATAGCGACGATGACGACGCCCTCGGACAAGACGCCCAGCAGCAAGTGCCGCGGTGTCGAGCCGATCGCCAGCCGCACGCCGAACTCGTGCGTGCGCGCACTCACCGAGAACGCCAGGACGCCGGCCACGCCCACGACCGCAATCAGCAGGGCAATGCCGGCGAATCCCGAAACGACAAAGGCGTTCAGCCGCTCCGGGGCCAGCACCGCCGCGCGCACGTCCTCGAGCGTCGCGGCGCGCTCCACAGGCTGGTTTGCCGACATCTCCCTGATGACGCGCGTGATCTCCGGCACGAGCGCGTACGGATCGTCCCCCGTGTGCACGAACAGGCGGCCCGCGACACCCAGTTGCTGAAGCGGGTGATAGATCGTCAGCGCCGGCCCACTGACGACGTTCACATCGTCCACGTCTGCCACGACACCCACGATGCGGCGCGGTCTGGGCTTGCCGAAGAGCGGATCGGTCCACCACAGCGTGCGGTTCACCGCGTCAGCACCCGGGAACATTCGCTGGGCGACGCTCTGGCTGACAATCACCACGGGCTCGCTGTCGCTGCGGTCGTCGGTCGTGAAGTCGCGGCCGGCGAGCATCGGGACGCCGAGCACCGCGAAGAACCCTGGCGCGACGATCCGGAGCCGTCCTCGCGGGTCCTCTTCGCCGTCGACGGACGTGTAGCCTTCGGCCGTGAACCTCAACCCGGGAAGCAGCGGGCCGGAGTCGCGCCAGGGCACGAAGCTCCCGAGCGCGACACCCGCAACGCCCGGCAGTCTGCCGACTCGTCGCGTCACTTCCCGATAGAAGTCCATCTCCTGTGCGTCCATCATGGCCAGCGACGGTGTCGGGAGGTCGATGGCCAGCACTTGCCGCATGTTGTAGCCGGTGTGGGCCGTCTGCAGGGCGACCAGCGTGGCGACCAGCGTGCCCGCGCCGGCCAGCAGCACGAACGAGAAGGCAATCTGCGTGGTGGCAAATACCCGCAGGCGGCGGTTGGTGCCGGGCGTGATGCGGATGCTGCCACTCGTCAGGCCGAGGCCGGTGGGCGCATGCGGAGACGGCAGGCGCGGGACGTAAGCGAGCAGCACGGCCGCGGCCATCGCCAGGCCGGCGCCGACCCAGAGGAGGCTGGCGTCAACGGTGACCTCGAGCGCGCGGACGGAAAAGCGCGCGGCGAAGCGAGCCACCACGGCCACGAGCGGACGTGCCATCAGGACGCCCAGCACGGCGCCGGCGCCACAAAGCACCAGGCTCTCGGCCAGCAGCGTCCGTCTGAGCGCGCCTCGGCTGGCGCCCAGCGCCGCGCGCACCGCCAGTTCGCCTTCGCGACGTACCGAGCGCGCCAGGATCAGGTTGGCGACGTTCGAGCAGGCGATGACGAACACGACGCCTGCGGCGGCCAGCAGCACGATCAGAATCGGCCGCGCCGTGGCGGTGATCTGATCGCGGAGCGGTGTGGCGCTCAGCCGCATGTCGGCCTTCGCCGAGTACGCCTCGGGGTGCTCGCGCATCATGGCGGCGTGGACCGCCGTCAACTCGGCGCGCGCGGCGTCGAGCGAGGCACCTGGTGCCAGGCGACCGAAGAGCTCCGTCATGCGGTGGGTTCGCTCGGTCACCATCGTCGCGCCGAGGTGATGCGTGCTGGTCACGACGTTGGCGATGATCTCGGTGTCGACCGGGTACGGCACCGACGGCTCGAGGACGCCGACGACAGTGGCGGACCGCGGACCGAGGCGGATGGTCCTGCCGATGACGCTCGGGTCGCCGTTGAGTGAGGTGGTCCAGAACCTGTAGGTGAGGACCGCCGCGCCCGACGCGTCGGGCCCGTCGTCGCGTGCGTTCAGCAGACGGCCGAGCACGGGACGAAGGCCCATCACATCGAAGAAGGACCCGCCGACGACGCCGGCCTTCACGGTGCGGGGCTCACCGCCGAGACCCATCAGGGTGAAGTCGACCGTGGAGAAGTCACCGAAGGCGCTGAGAGTGGTGACGCGTGACTTGAGGTCGTTGAGCTCGGGCACCGAGAACGTCGTGTTCTCGGCGCCCAGGCCCGGCGCGCTCTGGCGGATGTAGATCAGGCGACCTTCGTCGCGATTGACCAGGGGACGAAGGAGCACGCCCCTGACGACACTGAAGATGGCCGCGTTGGCGCCGATGCCGAGCGCGAGCGTCACTATGACAGTGGCGGCCAGGCCCTTGGCGCGCATGAGGGAGCGCAGGCCAACTCGCATGTCCTGCCCGAGGGCCGCGACCGCGTTGAGCCAGCGGCTGTGCCAGACGCGCCGCATCGAGGCGCGAATGGCCGGGACGTAGCCGAATTCCCTCAGCGCGGCCAGGCGCGCGGCCTCCGGATCCTCGCCGCGCTCGATCCGTTCCCTCACGCTGAGGGCCAGGTGGCCGCGAATCTCCTCGTCGAGATCGTTGTCGTCGGGCCGCATGGCTATCCCTTGGTCCCAGGCGCCGGGTTCATGATGCGGCCGATCGCGTTCACCATCTGCGACCAGCGATCCCGCTCGCGCGACAGTTGCGCCTTGCCCGCGGCGGTGAGCCGGTAATACTTCGCGCGCTGGTTGGCGTCGCTCACGTCCCAGTCCGACGTCAGCCATCCGCGCTTCTCGAGGCGGTGCAACGCGGGATAGAGCGAGCCGGTTTCCACCTTGAGCAGGTCGTCGGACTGCGCGCGGATGGCCTGGCCAATGCCGTGGCCGTGCTGGGGCCCCCACTGAAGGGTCCGAAGGATGAGCATGTCGAGGGTGCCCTGGAGGAGATCCAGTCGCCGGTCGTCGGGAGTCTTGGTCATAGCCGTAGATAGTCTACGGCTATAGAGGTAGGACATCTACGGCTTGTTCCTGGCCCCGTGGTTTGCTCAAAGGAAGGCGTTGGCCCGGGGTCCAATACTGCTCACCTGAGGTGGCGAGCTTCCCCCGAAAGCCAGATTCGCGAGATCATGATCATCGAAAGGGGAGAGCGATGGGATTTCTACGGACGATTTTCTTCCTGGCCGTCCTGGGCATCGTCGGTGTCCTCGCCTACAACTACTGGTCGGGACACGGGTGGACATTGCGCCCCCCTTCCGGGGCCAGTGGCATCGACGCAAAGACAGCAACGCAACGAGGCGCCGAGCTGACGCGGAAGGCGGGCGAAGCCGCGTCGAAGCTCGAAGACGCCGTGAGCGAAGGCACGTTGACGGCGAAGATCACGTCGAAGATGGCGCTCGATGATTACGTGAAGGCGCGCACGATCAACGTCGACACGTCGGGAACCGTCGTGACGTTGACGGGACTGGTTGAGTCAGCCGCCGAGCGCGAGCGCGCCGTGCGGCTGGCCCGAGAGACGGCCGGCGTGACGCAGGTTGTCGACAAGCTCGAGGTGAAGAAGCCATGACGACCCTCGGACTCATTGGCGCGGGACACATTGGGAGCCAGATCGCGAGACTGGCCGTATCCCGCGGGTTTGCGGTGGTGATTAGCAACTCGCGCGGGCCGGAGACCCTGGCCACACTCGTCGCCGAGCTCGGGCCGAGCGCACGCGCGGCGACCGCTGTGGATGCAGCCAAGGCTGGCGACATCGTCGTCGTCACCGTGCCACTCAAGAACTACCGAGACGTGCCAGTTGCACCGCTCGCCGGTAAAATCGTAATTGACACCAACAACTACTACCCGCAGCGGGACGGTCACATCCCCGAGCTCGATAACGAGTCGACGACCACGGCCGAGCTCCTGCAGGCACATCTCCCGACGTCGAAAGTCGTCAAGGCGTTCAACCACATCTACGCCGCGCAGCTCACTACCGACGGACAACCGACCGGTTCGAAGAACCGCCGGGCGTTGGTCATTGCCGGCGACGACCCTGGTGCCAAGGCCACGGTGACTGACCTGCTGGACCAGTTCGGCTTCGACACGGTCGATGCGGGGCCGCTGAAGGAAGGGTGGCGCATCCAGCGCGACACGCCCGGCTATGGTCCACGTCGCACGGCGGAAGAACTGCGGAGAGACCTCGCTGCGGCGAAGCGGTACGCCGACCAGTAGGCGTCAGGGCGCGGCGGCGTTCACGGCGCCGAGGAATCGGTCGAACCAGTCGAGTATTTCGCGCATCACGTCGTGAATCTGGCTGGGCATGTGGCCCCCCTCAAACAGCGCGTGACGCTTCCGATCGGGCGGGACCGCCAGCAGCCTGAAGAGCGGCAGCTGCGAGGTCTGATACGGAATCTGGAAGTCGCTTCTGCCATTGACCATCAGGGTCGGCACGTGAATCCGGGGCGCGAAGTTCAGGGGATCCACCTCGAGCGGCACGACAGCACGCGCGAGCCCGCCGCCCAGGAACACGTTGGCTTTCAGGCCCGGCTCGATGGCGTTGATCATAATGCCGGTGTAGGCGCCCATGCTGACGCCGTAGTAGCCCACGCGATCGCGATCGAGATCGGCACGTGACGCGATATATTCCATGACACGCCCGAAGTCCTTGACGCGCGCGATCGTGACGTCCCGTTGGGCGTTTGGACCCGCCACGGAGGTGCGACGCTCGTAGGTGCCTTTGTAGACGGGAAACACCAGGGCGCGCCCGCTTCGAATCAGGAAATCGACATTGGTGAGTCTCAGCTCACGGCTCGACCGGAGGATCGCCGCGTCACCGCCCGGGAAATACACGATGGTCTGATACGGCGGCGGCGCCGACTTCGGCAGATAGACATGAGCGATGACGCGCTCGTCGCCGTATGCGGCGTCAAACGTCACGGTCTCGCGACGCCAGTCGGGCGTGTCGGCGGATCGCTCGGTTCGGACGTTGAGCGGCCGCGAATCGTAGCGGTAGACGCTTCGCGCAATCGCAAACGCCGCGTCATCGATGGGCTGCTGGACCGAGTAATCGCGCGTCCTGGGCGGCAGAAATGCCATGGACGAAGCCGGCTGCGGGTCGATGTTCTTGACGAGCCGGACTCCATAGCTCGCCAGGCGCCCGAACGGCGGCTGCGCATCGCGATCCTCATACATATAACTCGGCTCGTTCCAGCCGCCGCCAAGGATCATCCGGCCGCCGCGCGACTGGTTCCAGCACCACTCCTTGACGTTGCCCGCCATGTCGTAGTGACCGTAGGGCCCGATCCCGCGGTGCGTGCCAATGGCCGCAGGCCCTTTCGCACTGAAATTACTGTGAAGCAGGATGTCGCCATACACGCCACTGGGCCCCGCGAAATCGGTGGCCGTTCTCCATTGAAACGCTGTCGGCAGTGACTTGCCGGCAAACACGGCAAACGCCGCCGCCTCGTACCAACTGAGGCCGGAGACCGGAAACTCCGCCTGTCCCTCCGGGAAGGTACCCAACTCCCATGTGGATGGCCCGGAACGGCCGGTTTTGTCCCGGAACCGCGCCAACGCGTTCTCCCATGTCACCGGGCGGCCATCTTCGACCAACGGCTCCTTCCAGTACTGGCGAGTCCTGTAGCCGCCGGCGTCAACAAACGCCTTGAACTGCCGATTGCTGACCTCGAAGCGATCCATCCAGAAGGCCGCGACGTCAGAGCTCACGCCTTCGATGGAGATGTTGTTCTTGGGCACGCGGATCATGCCGTCCGGAACCGTCCCTATCGGATCAAGGACCAGGTTCAGCACGGCCAGGTTGATCGTGCCGTCAAACGGCGCGAACCCCTCTTTCGACACTTTCACGCGCGGCGTGCCGGCCGGCAGCCGGGCCTCAGGAAGCGGGGTGCGTCCGATCGAGATCCACTCGTCGTCGGAGGCCGAATAGCCTTTCACGAACACCTCGGCGCCAGCCGGGTTGCTGGTCACCGGAACCGGGCCAATCGTCAAGTCCGTCCACGCCTGCTGGAGCGGAAGGTCGTCGGGCAGCAGTGGCACCACAGGTCGCGCATCGCGGTAAAAGCCGTGGTAATCCGCTTGCGCAGCCAGCGCGAGAATGGCCGGCACGCGACGCCGGGCCTCGCGAACATCACGGCCCGAAGCCCACCACCACAGGCCGGCGCCGGCGATCGCCGCGACGGCGATCGCCAACGGGACCACCACGGCTCGGCGTCGAAACAGCTCGCTCACGCTCGCCGTCGATACCGCGCGCGAGCGGCGAATGGCGGCCAACTGTTCGTGTACGTCGTGCGAACTGGGACGACGGCTGCGATCTTTCTCGAGGCAGGAGGTGACCAGCGCGGCCAGTGCGGCGGGCACATCGCTCCGCTGCGCCGCCAGTGACGGCGGTTCCCACGCGAGAATCTTCGCGACGGTCTCCATCTCGGTAGTACCGCTGAAGGGTCGCCGGCCGCTCAACATTTCGTACAGGAGCACGCCGAACGAGAACACGTCCGATCGGCCATCGACGGCCAGGCCCTGCGCCTGTTCCGGAGACATGTACGCGAGCGAACCAAGCACCGTGCCTCGCCTCGTCGCGTCCGGAACGACGAGCGTCGTCGCATCCGGGGCCTGGAGTACTAGCTGCTTGGCGATGCCAAAGTCGAGCACCTTGACGTGACCCGTGTCGGTCACCAGGACGTTGGCCGGCTTGATGTCGCGATGCACGATGTCGGCAGCATGCGCGGTCTCCAGCGCCGACGCGATCTGCTCGCCCAGGCCCACCACGTCATCGATCGGCAGGCCACCGGCGGGGATGCGTTTGTCGAGCGAGCGGCCCGGCACGATCTCCATCACGATGAAGTCGACGTCGCCGGCCGCATCCACCTCGTGGATGGTGACGATGTTCGGGTGGTTGAAGGCGGAGGTGGCCCGTGCCTCCTTGATGAAACGCTGCCGCCGATCGCCTTCGGCCGCATCGTGACGAATGACCTTCAGCGCAACCGTCCGATTGAGCCGGATATCGACGGCGCGATACACCACGCCCATACCGCCGGCACCGAGCGTATCGGTGATGCGATAGTGCGAGAGCACGTCACCGGACGCGAGCCGCAAGGGGCCGGTGTCGGAATCGGGCGGCGGCATGGTGCCGCGACTATCTTAGTGTTGGCGCTGACCAGTTGGGCAAGAGAACATCGAACTGCCCGCCTGCCGAATCACGCCACGGCGAGCCGCGGCCGCCGTGCAAGCAGGCCGTGCACGATGCGGTCGAGCCCGGCAAAGCGTCCGCTGCCCGTCGCGAAAATGACGGCGAGCGCGGCGATTTCCACTAGGTTCTTGTTCACGATCAGGTAGCTGCCCTCGG
>JAENWD010000018.1 GCA_016650245.1 Vicinamibacteria bacterium
GAACACCTCTTCGGTGGCCACCAGCGCCGCCTTGGCGTTGAGCGTGTCGGTGATGGTCTCGTAGAGCAGGACGTCGGACCCGCCGTCGATCAAGCCGCGCACCTGCGTGCGGTAGGCGTCCTTCATCTGGTCGAAGGTCACCGCGCGTGCCGACGGGTCGTTCATGTCGGGCGAGATCGACAGCGTGCGGTTGGTCGGGCCGATCGAGCCGGCGACAAACCGTGGTTTGCCCGGCGTCTTTAGTGTGAACTCGTCGCAGGCCTGTCGCGCCAGTCGAGCGCCGGCGACGTTGATGTCGTAGCTGGCGTCTTCGATCGCGTAGTCGGCCTGCGAGATCGCCTGGGCGCTGAACGTGTTGGTCTCGATGATGTCGGCGCCGGCGTCCAGATACAGGCGATGGATGTCGAGGATCACGTCGGGCCGGGTGATGACCAGAACGTCGCTGTTGCCCTTGAGCTCGTGCGAGTGGTTGGCCCAGCGGTCCCCGCGGTAGTCAGCCTCGGTGAGACCACGCCGCTGGATCATCGTGCCCATGGCGCCATCCAGGATGAGGATGCGCTCGGACGCGGCACGGTGAAGCGCGGCGGTACGGTTGGTCATTCGGATACTCCTGGGCTTCAGCCTTCAGCCTTCAGTCTTCAGCCTTCAGCCTTCGGCCTTCTGTCCACTGGCCACCAGCACGGTAAACGGGTCGCCGGTCAAGCGCGCGCCCGTGGTGACCTTCACGTGCTCGAGACCGGCGCCTTTCAACAACTTCTCCAGCACGCCGTCGTCAAAACCCAGCCACTGGTCGCCGAGGCGTTCCTGCACCCACGTCTGGTCGTGCGTGCGCAGGTCGAGCACCAGAATGCGGCCGCCTGGCCTGGTCACGCGCACCGCTTCGGCAAGCGCGCGCGCCGGATCGGCGGCGTGATGCAGGGCCTGCGACAGCAACGCGACGTCCACGCTGGCGTCGTCGAGTGGCAGGGCCTCGAGCTCGCCGCGCGTCCACGCGATGTTGCGCACGCGCCGTCGGCGGGCCAGCGCGCGGGCGCGGCCGAGCACATCCGCCGACCGATCCACGGCCACCACGCGGTTGGCCCACCTGGCGGCCTCGACGGTGAGATACCCCTCGCCGCACCCCAGATCGGCCACGTCCCAGGCGGGCAGCAGATGGCCCAGCGCGCGGGCCCAGGCGGCCCAACTGCGCCCGGGCACGAGTTGCCGGAGGTCGCCGTGGGTGGCAAAACTCTCTTTCCGCAGCCGCAGGACTTCCTTCAGCCGCGCACGGTCCGCCCGAGCCGCCCCGTCGCCGGCCGAGGCGGAAAACTGGGCGTCGAGCAGGGCCCACAGCGCCTGATGGCCGTTGCGCGCGTCGGGCGGCGGCACGCGGTAGTAGGAGAAGCCGCCCTCGCGCTGCTCCTGGACCAGGCCGTGCTCGCGGAGCATCCCCAAGTGCCTCGAGACCCCGGATTGGGCAATGCCCAGAATCCCCGTCAGCTCAGTGACATTCAGGCGCTCGGCGGCAAGCAGCCGCAGGATCCGCAGTCGCGCGTCGTCGCCGAGCAGCCGAAAGAGGGCCGAGGCGTCTGTCACATACATGAATATATATGTATGGATTACATGTGTCAACCTGACCGAACCCGACCGAACCCGACCCAACCCGTCCCCGGCGATTCGGCGTCTAATAGCGGCATGGGCCGGTCGGCGTTGGGCGCGCGGGGTTGCGCGGCTGCGGCGTTGATGGCGGGTTGCCTCACGGTGACCGCCTCCGCACAGCAAGCGGCCGTGCCGTCTACGCCCGCCGGCTCGACTGACGCGCGGCCTCAGGCATCTGGAGGCCAGGAAGATAGCCTCAGGCCTCAAGAACTGCCGGTTTCGTTCGAGCGCGTTCGCGACGCGCTGGCGCGCGAGCCGGTGCTGCGGCTCGACAGCCTTCCGGTCTTCAGCCTGACCGTCAACGAACGTCGTCCGCGCTACTGGGACCTGCAGTCGCCGTTTCTGTTCGCCATGGAGCCCAGGACGTCCACCACGCGCTGGCACGACGAGTACCTCTCGATGACCACACCCACCGAGGCCAGGATGTATGGGTCGATGCTGTCGGCCTCGGAAACGGCCACCCTTGCTGCGACGAGTTTGTTGTTTGCGGGCGCCGCCTCGCTGGTGCAGACGGGGTTTGGCCGGTGGAAGCAGAGCCGACGCGAGGGCAAGGCGCGCGACGCGGTTGACGAAGTGGACGCCGCGCTCGAGGCCTGGGAACTCGCCAACGGGGCAAGGTAGGTGCTCTCGGGTGCTATCAGGTGCTATCAGGTGCTGCGTCGAAAGACGTGGTTCTGCCGGTAGACGGTTCGCATTGGGCGCCAGAAGGCCAGGCTGAAGCGCTTGACACGATGGTGCCCGGACATCCACATGCCGTATTCGCGCTTCTCGACGTGCCAGCTGACGGGCGTCTCGCCGCGCAGCGTGATCTTGAGGCGGCAACTGTCTGACAAGCCGTACTCGAAGCAATCGAAGGCGTCCTCGGCGCGGTCGAAGGTGTGCTGCCAGCGGTCGTAGGACACCACGAACTCGCGGTCGTGCACCACGTGCAGGCGCACGGCGAAGCCGTCGCCGGAGGCCGCCGGCACGGTGATGGTGTGCTCCGAGACGTCAAACACCACGCCGTCGTGTGCGCGAAGCGTGCGGACCGCGCGATCGATCACCGACGGCATCAACAGGCGTGCCTCATTCCAGGAACAACCGGTACGCGTCATTCCCGAACTCGGCCAGATAGCGATACCCCAGGCCGTCGAGAAACGCCTTGAAGGCGCCGAGCTGGTCGTCGGGCACCTCGAAGGCGGCCAGCACGCGGCCGAAATCGGCGCCGTGGTTGCGGTAGTGGAACAGGCTGATGTTCCAGCGGCCGCCGAGCGTCTCGAGAAACTGCATCAGCGCGCCGGGCCGCTCGGGAAACTCGAAGCGGCAGGGCCGCTCGTGCCGGGCATCGCTGGCGCGGCCGCCGACCATGTGGCGCACGTGCAGCTTGGCCAGCTCGTTGTCGGACAGGTCGGCCGTCTCGTACCCGGCCGCGTTGAGCTGGCGGGCGAGTGTGGCGGCGTCCTCGCGCGAGGCCACCGACACGCCCACGAAGATGTGCGCGACGTCGCGGCTGCCGAGGCGATAGTTGAACTCGGTGACCACGCGCGGACCCAGCCGCGCGCAGAACTCGCGGAAGGCGCCGGGACGCTCCGGGATCGTCACCGCAAAGATCGCTTCGCGCGCCTCGCCCAGCTCGGCGCGTTCGGCGACGAAGCGCAGGCGATCGAAGTTCATGTTTGCGCCACTCAGTACCGCGGCGAACCGGCCGGTCGAGCCCGGATGTGCGGCCACCCACGTCTTGAGACCCGCGACGGCCAGCGCGCCGGCCGGCTCCATGATGCTCCGCGTGTCGTCGAACACGTCCTTGATGGCGGCGCAGATCTCGTCGTTGGTGACGCGCACGACCTCGTCGACCGCCTGTTGCGCGATGGCAAAGGTGTGCACGCCAACCTCGCGCACGGCGACACCGTCGGCGAAGATGCCGACGTGGTCGAGCGTCACGCGCCGGCCCGCCTGCAGCGAGCGATACATCGCGTCGGCCTCGAACGGCTCGACGCCGATGATCCGCACGTCGGGCCGCAGCGCTTTGATGTAGCTGGCGATGCCCGAGATGAGCCCGCCGCCACCGACAGCGACGAACACGGCCGCCAGGTCGCGCTCGCTCTGGCGCAGGAGCTCTTCGCCAATGGTGCCCTGCCCGGCAATCACCAGCAGGTCGTCGAACGGGTGGATGGCTATCGCCCCGCTCTCCTGCTGCAGCTGGTCGCCAGCCACCTTGGCGTCCGAGTAGCTGTCGCCGTGCAGCACGACCTCTGCGCCAAGGCGCCTCACCGCGTCGACCTTGATCTCGGGGGTGGTCTGCGGCATGACGATCACCGCGTGGATGCCGAGCTTTCGCGCAGAATAGGCCACGCCTTGCGCGTGATTGCCGGCGCTGACCGCGATGACGCCGCGGGCCCGTTCGGACTCGCTCAGGTGCGCAATGCAGTTGTAGGCGCCACGCAACTTGAAGCTGAAGACGGGTTGCAGGTCCTCGCGCTTGAACAACACCGTGCAACCCAGGCGCCTTGACAAGCTCGGCGCCGGGTCGAGCGGGGTTTCCCGGCAGACGTCGTAGACGCGGCTGCTCAGGATGAGCCGCAGCATGTTGTCGATGGAGGGCGACGGCATCAGACGGTGAGCACCTCAAAGCCCTCGGCCATGGCGGCGTCGGCCTGCCGCTGGTCCAGGGTGACGAAGGGGAGGCTGGCAGGCGACCCGTCGGCCGCGACCAGCGCCGCGCCGAGCTGCAGCGCGTCGGCCGATCGCAGCGGGTACATCTCCATCAGGCGCTCGGCGTGCCGTCGGGCCACCTCGACGGCGGTCACTTCGGACCACTGCTCCCACGCGGTGAGAATCTCTCGGCGCGCGGTCAGTAGGGCACGCGAGGCCTTCGGCTCTTCGCGGCGCCGTCGGGCCAGCGCCGACAGCAGCTCGACGCGCGTCAGCGTCCAGACAATGACGTCAGGATCGTCGCGGAGCCATCGCTCGGCGCGAACCGTCTGTCGCTGGGCGACGACCAAGGGCACCAGCGCCGAGGTGTCCCAGAACCTCACCAGGCCTCCCCGCGCTCGGCGAGCAGGTCGCCCAGGACGCTCCCCTTCACGCGAGCCGGCCGCCGTCGCCCTAGCCACGCCGGGGCGCCACCACTCCCCTTCCTGACCAGACCCCGCCGCTCGAGGCGATCGAGCCGGTCGTCTGCGCCCTCGCTTGCCGGCTCCACAGGGACGATGCGTGCCACGGGCCGGTCGCGGTCCATCACCAGGACCTGTCCGCCCTCCCGGACATGATCCAGATAGCGGGACAGGCTGTTCTTCAGCTCAGCGATCTTGGCCCTTTTCATATGGCTATGTTAGCCATGTCTTGCTGCGCTGGCAAGGAGGTGCGCGGATTCTACTTCAGGCCCTTCCGCGCCTGCTCCAGTGCCTTTCGCCACTCCGGAACGAGGTCGCCCTGCCCGAGCGCCTGTTCGAGCAGCGCCAGCGTCGACTCGATCGCCACCAGGTCCAGCGACGCGAGGCGCTCGCGCAGCAGCCCATCCACATCGTCGAGGTCCTTGGGCCGCCCGGCAAGTACCTTGGTGACGATCAGGTCCTCGGGGCAGATCACCGGGGCAACCACTCCACCAAGATCTACGCGGACCACTCGATCGAGAAACCGCTCCTCGAGACCCGGGCCACCAAGGACCAGATCCAGCGGCAAGGCCGTGTCGGAATGAAGAAACGGAAAGACCCGGGTGCGTCTGGTGAACTCGTCCGACGGGGGAACCCGCAGCGAGAAGCCGGCCGCCTCCAGCGCCGCGACCAGAGCGGCGGGGTCCTCCGGATGCAGGAAGACGGTGACGTCGACGTCCGCAGTCAGCCGGGGCCGGCCCCACACGATAACCGCCTGGGCACCAAACAGATACCAGTGAGCGCCGATCGCCTCGAGAGCCCGGGCGAGGGCGGCAATCAGCCTAGCTGGAGCCGCGGGTGGCAGCAAGAGCCTCGCTCACGCGGACATGGTGGCGAAGGTCATCCGAACGCTCGTCTGACGTCGGCCATTCGGGCCGGACGGCCAGGACGTGTCGGCGGAGTTGGTCGGCCAGGCCCAGGGCTCCCTCGACTCCCAGGCTGCGTTTGCGGTCGCGCCAGGTGCGCGCCTTCTCTTCGTCAAGCGCCGCCCAGTCCCGACGGGCAAAGGCTATGAGGTCCGCCCTGGTCATGGCTGATAATGGCACAGGTCGGCCGGGCCAACTTATCTGGTGTCCAATCCGTCTATAACGCCGACGATGTCGACTGCAATGCAGCTCTGTGCTGTCGGGGTGCCGGAACTGAAGTTCCGGCCTACGTACCGCCGTACCGCCCAACGTGTCCTCGCCGTCCCGCTAGTGGCACTGGCCGCGCTGGGGGCCGGGTGCGACCGGGCCATTACGACGGGGGCCGAGGCCGCCGCGCCACAGGAAACCTCCGCCGTCACGGTCAGACCCCGTGACTTCGTGCGCCGGGTGCGACTCACCGGGCTTACCGAGGCCACCCGGTTTTACGTCGTGACGACGCCCCTGCTGGCGGGCGAGTCGCGCGGCTCGATGGTGGTCACCAAGCTGGCCGGCGCGGGAACGGCCGTCAAGGCCGGCGACCTGCTGGTGCAGTTCGACAGCCAGGCCCAGGACAAGGCCGCCCTCGACAAGCGCGCCGAGTACCAGGACCTGGTTCAGCAGATTATCCAGAAGCGCGCCGAGCACGACGCGGCTCGCGTGAAAGATGAAAGCGAGCTGACCCAGGCCCGCAACGCCGTCAAGAACTACGAGCTCGAGACGTTGAAGAACGAGATGCTGTCGCGGGTGCTGGCTGAAAAGAACAACCAGGATCTCGCCGAGGCGCGCTCCAAAGTGGCGGCGCTCGACGAGGGCTTCAGGCTCAAGCGCACAGCGGCCACCGCCGAGTTGCGAATCCTCGAGATCCGGCGCGACCGCGCCCAGGCGGCCATGGACCACGCGCTCGACAACTCGAAAGGCATGACCGTCACCTCTCCGCTTGACGGCCTGGTGGTGCCCAAAATGACCTGGCGCGGCAACGGCCCGGCCGACATCCAGGAGGGCGACGAGATGTGGCCGGGCGCGCCGGTCCTGCAAGTCGTCAACCAGACCTCGATGCAGGTGCGCGCGCGTGTGAACCAGGCCGATGCGCCGGTGGTCCGTCCGGGAATGCCCGTGGTCGTGCGGCTCGACGCGTATCCGGACCTGCAGATGCCGGGGCGGCTGGCGCAAATGGCCCCCATCGGCGTGCCGGGGTCCTTTTCGGCGCGCGTGCGCGCCTTCAGCGCCATCGTGACCATCGAGGGCAGCAATGCGCGGCTCCTGCCAGATCTCACAGCCGCCATCGACGTCGAAGTGGAGCGGGTCAAAGACGCGCTGGTCGTGCCGTGGTCGGCCGTGACGCGCAAGGGCGATACGGCCAGCGTTCGGGTACGCGAAGGCAACA
>JAENWD010000019.1 GCA_016650245.1 Vicinamibacteria bacterium
GGGTCCAGGATGGCGAGGACACCGCGATCTGAGCGGTGCCGAATGAGCCGACCCAGCCCCTGCAGCAACGCCAGAATTGCCAGCGGCACCTGGTAGTCGCCGAACGGGTCGGCGCCTTCCGCCGTGAGCGCTTCCATCCGCGCCGCCGTCACCGGATCGCCGGGCGAGGCAAACGGCAGCTTGTCGATGATGACGCAGCTCAACTGATCGCCCACGACATCGACGCCCTGCCAGAAGCTGGACGTCGCCAGCAGCACCGCGTGTGGAGTCCGGCGAAACTCGTCGAGCAGTGCACCGCGCGGGGCCGTGCCCTGCACCAGCAACGGATACGACAGCCCCGCGCGCAGGAGAGGCTCCACTGCTCGCAGCATTGCGTAGCTGGTGAAGAGCACGAAGGCGCGCCCCTGGGTGCGGCGGATGATCTCGAGGCACTCGCGGCCTGCGGCGTCGGCAAACCCTGGATCGCGCGGCAGCGGCATGCGCTTGGGCAGGTAGAGGATGGCCTGACGCGTGTAGTCGAACTCCGAGGGCAGCCGCGCCTCTTCCGCCCGCCGGATACCCAGCCGGGCGCGCACGTACTCGAACCCGCCATCGACGGCCAGCGTGGCCGATGTCAGCACGGTGGCCTTGAAATGGTCCACGACTTCGTCCGAGACGATGCGCGAGACGTCGATGGGGGCGGCGCGGAGGAAGAGGCCGCGGCCGCGCGTTTCGAGGAAGAAGACGAAGTCGGGGTCGCTTGCGCGCAGCAGCACCGTCAGCTCCTGCCGCAGTTCGGCGACGCGCATGGCCAGCGCTATCAGATCGTCGAGGACGGCCGGGCGGACGGGGCCGGCCTCATCGGATGGCGCGTCCTTCAGCAGTTGGAGTTGCGCCTCGAGCCCTTCCAGTGTGCCGATGAGCGCCTGCCCGAGCGGCTGCACGTCGGCGAGCGCCTCCGGCGTCACGCGCACGCGGTCCTCACCCGTGCGGCGTCTGGGCTGGAGTGCGTCGAAGAAGTGCCGCGCGCGGTCTTCGACTCTCGCGGTCATGCGCCTGACGGCGTCGCGCCGCTCTGGTGCGGGCCAGGCGTCGAGCGCGCGCTCGACGTCGCGCGTCAAGTCGTCGACGCGGTAGTTGCTCACAGTCAGGCCGAAGTAGTTGGTGGCGACATCCTCGAGCTGATGCGCTTCATCGAGGATCGCGACGTCGCGGTCCGGAATGACGGCGCCGTAGTTGCCCTGGCGCACGGCGGCGTCGGCAAACAGCAGGTGGTGGTTGACGATGACCAAATCCGAATCGGCGGCGCGCTGTCGCATCTGCGTGACGTAGCACTCGTTGAACTGCGGGCACGTGCTTCCGAGACAGTTCTCGGCTGATGCCGAGAGCTCCGACCAGATCGGCAGGTCGTCGGGCAATTCGCGCAGCTCGGCACGGTCGCCAGTTGCGGTCGTGGCAACCCAGCGCTCGAGGATCGGCAGGAGGATGCGCTCGTCGACTTCGGTACCCGGGTGGCCGAAGCCGCCAAGGCGCTGCTGACGCGGCAACCCTCCGCTGCGCATCGCCTGGTAGCGATGCAGGCACAGATAGTTGCCGCGCCCCTTCATCACGGTGACAGTGAAGGGGCGGTCGAGGACTCTGGTCAGGATCGGCAGGTCCTTCTCGACGATCTGTTCCTGGAGGTTCTTGGTGCCAGTAGAGACCAGCACGCGCTTGCCGCTGAGGATGGCAGGGATCAGGTACGCGAGCGTCTTGCCGGTGCCGGTGCCGGCCTCGACCAGCGCGACGCCCTCATGCTGCAGGGTCGAGGCGACCTTCGCCGCCATCGCGCGCTGCGCCTGCCGTGGCTCGAAGCCGGGCAGCACACGCGCCAGCGCGCCCTGCTCGTCGAAGACGGCATCGACGCGCGCGACAAGATCCATCCGATCAGTCTAACGCGGGCGATGTGGCAGAAACTGCACGCTGGACCGTCAGCGTTCCTGGTACAACGGAAACCTCGCGCACAGTTCCTCGACCTCGCGCTTGATCGCCGCAAGCGCGCCGTCGTTGTCGTGTGCGGCGAGGGCGCGCAGGATCATGTCGCCCACCGCGTCCATGTCCTTTTCGGTCATGCCTCGCGTGGTGATGGCGGGCGTGCCGATGCGGACGCCGCTGGCGACCATCGGCGGGTTCTGATCGAAGGGGATCGCGTTCTTGTTGACGGTGATGCCGGCCTTGCCAAGCGCGGCCTCGGCGACCTTGCCCGTGAGGCCCCTGGAGAACACGTCCACCAGCATCAGGTGGGTGTCCGTGCCCCCGCTGACGATGCGGAAGCCGCCGGAGGCGATGACGCTGGCCAGACGCGCGGCGTTGGCGACCACGCGGCGCTGGTACGCGCCGAAGTCGGCCGCCGCCGCCTCCTTCAGGCACACGGCCTTGGCCGCCACGATGTGCACGAGCGGCCCGCCCTGGACGCCGGGGAACACGGCACGGTCGAGGTCCCTGGCATGTGCCTGGCGGCACAGCACCAGGCCCCCGCGCGGTCCCCTGAGGGTCTTGTGGGTCGTCGTCGTGACGAAGTCCGAGTGCGGCACCGGGCTTGGGTGAACGCCGGCGGCAACCAGGCCCGCGATGTGAGCCATGTCGGTCATCATCAGCGCGCCGACCTCGTTGGCCACGGCACGGATGCGGGCAAAGTCGATGA
>JAENWD010000020.1 GCA_016650245.1 Vicinamibacteria bacterium
CCAGCGAGATGCCGAAGCCAAGCTGGCGCACGAGGGACGCGCGCTGCTCGTCTTTGCCGGGGACCAGCAACACGAGACACGCGCCGGCCAGCGGCACGGCGATGAGCAGACTGAGCAGATACGCGGTCATTGAACTAGAACGTCGCCATGTAGTAGCCGAGAACGAGCACGACGCCAAGCAGGATCGACGCCGCGTAGACACGCACTGAGCCCGTCTGAAACCGCCGCAGCCAGGTGGCGCCGGTCTCGACGACCGAGCCAGTCCCGTTGACCGCGCCGTCGATGACCTCGGCGTCAACCACCTTCCACAGCACCCCGCGCGAGATCGCGACAATCGGCTTCACGATCACCGCGTCGTAGAGCTCGTCGATGTAGTACTTGTTGAGCAGCAGCGTGTGCAACGGCCCGGCCGCTGACGCGACGCCATCCGCCGAGCCCGGGCTCTTGACGAAGAAGAACCACGCCAGGCCGATGCCGGCAAACGCGAGCGCGATAGAGACACCCATCAGGGAGAGCTCGGTGCTTTCATGGGCGGCGGCGCCGCCGTGGGGCGCGCTCGTTTCACTCACGCGGGGGGCGCCGCCTTCGGCGGCGGGGGGCACGGCGCCGTCGGCGCCGTGGGGGACACCCTCAGCTGTGGCGGCAGGGCCTAAGCCCTGCAATTCGTGCACGCCGCCTCGCGCTTCAAAGCTCGGCGCCAGGTAGTGCTCGATCGTGTTGCTGCCGCCCAGCACCGCCGGCACGCCGACGTAGCCGGCGACCACCGATCCGATCGCCAGCACGATGAGCGCGGTGGCCATGGCCGGGGGCGCGTCGTGCAGGTGCTGGGGCCTGGCCCCGGCGTGATGTACCGGGGCCAGGCCCCTACGTTCACCATGAAACGCCAGGAACACCAGCCGGAACATGTAGGTCGCCGTCAGCAGCGCCGTCAGGATGCCGACCACCCACAGCAGCGTGTGGCCACCCTCGAACGTCTTCCAGAGGATCTCGTCCTTGCTGAAGAAGCCCGCCAGGCCCGGCACGCCGGCAATCGCGATCGCGCCAATCAGAAACGTCCAGTAGGTGATCGGCAGCTCCTTCTTCAGCCCGCCCATGTGCCGCAGGTCCTGCTCGCCGTGCAGCGCGTGAATCACCGCGCCGCTGCCGAGAAACAACAGGGCCTTGAAAAACGCGTGGGTGTAGAGGTGAAAGATGCCCGCGCCATACGCGCCGACGCCCATCGCCAGGAACATGTAGCCCAGCTGGCTGACGGTCGAATACGCCAGCACGCGCTTGATGTCGTTCTGGACGATGCCGATCGTGCCGGCAAGTAGCGCCGTCGCCGCGCCGATGATCGCGACCACCTGCAGCGTCTCGGGCGCATGCGAGAAGAGCACGGCGTTGCGCCCAATCATGTACACACCCGCGGTGACCATCGTCGCGGCGTGGATCAGCGCCGACACGGGTGTGGGGCCCTCCATCGCGTCTGGCAGCCAGGTGAATAGCGGAATCTGCGCGGACTTGCCCGTCGCGCCGATGAAGAGCAACAGGGTTGCCACCGACAGCACGCCCCAGCCCGTTTCGACCGGCAGGGCAGCGGCCTTGCTTGCGACGCCCTGGAAGTCGAGCGTGCCGAACTGGCTGAAGACGAGCAGCGTGCCGAGAATGAACGCGAAGTCGCCGATGCGGTTGACGACAAACGCCTTCTTGCCGGCGTCGATCGCTGACTGCTTCCTGTACCAGAAGCCGATCAGCAGGTACGAGCAGAGGCCCACGCCCTCCCAGCCGACAAACATCACCGGGAAGTTGCTGCCCAGCACCAGCACCAGCATGAACGCCGCAAACAGGTTCAAATACGAAAAGTACCGCGCAAACTCGCTGCCTGACTCGTCGTGCATGTAGGCCGTCGAGTAGATGTGGATCAGCGAGCCGATGCCGGTGATGACCAGGATCATCACCGAGGCGAGCGCGTCGACGTAGAAGCTGGCGCCGATGTGGAGGTCACCCGAGGCGATCCAGGTGTACACGGTCTGCTCGATCGCCCGCCCGGGCGTGCCAAACATCACCGTCACCGAGAAGAGCGAGACGCCAAAGGCCGCGATCATCGCGGCGCAGGCCACGCCGCCCGAGACGGACTTGGGCAGACGCTTCCCGAACAGGGCGTTGACCAGGAAGCCGGCAAACGGCAGCAGCGGAATCAGGGCAAGCACGGCTAGGTCAGTGGCCTCCGTCACCACTTGAGGCTGGTGAACGCCTCGGGGTTCAGCGATTCCCGGTGGCGGAAGAGCGCGATCACGATGGCCAGGCCAACGGCGGCCTCGGCAGCGGCAACGGTCATGACGAAGAACACGATGACCTGCCCGTCGACGGCGGCAAACTGGCGGCCGGCGGCGACAAACGTCAGGTTCACCGCGTTGAGCATGATCTCGATCGACAGCAGCAGCGTGATGACGTTGCGTCGAAGGAACACGCCAGCCGTGCCGATGGCGAACAGAATCGCCGAGAGCACCAGGTAGTGGTTCAGCGTGACGTCCACGGCGTTACTCCTGCTCCTTGCGCGCCAGCACGACGGCGCCCACCATGGCGGCCAGAATCAGAATCGACGTGGCCTCGAACTGGAACGCGTAGTCCGTGAAGATCGACCGGCCGAGGGCCGCCACCGAGCTGATCCCGCCAGACGAGATGTCCTTGAAGGCCACGGCCTCGCGCGTCGAGATGTGCCACACGGCCCAGCCCAGCTCCAGCACCAGGAAGACCGCCAGCGCCGCGCCCAGGCGCCGCGCGCCGGGCCGGTTGAGCGGGTGGCTGCGATCCCATTCCGCCGCGTCCTCGCGCGGGACGTTGAGCAGCATCACGACGAACAGGAAGAGCACCATGATGGCGCCCGCGTACACGATGATCTGCGTGACGGCCGTGAAGGGCGAGTCGAGCAGGATGTAGAGGCCCGCCAGCGCCCCAAACGATCCGATCAGCAGCATCACGCTGTAGATGGGGTTGCGCTGGCCGATGACGCCCAGCGAGGCCGCGACGGCCAGCGCGCCGAGCACGTAGAAGCCGATGGTCTCAAATCCCAAAGTAGAGCACCCCCGCGGCCGTGGCGAGCAGGTTCAGGACCGACAACGGCAGCAGGAACTTCCAGCCGAACTGCATCAGCGTGTCGTACCGGTAGCGAGGCAGGGTCCAGCGCAGCCACAGATAGAAGAACAGCAGCGCCGACAGCTTGGCGAACCACCAGAGGATGCCCAGCCACGGCGGCAGCACCGGCCCGTGCCACCCGCCCAGATACAGGTTGGTCGCCACGGCCGACACGGTCACCATGTTCACGTACTCGGCGAGAAAGAAGAGCGCGAAGCTCATGCTCGAGTACTCGGTGTGGTACCCGGCCACGAGTTCCTGTTCGGCCTCCGGGAAGTCAAACGGCGCGCGGTTGGTCTCGGCGACGCCCGCGGTCATGAAGATGAAGAACCCCACCGGCTGCAGAAACACGAACCACTTCGGGATGAACCCGAACCAGTAGCCCGACTGGGCGTTGACCAACTCCACCAGCGACAGCGAGTTGCCGAGCACGAGCACCGCGGCCAGCGCCATGCCGTAGCTGAGCTCGTAGCTGATCATCTGCGCCGAGGCGCGCAGGCCGCCCAGCAGCGAGTACTTGTTGTTCGAGCTCCAGCCGGCCAGCACGATGCCGTACACGCCCATCGAGGCCACGGCGAAGATGACCAGCACCGCGACGTTCACGTCCGCCACGGTCAGCATCACCGGGCGATCCAGCAGCCCGAACAGCGTCGTGGGCGGCCCGAACGGGACCACGCAGAAGGCGAGAAACGCCGTCGTCGCCGAGATGATCGGCGCCAGATAGAACAACACCGAGTCGGCGGCCTTCGGCTTGAGCTCTTCCTTGAAGAACAGCTTGAAGACGTCGGCAAACGGCTGCAGCAGCCCGGCCGGGCCGGTCAGTGTCGGGCCGAACCGCTGCTGCAGGCGCGCGGAGACCTTGCGCTCGGCCCAGACCATGCCGGCGGCCGACAACAGCAGCGCCTGGAAGACCACCACCACCAGCGCAACTTGGACGATCAGAACTGGATCCATTCAGCCTTCAGCCTTCAGCCTTCCGTCTTCAGTGAGCGCCGACCGGCTCTTTCGCGCGCCAATCGGCCGGGCACGTGCACCGGCCTTCGCGGATGTGCGCTTCGAACTCGTGGCGGAACTGCTTGATCGTCGTGAGCACGGGCGTTGCCGCCGCGTCGCCGAACGCGCAGAGCGTCTTGCCGGCGATATTATCCGCGACGCTGAGCAGCAGATCGATATCGCGCATCTGACCCTCGCCGCGCTCGATCTTGCTCAGCATCTTCAGCAGCCAGTCGCCGCCCTCCCGGCAGGGCGTGCACTTGCCGCAGCTTTCGTGTCGATAGAAGTGCAGCAGGTTCTGGGCCACCCAGACCATGCAGGTCGTGTCGTCCATGACGATCATCCCGGCCGACCCCAGCAGCGAGCCGGCCTTCATCAAGCCGTCGAAGCTGGCCGGCACGTCGATCTGATCGGGCAGCAGGATCGGCACCGAGCTGCCACCCGGAATCACGGCCTTCAACTGCCGCCCGTTGGCGATGCCGCCCGCGTAGTCGTAGATGAGCGATTTCACTGTCGTGTGCATCGAGGCTTCGAACACGCCCGGCTTGACGACATGGCCGCTGACGCAGAACAGCTTCGGCCCGCCGTTTTTCTCGGGCCCGAGCGCGGCAAACCATTCGGCGCCCTTGAGCACGATCGACGGCACATTGCAGAGCGTCTCGACGTTGTTCACCGCCGTCGGGCAGTTGTAGAGGCCTTCGACGGCGGGAAACGGCGGCTTGATGCGCGGCTGCGCGCGCTTGCCTTCGAGCGACTCGATGAGCGCCGTTTCCTCGCCCGCTTCATACGCCCCGGCGCCGCGATGCATGTACACGTCGCAGTTGAAGCCGGTGCCGAAGATGTTCTTCCCCAGGTACCCCGCCTTGTACGCCTCGGCGATGGCGGCTTCCAGATGGTGCTGTACGTGGAGGAACTCGCCGCGGATGTAGATATAGGCCACCGACGACCCGATGGCGTGGCAGCCGATGGCGCACCCCTCGATGAGCAGGTGCGGGTTGCGCTCCATCAGCAGGTGGTCCTTGAACGTGCCCGGCTCGCTTTCGTCGGCGTTGCAGCAGATGTACTTCGCCTTCGGGGACTTCTTGTCCACGAACTGCCACTTCATGCCAGTGGGAAAGCCGGCGCCGCCTCTTCCGCGCAACCCCGACGCCTTCACGGCGTCGATCACCTGGTCGGGCGTCATGCCCAGGGCCTTGCGCAGCGCCTGATAGCCGTCGAGCCGCTGCAGGTAGAAATCGAGCGTGTAGCTGCCCGGCTCGCGGACCAGCGGGGTCAGGATGGGTTCCATCGCCATCTACTTCTCCACCTACTTCTCCACCCGGTGCACGCAGCCGGACAATCCAGCCTCGCCCCTGGCTCTGACCACGTCGAGCAGCCTCACGGCGTCTTCCGGTCTCTGGCATTCGTGCCAGCCGTCGTTGACCATCACAACCGGCGCGCGGTCGCACGCCCCGAGGCACTCGACCTCGACCAGCGTGAACGTGCCCGTCGTGTCCGTCTCACCTGGCTTGATGTGCAGTGCGTTGGCGATTTCCTCGGTGACCCGCTCGGCGCCCTTGAGCGCGCACGACAGCGTCCGGCACACCTGGATCACGAACGTGCCGACCGGCTGCTTGTAGAACATCGCGTAGTAGGTCGCGACCTCTTCGACCTCGGCCGGCGTGCAGCCGATGACCGCGGCGACATGGCGCATCCCGCTGCGCGACACGTAGCCGACCTGCTCCTGCACCATGAAGAGCGCGAAGATCACGGCCGACTTGCGCCGCTCGGGCGGGTAGTGCGAGGCCAGCTCCTCGAACCTCGCGCGCTGCTCGGGCGTGAACGCAAACGGCTCGCCTTCAGGCGACAGCAGACGCTCGGACCGGTGCTGCCCGGTCGTGTAGGGAATCTCGGGATGGAAACTCACCTGTCCACGTCTCCCATGACAATGTCGGTCGAGCCGATGATGGCGACCACATCCGCGAGGAGGGCGCCGACGACCATCGGCTCCATCGCCTGACACGCCGCCAGCGAGGGTGCCCGCAGGTGCACGCGCACCGGGCGGTTGGTGCCGTCACTGACGACATAG
>JAENWD010000021.1 GCA_016650245.1 Vicinamibacteria bacterium
GATTCGGAACCAGGAGGACCGAGGCGCACGAAACGCTCGAAAATGCGGTCGGCGTCATCGGGGGCGATTCCAGGGCCTGTATCCGTGACGGCCACGGTCAGGGTGCCTGGCGCGCGCGTCAGTGACACGGTCACCGTCCCCAGTGGTGGCGTATGCCGAATCGCGTTCTCGAGCAGATTCGACAACATCTGGCGGAGAAGGTACTCGTCGCCGAGAAACGGCGTCTCGCCAGCCGAGTCCCCGCGCAACGCAATGTGCCGGGCGTCCGCCACCAGTCGCAAGTCGTCGACGACTTCGCCGACGAGCTCGTCCAGATACAGGGGCGCGCACTGCAGGGGCCTGGCCTCAGCATCCGCCAGCGCGAGGATGAACATGTCTTCCACCGACTTGGTCAACCGCTGCGCCTCACGCGCCACGACGTCGAGTGATTCCCGGTACTCCGTCTCCGACCTTTGCTTGCGACTCAGCGTCACCTGCGCCGCCGTCCGGATCACCGAGACGGGTGTGCGTAATTGATGGGAGGCATCGGCCATGAAGGTTCGTTGTTGCTGCAGTGACGCGGCCAGTCGCTCCAGGAGCCCGTTGAAGGCGTGTCCGAGTGTCCCGAGTTCGTCCCGCGGGTTCGCAATGGAGAGGCGAGCATGGAGATTGTGACTACCGATGGCTTCGGCCTGACTGGCCATCTCGCCCAGTGGGCGCAAGGCGCGCCGGCTGATGCTCAGGCCACCCGCGATCGCGAACAAGACAGCCAGGGGTATCCCGAGCAGCATGGCACGTTCAAGCGTGATCCGCTCCGCCTGAAGAGGCGCCAACGACTTCCACGTGACGACGCGCAGGTTGTGGCCGAGGTACTCGAGCGACTCCGCACGCATTCGGGTGTCCACCGGGGCGGCCGCGACGGTGGTCGGCGTCGCCCGGGCGGACTGGATCACCGCGTCTGGCACAGGGGGATTGTTCGCCACCTTGGTACCGAGGACGGCTCCTTCAGCCGTGACGATCGCGAAGCCGGCACCTGTCAGGCTGAGCTCCGCCATCATGTCGCGAACGCTGTCGGCCAGGTTCAATCCCTCGTCCAGTTCGTTACGGAGCACCCCCGCGACCGTCACGGTCGCTGCTTCCAGCTCTTGGTCGACGCGGGCCAGGCCCAGACGCGCCTGCAACCACAGGACAAGAACTCCGGCGCCGACGAGCGCCAGCAACACCATGAGGCCGCACCACAGGGACAGGCGCGCTCTGATGGACAGGCGGGCGCTGAGCCACCGAGCCATCGCTCGCGGCGACTCCGGCAGCGCACGTGAAGTCACGCTGCCGTCGTGGCCAGGGTGTATCCCTCTCCGCGTCGGGTGCGGATCAGGGAGTCCCCACGCGCGTCGTCGATCTTGCGCCGGAGTCGTTGGACGTACACGTCAATGACATTGGAGAGAGGATCGTACGATTGGTCCCAGACGTGCTCGGCGATCTCCGCTCGGCCGACGACCTGGCCGGTCCGTCGCGCCAGGAACTCGAGAAGTGCGTACTCCCGTGTGGTGAGAGGGATTACGCGACCGTGCTTGGAGACCTGCCGTGACCGCGTGTCCATGTCGAGCGAACCGACGACCAGGCGTTCGGGCAGCGGCGCCCGGATGCCTCTGCGAATCAGGGCTCGGAGCCGCGCGAGCAGCTCATCGAAGTCGAACGGTTTGGTCAGATAATCGTCGGCGCCACTGTCGAGCCCGGCGATGCGCGCCAGGACCGCGTCACGAGCCGTCAACATGAGGATCGGGACCGCCGACCCGGCCCCTCGCGCCTCGCGCGCCACCGACAGACCATCCTTGCGCGGGAGCATGACGTCCAGGATGACGGCGTCGTAGTCTGTCGTCGCCAATCGAAATGATGCGTCGTCACCGTCGATGGCGACATCGACCGCATACGCATGCTCGCGCAACCCCTTCGCCAGCATCTGGGCCGCCGCCGGCTCATCCTCGACGAGCAGCACGCGCATGACCCTATTGTGCGCCAACCCTGGCGGAGGTCGGACACGGTATCATCGGCTACTCACGTGCTCCCGAAACCGCCGTTTCTCTGCGACCTGACGCTCGAGCAGGAGCTCGAGGCGTTCGAGCGGCTCAAGCCGCGCCTGGCTACCGTGTGGGGCGCCGTGTCGGGCAGCGCGGAGACGCCCGCCACGTCGGTCGTCGTGCCCTCGCTCACCCTCGACAACGAGGAGCTGGCGAAGCTGACCGGCGCGAGCTACTACGAAGAGCGCCTGCTCTTCCTGTTGATCCGGCTGCGCAACCCTCGCGCGAACCTGGTGTACGTCACCTCCCAGCCGGTACACCCACTGACGCTGGACTACTACTTGAACCTGCTGGCGGGCGTCCCGGCCAGCCATGCGCGCGCACGCCTGACGATGCTGTGCGCGTACGACGCGTCGGCCAGACCGCTCACCCAGAAGGTGCTCGAGAGGCCGCGGCTGCTGCAGCGCATTCGCTATGCGATTCACGACCACGACCGGGCGTACCTGACGGTGTTCAACTCCACACCGCTCGAGCGGAGGCTCGCCGTGCTGCTCGGCATCCCCCTGAACGGCCTCGACCCGTCGCTGGCCCACCTTGGATCGAAGTCCGGCAGCCGGCGCGTGTTCAAGCAGGCCGGCGTCGAGATGCCGGCCGGCGTCGAGGACATCTACACGCCCGAAGAGGCAGCCGAGGCGCTGGGCGAGCTCAAACGACAGCGCCCATCGATGAAACGCGCCCTCATCAAGCTCAACGACAGCTTCTCCGGCGAGGGCAACGCGGTCGTCGCATGCCCCGGAAGCAACGACCAGGGCATGGCGCGCCGCGCCATCGACGAAGCGGCCATGCCCGTGCCGACCCAGGGGCGGTCGCGCTATTTCGAGAAGCTCGGGCGCATGGGCGGTGTCGTCGAGGAGTACATCGAGGCCGGCGAGACAGTGTCGCCGAGCGCGCAGTTCAGGACGAGCCCGACCGGTGAGGTGCTCGACATCTCCACACACGATCAGATCCTCGGGGGCGACTCGGGGCAGATCTACCTGGGGTGCAACTTCCCCGCGCAGGACGGCTACCGGCAGCAGATCCGGGCCGCTGGCCTCCGCGTCGGAGAGGTACTCGCCCGGCTCGGCGCCATCAGCCGGTTCGGTGTCGACTTCCTGGCATGGCGCAACGCGCCGCACGAGCCGTGGCGGATCACCGCACTCGAGATCAACCTGCGAGTGGTGGGCACGACCCACCCGTTTCTTGCCCTCCGCTTCCTGACAGGAGGCGACATGGATCCGGTGAGTGGCCAGTTCCTCTCCCTGAGCGGGCGTCCGAAGCACTACCGCTCCACCGACAACCTGTGCTCGGAGCTCTACCGGGGCATCCTGCCTGAAGACCTCATCGACATGGTGTCCATGAACGCCTTGCACTACAGCCATCGCACCGAGTCGGGCGTGCTGTTTCACATGATCGGCGCCGTCTCCGAGTTTGGAAAGCTGGGGCTCACCGTCATCGGCAACGACCGCGACGAAGCGGACGCGATCTACGAGCGCACGATCGACGTGCTCCGCCTGGAGGCCACATTCGGTCACCTGCCGTCCGGCTTCCAGTGGCCGGCCGGCAAGCCGGCGACCAGATCGACGGCCTCGTAGAGGGGCTCTGCCAGGCCGCGTGAGGGAAATCACGCTGGCACGCCCGATTGTTCCCCGGTCCGCGCTCGCGCCCTCCCAGTTGACTCCGCCTTCTGCTGCCACGAGCGGGAGCCTGCCATTGGCCGAGTAATTGCTTCAAAGGTGATCCCGGAATGCGACATGGGGACGCGACTGCTCAACGGCGGCGCTCTCGTTGCTGCCATGTTCGTCGCAGGCGCCGGATGCGATGGACACCGGTCTCCGAACGAGCCAACTCCCGTCTGTTCGTTTGCGGTCTCGCCAGCGAATCAGGTGTTCGGGGGTGACGGCGGCGCAGCGAGCGTGACGGTCGCCGCTCCTGCCGCGTGCGCGTGGAGCGCCACGGCCAGCGCGGGCTGGGTCACCATCACCGCTGGCGGCACCGGGACCGGTCCCGGCACGGTCGCGTACTCAGTGGCCGCCAATCCCTCGATGGAATCCAGAAACGGCACGCTGACCATTGGTGGCCAGAGCCACGCGGTCACGCAGCAGGGCCGCGCAGTCGCGGTCTGCACCTACGCCATATCTCCAGGAAGCGCGCAGTTTGGCAAGGACGCCGGAACGGGGACATTTGCGGTGAGCGCACCAGGCGACTGCGCGTGGGCTGCCACCCCCAGCGCACCATGGGTCGTCGTCACGTCCGGCAACCAGGGATCCGGGAACGGCAGCGTGTCCTACACCGTCGCACGAAACCTCGATCTCGCCGACCGCACTGCCACCATCACGGCAGCCGACCGCGTCTTCACGGTCAGACAGTCGGGTGATCTCGGGCGCTGCGATTACGCGGTGGCACCGGTCGAGTTGACACCCTGCATGCCGAAGGGCAGCCTCACCGCCAGCATGACCTCGACGTCGAACTGCCCGTGGAGCGTGACCGAGAATGCCTCATGGCTGGCCGTTTCGAGCGGCCCGTCCGGCAAGGGCTCCGGTGTCATCACCATAACCTTCACGGACAACTACGACGCCCCTCGCGAGGGCACCATCATGGTGCGATGGCCAACACCGACGGCCGGTCAGAACATCCATGTCGCGCAGGCGGGCTGCTTGTATGCGGTGAGCCGGAGCGCCATCAGCGTCGCGGCCGGTGGCGGCACTGCCTCGTTCGACGTCATTCAGCAGAGCGTGCCCTACACGTGTGGTGGCCCGTTACAGGACCGGTGTCTGTGGACGGCGAAGTCCGATGTCCCGTGGATCGTGATCACGAGCAGCATGCCGCGATCCGGCGATGACCCGGTTTCCTTCGCGGTCGCTGCAAATGCAGGCGCGGCGTCGCGCGTGGGACACATCACCGTGCGGAACAAAGTGGTCACCGTCACCCAGGCAGGTCAGTGACCCGAGGCATCATGTCGACTCGGGCCTCATGCGATAGGCCGCAGGCGCCGGCATGGGCAGTTCCGGCATGGGGCGGGCGGTGAACAGGAGCCGGGACGGCCTGGCGATCAGGCGGGCCCACCGATTCGCCCGGCTCACGCGCGCCGAGTCGGTGGCAATTCCCGTGTTCGCGTACATCTGCCTGTAGAGCTTCGAGATCAGCACGAATCCGAGCCGCGAGCGCAGGCTCTTCACGCACCGGGCCCGCGCCCAGATCTTGGGAAAGCTGTAGAAGCGATCCCACACCGCCTGTGTCCTCGCGCGGATCTCATCGCCGGACATCACGGCGTGGGGTGAGTACACCTTCGGACGCTGCGCCTGGGGAATCAGCCAGTGGCGGGTGATCGGGATGCCCGCGATGTGGGTCGTGTCGCCCTCGAGCTTCTTCTCCCACGCCGCGAAGTCCAGCGTGCCCGGGAAGGGCGTCAGCATCACGAACTGCGCGAAGGTCACCCCTGCGCGCTCCGCGATGTCCGCCGTGGCGTCAAACGTCGTCGCGCGATCGCTCGGAAGGCCGAAGATGAACGAGCCCAGGACGTGCACGCCGTGCTCGCGGAACTTCCGCAGACGCGTGACCAGCGCCTCGCCGACCTCGTTGAAGCCCTTGTAGACGTCCTTGAGGCCTTCCGGCGTGACCGCCTCCACGCCGACCAGCGCGCCCTTGATGTTGGCGCGCTTCATCGCAGCAAGGAACGTCTCGTCCTCGGCGGCCTCCATCGTGATCTGCGTGAAGAAGATCATGTCGGAGGGCAGCTTCGCCAACTGCTCCATCAGCTCGAAGCGCTCGGCGCGCAACGCGCGTAACTGCTCGAGCCGCGCCACATTGCCCTGGCGCTCGGCCATCGCGAGATCGGCCAGCGGCACCGGGTAGAAGTTGTCGTCGGCCAGCGCCACGAAACGAAACCCCCGCCGACGCAGGTCGACAATCTCGCTGATCACCGCGTCCACCCCGCGCTGTCGAGGCTTCTGGCCATCGGTGCGCCACACCGAGCAGAACGAGCAGTGCTTCGGGCAGCCGCGAACCGTCTGCACCGAGCCCCACATGTAACGCCCCTCAGGCAGCAGGTCCCATCGCGCCTGGACGAACTGGTCCGCCTCGAGACGCCCGGCCTCGTAGATCCGCTGCAGTGTGCCGCCCCTCACGTCGTCGAGCACGCGGGACCACGCCACGTCGCCGTCGCCTTTGACGACAGCGTGCGCGCCGCCGAGCTCGTGCGCCTCCTCGGGGTACAGCGTGGCGTGGATGCCGCCGAAGACGACGATCGCGCCGCGGGCCCGGGCGAGGGTGCCGATCTCGTAGCCGCGCAGCGCGTTGCCGGTGTGAATGCCTATCCCCACGACGTCGCCGGGGTGAAGGGTCTCGACGTCGAAGACCTCCAGGGTTTCGTCAGTGATCTGCGGCACTCCGTGCGACGCCGGGGTTGCCCCGGCCAGCACGAACAGCCATCGGGGCGTAATCACCCCGACGCCAAATGACAGGTGACTCGGGTTCACCAGGTGGACAGCCATATCTCGTTCTATCTCCCAGGGGACGTTCTAAGTCTCACATACAGCCTACTCGATTACGACGTAGCGCCACAGTCGGGCCACCTCGCTGGCGCCGACGTACTTGCCGATTTCCTTTTCGAACTGCGCTTTCGTCTTCCAGGGCCGGTATTCCTTGAACTCGCGGACCATCCGGGGCCCTGCGCCAGGAATGCTGAGGATGTCGGTGTCGGTCGCCGTGTTGAGACCGACGGGGATGAAGGTGTATTGCGCGAGCCTGGCAGCCTGATCGGCGCCGACGTACTTGCCGATCTCCTTGTCGAACTGCGCGTAGGTCTTCCACGGCCGGTACTCGTCGAACTCGCGGACCATCCGCTTGCCGGCGCCCGGCACCAGCAGGATCTCTTCCGGCGTGGCGGTGTTCAGGTTGATGTGGACGAAGGCCTTCCCGTAGAAGGCCATCGCCTGCTCCGGCGTCATCGTCTGGCTGGCGAGATACGCGTGCAGGTCGGTGATGCTGTTGAAGGGCCGCTTCTCGATTAGGCCTTTGACGATCGCCGGCGTCATGTGCGGCATCCCGAGGAGGTCCTTTTCGGCCGCGGTGTTCGCATCGACCACGCCGAGTGACGTGCCGACCTGCGCCTGTGCGGCGCCCGCCGTGACCAGGGTCAGCAGTCCGAACGCGATGAGTCTGGTGATGTGCATCGTGTGCTCCGGTTACGTTGACCTAAGGGCGGCCCGACCGTTCGAGCGCGCCATGCTTGTAGGTGGAGAGAAGGCCGAGCAGGCCGATCTGAATGATGGCAGCGGGCGCCAGCGCGGGAGGCGCCTTGGCTCGCATGACTTTCACCAACAGCGTCCAGCCCTCGAGCGTGGGGTCCATCTCGTGCTGGAACTCCGTGTTCCCGTTGTAGTGGAACGCCAGGCCGGCCGCACCGGTGACGAGGAACAGGACCATGGTGATCCGCATGGCCGTCACGGCGGGCGCGCCGTCCGACAACCACACCCACGCGGCGACCACGATCCCCAGCGCGACCATCAGGAGCGGCGGGATCTGCCAGACGTCCTCATAGTGCTCGATCAGCAGCAGGTCCACGGCAGTGCCCAGCATGCCAACCACGACAACGGCCAGCGCCCTCGTCGCGCGTCACGCGCTGGCAGGAGGGGGACTCTCACCACTGGCAGACCCGACGGGGGGAGCCTCACGCAGCGTCAGGCTTCGCATCGGGAAGGGGATGGCGATTCCCTCCTGCTGGTACCGACGATGCAGGCGCTTGATGAACTCGTGCTTGACGAGATACTGGTCGGTGAACTCCTGACCCCGAAGGATCACGCTGAAGTTGATGCTCGAGTCTGCGAAGGTGTGGAACCGGACGAAGGGCGCGAAGTCCGGAACGCCACCAGCGACCGTGGCCATCACGTCGCCGGCGACGTCGCGGGTCACCCGCTCGACGTGCTGCAGGTCGCTGGCGTAGTCGACACCCACGTCCACGAGCACCGCCAGATCGCGGGCCGGCAGGTGGTAGTTGACGACGACCGCCTGCGCCAGCTTGGCATTGGGCACGAGCACCAGGTTGTTGGCGAGCATGCGAATCCGGGTCGAGCGCCAGCCGAAGTCCATCACATACCCTTCCATGCCGGAATCGAGCTTCACGTAGTCGCCGACCCGGATCTGGCCCGCCATGGTGATGAACAGCCCAGCGAACAGATTCGCCAGCGGCTCCTGGAGCGCCAGTGCGACGGCCAGACCGCCGATGCCCAGCGCCGTCAGCATCGGCGCGATCGACACGCCGAGGGTGTTGAGGATCACCAGCATGCCGAGGGTGGCCACCAGTCCCCAGGTGACCGTTCGCGAGAGGCTGGTCACGCCATGGCCTGGCGCGCCGCTCGAGCCGAACGCCCCGACCAGCCGGCTGGCAACCGCCGCCAGCGCGAGCGTCACCGACACCGCACCAGCGACAAACAGCGCGCGCGTCGCCAGCAGTTCTGCCTGGGCGTTGAGTGTCCAATGGCCGATGGCCAACCAGCCGCCCAGCAACATTGCCCATGTCGGAAGGCGCGAGTTCAGTTCTTCCCAGATGGCGTCGTCCCACGTCGCGCGTGTCCGTCCGGCCCACGTGACGAGGCTGCGGACCACAAGGGCATTGGCGACGCGCCCCAGCACCCATGCCCCTGCGACGGTGACAAGTGTCCACGCCAGTCGGCTGAGCCATACCGGCCAATCGGAAGGAATCCAGAGCATGTGCGTTGTCTCCTTGGTACCTGATCGGGCGACTCGTGCCCTGCCGATCAGGCGGCGGTGTCTTCGCCAGCGGACTCCCGCAACGGCGCCGGCATCGTCATGGCTTCACCGGTGACAATCAGCGCGTGGCGCGTCAGCAAAGGCCCGACGATTTCGAAGATGACCACGGCGGCCAGCACGATCCCCGTCACGGAAGCGGCATAGGCGGGGAAGGCGGTTCGGATCTGAATGGTCAGGCCCACCGCCAGTGACGACGAGGACACGAGGCAGAAGCCGAGGTGGCGCCGCACCAGCGGCGGCACGTCCTGGCCGCGCAGTCCTATGCGCGCGCCGGCGACTTTTCCGACGGCCCGCGCGACGGTGTACCCCACGCCGATCAGCCCGAGTCCGAGTACTGAGGCTGGCGCCAGTTCGGCTCCGGCGAGCACGAAGAAGGCTGCGTAGAGGGGCGGATCTGCGCGACCCAGCGCCCGCAGCAGCCGATCGCCGTGGTTTGACGTGTTCGCCACGGTTGCGCCAAGCGCGAGCGTCGAGATGAGCGGGGACAGCCCAAGCCAGCGGGACGCGCCCACGGCGATCAGGACCGAACCGGCCGCCAGGATCATGGCTTCGCCGGACTCCTTGGCCCGCACGGCCCAGAAGTCCATCACCACGCCCAGCATGGCGCCAAGCGCGACCGACCCGACGGTGGTCCAGAGCAGCCCATGGACCGCGCGATACCAGGCCGCGACCCAGCCGTGCGCCGACAGTTCCGCGACGCTCAGGCCGGCCGTCACAAGGCCAAACACGACGAGCACGTAGACGTTGTTCAGGGCGACCAGCGCGAGCAAGCGATCAGTCATCGGCCCCTTGGCGTCGTATTCGTTCAACACCATCAGCGTCGTGGCGGGTGCGGTTTCCATCGCGACCACGGAGAGCAACAGGGCCAGCGGCCACGTCAGCCCGCTTGCGACCAGGACCACGCACACCAGCACGAAGGCGAGCGAAGCCTCCCACAGCGTGATTCGCACCACGCCACGCCCCACGGCCCGGAAATTGGACGCTTCGAAGATGGCGCCGATGTTGAACAGAATCAGACCGAGCGCGATATCGCTCATGAAGCCGAGCGTCAGGAGGTTGTCGTGCGAGATCAGGTCGAGCGCGGCCGGTCCAATCACCAAGCCGACGAGCAGGTATCCGGTGACTTCCGGGACACGCGCGAGCTGGGCCAGATGTCCCGCGATGAGCGCCGCCATGAGAATCAGGCCGACCGAGAGAATCTCGTTCATCGCCGCGGCTCCAGGACCGCAAAGAATCGCCGGCCGTCATGGCGAAGCAGCAGTGTCACCGGGCGCCGGGCGCCGCGCAGATCACGCCGGACCTGCGCCAGCGAGGCCACCGCGCGTCCGTTGACGCCGAGCACGACCGCCGCGGAGGGAACGTTCGCGTCGCGAAGGCTGGCTGCGGGGAAGAGCGCGCGCGCATCAAGACCGGCAGGCGTCTCCTGGCCGACCACCCGTGCCAATGTCGCCACCTCGAACACGGAGGCCGCAGTCGCCTCGAGCGTCCGAAGGCGCCCGGAGCGGACGACCCGAAGTGCCACCACGGTCCCTGGCGCCGTCAGGCGCAGCGCTCGAGTCGCCTCGTCGATGTTGGCAATCTCGGAGTCGCCCACGCCACGCAAGACGTCTCCGGGCTCGATACCGGCCTGGTCGCCGGGGCCGCCGGTCACGACGTCGGCGATCAGCGCGCCCTGCTCCCCAAACGCGCCGGCGAGGGCACCGGTCAGCGGCTGAAGCGCGAGACCGAGGGACGCTCGCCCCTGATCTGCCGAGCTGATGGCGAGTAGCCGCCTGGTCGAGTCTCCAGCTGGATAGGCCTGCGCCGGCGGGCCATCGCCGGCTGCGATCGCGAGCAGCTCCCCGTCCAGGTTGTAGACCGGCATCCCTGGCCGCACCGAGCCGCCCATGTCGGCGATCTCGTAGCGGCCGTTGCTGACATCCGTGATGAAGACCGGAACGGCCACGTCGCGGCCATCGCGCTGTCCGACCGCCACCGCGAGCGTCCCGGCTGCGGGTATCTCACTAGCCAGCGTGACCGGA
>JAENWD010000022.1 GCA_016650245.1 Vicinamibacteria bacterium
CGTGGAACGGAGCGCACGCGCCGCCTCAGGGCCCGAGATCGTACTCGCGCAGTTTCCGGTACAGGTTGCGCTCGCTGATCCCGAGGAGCTTGGCTGCCTGGCCGCGGTGCCCGGCCGTGGTGCGCAGCGCCAGGTCGATGTGCGACCGTTCCACGGCCTCGAGCGTTGCCACCGATGCCGTCTCGTGACCGGGGGCGGATGCGGAGGTCGCGCGCATCGCCGCCGGCAGATGCTCGGGCAGAACCTCGACGCCGTCGCAGACGATGACCGCCGCCTCTATGACGTGGAGGAGCTCCCGCACGTTGCCCGGCCAGTCGTGCTGCTGCAGGACGCGCCGCGTCCCGGCTCCCAGCCGCTTGGCGCAGCCGAGCCGCTCGTTCAGCCGCGCGACAAAATGGTCCGCCAGCTGATCGATGTCGGCGCGCCGCTCGCGCAGCGAGGGCAGCGGCAGACGAATCGTGGACAGCCGGTAGTACAGGTCCTCCCGGAACAACCCCTGTCGAACCCTCGCGTCGAGGTCGCGGTTCGTTGCGGCCAGGACGCGCACGTTCACGTGGATTTCCGAGGTCGCGCCGACGCGGCGGAACGTCGAGGTGTCGAGCACACGCAGCAGCTTGACCTGCGTCGCGAGGCTCACCTCCCCGATCTCATCGAGGAAGATGGTGCCCCCGTGGGCCACTTCGAACAGCCCGGGCTTGGCGCGATCGGCGCCGGTGAAGGCGCCCCGCTCGTGGCCGAACAGCTCGCTTTGCAGCAGGCTTTCCTGCAGCGACGCGCATTCGACCACGACGAACGGCCGCTGCCGTCGCAGGCTGCGGGCGTGAATCAGCTTGGCGGCCATTTCCTTCCCCGACCCGGTCTGGCCGGTGATGAGGATCGCGGAGTCGGTCGGCGCGACACGGTCGATGAGCCCGAGCACGTTCCGGAACGCGTCGCTGTCGCCGATGAAGGAGTTGCCGGGATCGGGTGGCGTCAACCCGCGTTCGAGCAGCGTTGCGCGTTTGCGAAGGGCCTGCCGCTCCAGCGCACGCTGGATCCTCACGTCGAGCTCGTCGAGCGGACACGGCTTCGAGACATAGTCGAACGCGCCCATGCGAATCGACTCAATCGCGGTATCGATCGATCCGTGCCCGGTCAGCACGATCACGTCGGTCGCGGGGTGCCGCTCTCGAATGGCCTTCAAGGTGTCGAGCCCGCTCATTCCGGGAAGCCGAAGGTCCAGCAGCACGACGTCCGGCTCGCTGTCGGCCAGCCTCTCGAGCGCCTCTTCGCCGGAGGCCGCGAGCGTCACCCCAAACCGCCGACGCTCGAGCTCGCCGCCCAGCGCGGTACGGAACGCGTCATCGTCGTCGACCAGGAGAAGGGCCGTGCGGGTCATGCGTTCTGGCGCGCTGCGGCGCTGGCGGCTGCGGGAACGGCAATCTCGAAGACCGACCCGGCGCCATGCTCGCTCTCGACGGTGATGTCGCCGCCCCAGCGACGGGCGAAATCGAGCGACAAAAACAGACCGAGCCCGGTTCCGCCCTGCCGCAGGCTGAAGAACGGCTCGAAAATCCGCGTTCGATGTTCGGCAGCGATCCCGCAGCCCCGGTCGCTTACGCGAATGCGCATGGGATCGCCGCAAGTGGTGTCGAGCGTCACATCGGTGCCCGGCGCGCTGGCCTGGATCGCGTTGAGCAGCAGGTTGATGAAGATATGCTGCAACTCGGCGTCGTTGGCGCGAACGTGGAGGCCCGCAAATGTGGGCCGCTGGACGATCCGTACACCATGCGCCCGCGCAGTCGGCTCGATCAACCGCGTCACGGCCGCAAGCGTCGACTGCAGATCCACGATGTCCGTGCCGCCGCTCTGTCCTCGAGACATGCGCAGGAAGTGCTGCGTGATGCTACGGCAGCGCAGGACCTGATCGCGCGCCACCGAGGCGCACTGCCCGATGTGCGACCATTCCGGCCCCGCGGCATCGTGACCTTCGGCGTCACGCAGGATACCCTCGACGCACGTCAGCACGGTCCCCAGGGGCGTGTTCAGCTCGTGAGAGAACCCGGATGCCAGCATTCCAAGAGACGCCAGCCGATGCGACTCCGACAACCGCGCCTCCGCGGCGCGTCGATCCGAAATGTCGCGCCACACCTCGACAACCTGCACCAGCTCTCCGGCCTCGGTGACGATCGGCGACGCGTGTACCTCTTCCCACCGCGTCGTCCCGTCCGCCATCCGCCGCTCGATGATACGCACCTGGCGCTGACCTGTGCTCAGACAGACCAGGGTCGGACAATCGCCGGCCGGGCACGCGCCCGGTCCGGCCACGCGACAGCCGCACCCCAGCACGCCTTCGCGCGGAAGCCCCGTCCGCTGCAGGAACGCGTCGTTGGCCGCAATCACTTTCCGGTGGGGATCGAGGACGACGATGCCATCGTCGATGCTGTTGATCACGGTCTCCAGGCGCCGCTGCTGGCCGTGCACCTGATCCAGCAGCCCGGTCATCGAGTCGGCCATCGTGTTGAATTCCTGGGCGAGCCACGAGATCGTATCGGAACCCCCCGCCGGAACGCGCTGATTCAGATCGCCTCCCGCGATCAGCCGTGCCGTCGTCTCGAACCGTTGGAGACGTCGCAGGACCGCGACGCGGACGATGAGCGCGATGCCGGCGACCAGCAGCAGCGTCAGCGCGGCCGTGCCGACGGCCATCCAGCGGAGATCCCGGTCCATCCCAGCCCGGACCTTCTCCATGTTCACGTCCAACATCAGGACGCCGTTGATCCGGTCCTTCGGGTCGTGGCACTGGTGACACGCCGGTTTGTTCATGACCGGGATGACCGTCCGCAGGACCGCCCCGCCCCGGGCTTCGATCACCCGGCTGTCCATCCGCTCGGCCGGCGGAAACTGGTGACATGCCTGACAGGTCGGGGAGCCGGGCTCGAAGTCGGCGGCAGATGTGATGGGCACGCTCGAGAACCGCACCACCCCGTGGCGGTCGAGCAGGGCCACCTGCTCGGCGTTCGGCCGCCGGCCGAACGTGTCGATCATCTTCGCGATGAGCGTGCGGTCGTCGGCCAGCATCTGGTATTCGAGCGCGTCCCGGATCAGCTCGCCCTCAAGACGCGCCGTCTCGCGCGCGTTCTCGAGCAGCCGCCTGGAGTGGTGGACCGAGTAGAAGTACGCGCCCGTGCCGGCCGCCAGCACCACCGCCAGGGTGGTTCCGGCTGCCAGTCGTGCCGTCATGCCGAACCAGCGGGTCAGGCGCATGAGTCCCCCGATCGTCCAGGCCGTCGCAAGCCAGGCCGCCGGCGGTGGGCGCCTGACGGAACGTCAGGCCTGACCTGACAAACCGGCAGGCTGGCCTGGGTATCTTCCCAAAATCCCCCAACTGCACGCGGGTTCTTCCGCGCCGGTGCTGGCACCAAAGCTGCTCCATGACAGGCGATTGCGAAATGAGGTCCAGCCATGGAGATGTTCCTGTCAGTGATGGTTATCAGTCTGCTGGGGGTGGCCGTTGCCGCGGTGCTTTTCAAGGCCGCCGTTCGCGAAGCGCCGCCGCCGGCGTATTCCAGTGACGAGAGCCTCCTCAGCCTGCCCGCACGGTTCTTCCTCGACGACCGCGCACGGGGGTCACGCCCGGTTGTGCCGATAGAGGTGCTTCGGTTGCAAATCGAGCGCCACGTGCGCCTGGAGCAGGCGGCCGCCGAGGCGTTTCAGGACTTCCCGACCGCC
>JAENWD010000023.1 GCA_016650245.1 Vicinamibacteria bacterium
ACCAAGAATCCGTGGGACCTCACAATGGGCTCGCAGGGGTCGTCGGCAGGTCCGGCTTCGGCGGTCGCTGCCGGCTTGGTGGGCTTTTCGCTCGGCACCGAGACCCTGGGCTCCATCGTTGAACCATCGGGCGTATGCGGTATCACCAGCCTGCGGCCCACATTCGGCCGCGTCAGCCGTCACGGAGTCATGGCACTCAGTTGGAGCCTCGATAAGGTCGGACCGATGTGCCGGAGCGTTGAGGACTGCGCGGTGGTGCTGAATGCAATCCAAGGGCCGGACGATCGAGATCTGGCCGTGCAAGACATACCGTTCAATTGGGATCCGTCTCTTGATCTTCGGACGCTGCGAGTTGGCTATCTGAAAGCCGCCTTCACGAAGACCAACCAGACTGCGTCTACCGATGCGAATGACGCGGCTGCGCTCGGGCAGCTTCGAGCGCTCGGGATCTCGCTTGTCGAGGTCGATCTCCCCGAGCATACGGCCGTCGATCCGTTACTCGTGCTCTACGGCGAAGCGAACGCAGCATTGGCAGATCCCGTTCGTGCGCAGCCCTCGGCTCTCGTGCGACAGGACCGCGTAGCGCGGCAAGACTCATTGGCATTTCTCACAGCCGCCGACTACCTGGAAGTCAATCGCCTTCGGACCGTGCTGATGCGGAAGATGGCGGCCTTGATGTCAACGCTCGATGCGTACGTCGTGCCGTTCGACTACGCGGATTACACGCCGAACCCCGTTGCCACGCTGAACACGGCCGTCACGAATCTCACTGGACAGCCCTGCGTGCTGGTGCCGCACGGATTCAATGAGAAGGGCAATCCAACCAACCTGACATTCATCGGTCGCGTTTTTGGGGACGCTTCAGTTCTGGCCGTTGCAAAGCGCTACCAGGACGCAACCGAGTGGCACCTCAGGCATCCGTCGCTGTGAGCGCACGCGAGACTGCCTGCGGCGTTTGGCGCCCTGGGGCCTATTTCGCGGAGAGAAAACGGAGGATCGCGGAGACGGTCGTGGCCCCGGTCGCACGCAGATAGTGGACGGCGGCAAGTACGTCGAGGTGAAGCGGCGCGGTGAAGACGTCATTCTGACCGGGACCGGTCGACTGGCCGTAGCCCCGAAAGTCGATGGCCGAAAGCGGGCGTTCACCAGTTGCCGCGCCTGCTTCTCCCAGCTCCCCTTGTTGAATCGACCTCCGCGCGCCAGCACAACGCCGCGTGGGCCCGCGCCATACAGGTCGCCCTGGATGACGCCGCCATCTTTGGCAGGAAGGATGACCAGGGTTGGTGACTGGGTCTGCGCGTGGCCCATGGCCATCGCGAGTGTCACCGAGATGCAGACGCACGCCAGGGCGGTAGGTTTATGAGTCCAGTTCCGCACGGTGAGGTCAGACGACGGCCAGCAACTCTTCCACCGACACGGTGGCCGGCCCGAACTTGCCGACGACGATGCCGGCGGCATGATTGGCCAGCGTCGCGGCCTCGGCCGTCGTCGCGCCAGCGGCCAGGGCCAGGGCCAGCGTCGCAATCACCGTGTCGCCCGCGCCGGTGACGTCGGCGACTTCGCGCGCGGTCGCTGGCAGCGCGCCCTCGGATTCCTGAGTCAGCAGCCACATGCCCTGCTCGCCTCGCGTGATGAGCACGCCGTCGCACCCGGCGCGATCGCGAAACGCCCGCGCCGCCTCGCGCGCGTCCTCGTCGGTGCGGATGCGCATGTGGGCCGCGATCTCGGCTTCGTGATGATTAGGCGTGACCAGCGTCGCGCCGCGGTAGTGCCCGATGTGCGGAATCTTCGGGTCCACCAGCAGCGGCACGCCCCGGCTCCGCGCCACCGCGCCCAGTTCAGCCACCAAACGGCCGGTGACGGCGCCCTTGAGGTAGTCGGACACGACGATGGCGCCAGCGGTGGCGGCAAGGGATCGCGCACGCGCGATCAACTCCGTCTCGACGTCCTGAGGCGCTTCATGATCCTGTTCGTAGTCCAGGCGCGCGACCTGCTGGTGCCGATCGGTGACGACGCGCACCTTCCGCGTCGTCGGCCGCGAGGAGTCAGCGACCAGGCCCGTGGTGCCGATGTGGCGTGCGGCCAGGGCCTCGCGCAGCACCGCGGCCTCGGCGTCGGCGCCGACCAGGCCAACGATCTCCGCGCGCGCGCCGAGCGCCACGACGTTGTTGGCGACGTTGGCCGCGCCGCCAATGCGGTGCTCCTCGTGGTCGAAGTGCACGATGGGCACCGGCGCTTCCGGCGAGATGCGTGTGACCGAGCCGATCAGAAACTGATCGAGCATCACGTCCCCCACCACGAGCACCATCGCCGAAGGGAAGCTGGCGGCAAGCGCGTGGGCGCGCTCGCGCGTGGTGACCGGCAGCCGCAGGGTCACGGCAGGTCGGTCCGGTCGGCGGCAAACGGCAGCGTGACGAGCACGAGGAAGAGCATCAGGAACTCGGAGTCCCCGAAGTTGTGCTCGAACAGGCCTGCCGAGAGCATCCCGGCGATCGCCGCCAGGCCGGTGGCCGCCAGGAACCGGTGGCGTGTGGTCCCGAGCTTGCGCCACAGGTCCCAGCCGGCCGTCGCCACAAACCAGATCCAGATGCCCAGCGCGGGCAAGCCGCGCTCGGCGGCAATCTGCAGCGGGACGTTGTGCAGGTGCGGGTTCACCTTGGCCACCGCCGTGGGGTCGCGGTATTCCTCGTAGACGCGCTCCACCATGTTCGGCCCGACCCCGGTGATGGGATGGGCCGCGATCATCTTGCGCCCTTCGTGCAGCATCGCGACGCGATCCCGATTTGTGGGATCGTGCAGGTTGAACATCGAGTAGAACCGATCGGTGATGCGTTCCGGCGCCAGCAGAAACGCCACCACGGCGATGACGGGCAGCAGCGCCAGCAACCTGAAGTCCTTGAGGATGAACAGCACGGCCACCGCCACCGCCACGCCGACCCACGCGCTGCGCGTGAAGGTGAGCGCGATGGCGACCGCCAGTGCCGGCATCACGATGGCGGACCAGGCGCAGTGGCGGGTGTCGAAGAGCAAGCGCCCGACGGCGGCGGCGATGACCAGCACCAGCAGACCCGAGTAGGTCATGTAGTGTCCCATCGCGCCTTGTGGCCGCTGGCCGAGATGGTCGTAGTTGAGCAGCCCGTACTGGACGATGCCGAGAATGGCGCTGGCGGCGCCCACCGTGATGATGACGTTGTAGATCGTCAGCGCGCGGTTGCCCCGCGCCAGTTGATAGACGGCCGGCACCAGGAGGAAGACGACCAGCTGCTTGGAATCGATGAAGCTGGTGCGAGGATCAGGCGAGCCGGCGGCCGAGACGAGCGTCCAGGCGGCATACACCAGCAGGGGCCAGAAAAACCGCGGGGCGTCCCACCGCTCCTGACCGAGCACGAGCGCGCCGGCCCAGCACGCCAGCGTGACAGCCAGGCAGATGCTGGCGGCGGCGATCGACAACTGCAGCGCGCTGACAAAGCCGAGCAGGCCGGCGACGGCCGCCCACTCCAGTCGATCGCGCGGCGGTGCGCCCGCCACCAGCGTCAGTGTCGTCATCTACGGTCCTCGCGTCTGCCCTGCGCCAGCGCCTGTTCCGCAGCCTCGATCACACGGTGCGGTCCCGTGCCAGTCAAGCACCGGAAGTCGCCCGGCGCGCACGTGCGTTGATCGCACGGGCGGCACACCAGCGGTCCCGGCTCTACGCCCACCGCCGGCACCGCCGGATCGCGCCACGGCAGCGACCGCACGGCCAGCGTCGGTCCGAACAACCCCACCACCGGCGTCCTGGTCGTGCCCGCGATGTGGAGCGGGCCGCTGTCGCCGCCGATGTACAGGGCCGCGCGGCCGATGAGCGCGCGCAGTTCGACCAGGTCGAACTCGCCGATGCGCACGATCCGCTCGGCCAACGCCGGCCCCGCCAGGACGCGAGCCGCATGTCCGATGGCTTCGGCGGCCTCCGATTCCGAGGGCCCCGACGTCAGCACGACGGCCCGCGCGCGATCGGCGCCCACCAGTCCTGCGGCCACGGCCGCAAACGACTCGGCCGGCCAGCGGCGGAACGGACTCCCGGCGCTGACGTGCATCACGACCAGCGGCGTCTCCGGCCCCAGGCCCGCCGCCGCGAGCCGCGCGTCCACGCTGGCCCGCGCTGCCGGGTCCTCGGCCATCTCGAGCGGGTCGCCGGCCGGTGTCGGCGGCGGGATGCCAAGTGCCGCCAGCAGGTCCCACTGGTTCTGGACCGAGTGGCGCGGCCGCAACTCGCGCGGCCGCTCGACCGCCTGCGTGTACATCCAGCTGCGGCCGGCGACGGTGTACCCAAGTCGCTGGCGGGCGCCGGTGCGCCAGGTGAGCCACGACCCGCGCGGCCCGCCGTGGAAATCAATCACCAGGTCGAACCGTCGCCTGGCGAGCGTGCGTCCCAAACGCCAGTCGTCGGCGATGCGTGACCACCCGCGCGAATGGCGCACCACCATCACCTCGTCGAGGTGGGGGTTGCCGCGGACCACCGGCGCCGCCTGCGCTTCCACCAGATACGTCAACCGCGCGTCGGGGTAGTGCCGGCGCAACGCGCGGATGGCCGGCGTGGTGAACACTACATCGCCGATGAGGCGAAGCCGCACCAGCAGGATCTGCATCGGCACCGAGGCGCGTGCTACGCCTCGACCGTCGCTTCGTCGAGCAGCATCACCGGGATGTCGTCCTTGATCGGATAGACACGCATGCACGTCGCGCACTTCAGTCCGGCTCCGTTGTGCACCAACGTCACCGGCGTCTTGCACTCCGGACAGGCCAGGATGGCCAACAGTTCCGGATCGACCGCCATGGGACCTCCTCGAAGGCCTTCAGCCTTCAGCCTTCGGCCTTCGGGAATGCCGCAGATTTCACCCTGAAGGCCGAAGGCTGACGACAGAAGGCTGAGTCAG
>JAENWD010000024.1 GCA_016650245.1 Vicinamibacteria bacterium
ATGATGGAAGCCGAGAGTGTGCTGCACTGGGACCTCCAGCGACCCGGCATTGCGGTCGCGATGGAGCCGGCCGCCCGTACCCGCCACGAGAATTTCTCGCGGTTCGGCCCGTCTGTCCTTCTTCGGTTCAGCAGCGGCCGGCTGTTTGCCGCCAGTCGCGCCACAGGGTGGCCGGCGTGGCGCCGGGCGGTCTATGCCGTCGGGGCTTCCGCGCTGCCCTGTCTGCGTACGTGGCGCGCCCTGCGCGATCTCCGGCGCGTGAACGACGGTCGACCACGTCACGGGCTGGGGCTGGTGATCTTCACGCTGCTCATCGTCGACGCCGTGGGTGAGGCCGTCGGCTATGCCATCGGCGCCGGCGATCAGTCGCGCCGACTGAGCGCCATCGAGCACGACCGCGGGCGGTTCATGTCCGCCCGCGACCGAGTTCCTCCGCGCGGATGACCGACACCCCCGCGATTGCCGTCATCGTCCCGACCTACGGACGTCCCGGGGCCGCCGCACGCCTGGTCCGCGCGCTTCAGGCACAGCACCTGCCGGAGGGCGAGTGGTTCGAGGTGATCGTCGTGGACGACGGCAGTCCCGTCACGGTGGAAATCGCCGCCGGCGACGCCAGCACCGCCGTGCAGGTGCTGCGTCAGGCTCGACAAGGTCCGGCCGCGGCTCGCAACGCCGGCCTCGAGGCCGCTCGAGGCGACCTGGTGGCCTTCATCGACGACGACTGCGAGCCTGCGCCGGGCTGGCTGGCAGCGCTGTGCGACGCCGCAAGGTGCCACCCCGGCTGCGGGTTGGGAGGCACCGTCGTCAATCGCCTGAGGCACAACCCGTTTGCCGAGACGAGCCAGCTGATCGTCGCGTTTCTGTGCGACTACTACCAGGGCGTGTCGACCGGCCGGTTCTTCACCAGCAATAACCTGGCTTTTCCGCGGCAGGCGCTGCAGGCGCGCGGCGGCTTCGACACCACCTACACACGTGCGGCCGCCGAGGACCGCGAGTTGTGCGATCGCTGGGCCGAGCTGGGCTGTCGGCTCGTGGCCGTGCCGGACGCCGTGGTCCTGCACGCCCATCCGCTCACCTTCGGCGGCTTCTGGCGGCAGCACTTCGAGTACGGGCGCGGCGCATGGGGCTATCGGCGCGCCCGGGCCGCCCGCGCTGGCGCGCCAGTACGAATCGAGCCCTGGAGGTTCTATCGCGACCTGCTGTGGTATCCGGTCCGCGCGCACGGCTGGCGCGGCGTCTCCCTGGCGGGCCTGGTCGTGCTGGCGCAGACGGCCAACGCGCTGGGCTTCTTGGTCGAAGCCACGCGCGCGCGGCTGGCTTGACGTCAGCGCCGCGAGCGGTCATCGTCTTGCGGTGCAGAACTCCTTTGTCGCGGGGCTGAAGCCCCGCCGCCACAACTGCCTGCTGTTGGTGCTCGTCGCGTTGGCCGCGGTGATGAGCAGCTGCCAATCACGCGAGCCCGCCAAGGCCTCCACGCTTCGGATTGCGGTCGTTCCCAAGGGGTCCACGCACGAGCACTGGCTGCGCGTGCGGGCCGGCGCAGAGAAAGCCGCCGCCGAGCTTCGAGCCTCAGGGACCGCCGTCGAGGTGATCTGGAAGGCGCCGCTGCGCGAAGACGACCGCGAGCAGCAGGTGCAGGTGGTGGAGGGCTTCATCAGCCAGGGGGTCAGCGGCCTCGTCCTGGCGCCGCTCGACAGCCGCGCGCTCGAACGCCCGGTCGAAGAGGCCGCGCGCGCCGGCATCCCCACCGTGATCTTCGACTCGGCGCTGGCCAACGCCGACACCACCGTCAGCTACGTCTCGACGGACAACCGGCGCGGCGGCCACCTGGCTGGCAGGCGCATGGGCGAGCTGCTCGCTGGCAAGGGCCGCGTGTTGCTGCTGCGCTACCAGGAGGGGTCGGCGGCCACCGAGGAGCGCGAGCAGGGCTTCCTCGACGAGTTGACGAGCGGATTTCCCGGTATCGAAGTGATCTCCTCGGATCAATACGCCGGCGCGACCCGCGACACGGCCAAGCGGACATCCGAGAACCTGCTCAACCGGTTCGCCTCGAAGGTCGACGGCATCTTCACGCCGAATGAGTCGTCGACGGCCGGAATGCTGCTGGCGCTGCAGGACATCGGCAAGGCCGGCGCGATCACGTTTGTCGGGTTCGACTACAGCGCGGCGTTTCTGGAACCCCTGCGGCGGGGCGAGCTGAAAGGGTTTGTCGTGCAGAACCCCGTGAATATGGGCTACCTGAGCGTGAAGACGATGGTCGATCACCTGCAGGGCCGCCCGGTGCCAAAGACCGTGGACACCGGCGTCGTGCTCGTGACTGCCGAGACATTGGCGGACCCGGCGATTCAAGCACTCATCAGCGGTAAGTGACCAGGAGCCCCGAGGCCTAAGGCTAGGTGCGCAGTTCCTGAGGCTGTGTGCGAAGCGCCCGAGGCCTGACTGCAAGGAGACCCCATGAGCGACCCGACCGGCTTTCTCGACAACGTCAATCGCAGCTTCGATCGCGCGGCCGCCTTCACCGGATTTCCGCAGGGGCTGCTCGACGAGATCAAGGCAGGCAACAGCCTGTACCGCTTCGAGTTTCCGCTGCGACACGATGACGGCTCGATCACCGTCGTGCAGGCGTGGCGTGCCGAGCACAGCCATCACAAGCTGCCGGTGAAAGGGGGCATCCGCTACAGCGCCGACGTCAACGAGGACGAGGTGATGGCGCTGGCGTCGTTGATGACGTGGAAGTGCGCAATCGTCGACGTCCCGTTTGGCGGCGCCAAGGGCGCGGTCCAGGTGGACCCCCGGAAGCTGACGCTCGACCAGCTCGAACGCGTGACGCGGCGCTACACGCACGAGCTGATCAAGAAGAACTTCATCGGCCCGGGCGTGGACGTACCGGCGCCGGACTACGGCACGGGCGAGCGCGAGATGGCGTGGATCGTCGACACCTACCAGGCGATGACGCCCGACGGGCTCGACGCGCTGGCGTGCGTCACCGGCAAGCCCGTGAGCCAGGGCGGCATCCGGGGCCGCCGTGAAGCCACCGGCCGCGGGCTGTTCTTCGCGTTGCGCGAAGTGTGCGCCCGCGGCGACGACATGCGCACGCTCGGCCTCACCACCGGCCTTGCCGGCAAACGCGTCGTCGTGCAGGGTCTGGGCAACGTCGGCTATCACGTCGCGAAGTTCTGCCAGGAGGGCGGCGCGATCCTGGTGGGCCTGGCCGAATACGAAGGGGCCATCGCCAACCCCGACGGCCTCGATCTGGAAGCCGTGGTGGCCCACCGTCGCGATACCAAGTCGATCCTGCACTTCCCCGGCGCCGCCAACATCACGCCGTCCGCCGACGTACTCGAGCTCGCCTGTGACGTGCTGATCCCGGCCGCGCTCGAAACCCAGATTCGCGCCGACAACGCGCCGCGCATCAAGGCCAGGATTGTGCTCGAAGGCGCCAACGGCCCGACCACGCCAGAGGCGGAAGACATCCTCAACGCCAAAGGCGTGATGGTGGTGCCCGACATCTACGCCAACGCCGGCGGCGTAACCGTGTCGTATTTCGAGTGGCTGAAGAACCTCTCGCACGTCCGGTTCGGCCGTATGGAGAACCGCTATCGCGAGGCGTCGCAGTTGCGGATGTTTGCGGCGATCGAACAAGCCACCGGCAAAACGTTCACCGAGGCCGACCGCAGCGCCGTCGTCAAGGGCGCCGACGAGCTGACGCTGGTGAACTCGGGGCTCGAAGAGACGATGACTGCGGCCTATCGCGATATCCGGGGCATCCGCGAGCAGCACCCCTCGATTCCCGACCTGCGGACCGCGGCGTTCCTGGTGGCGATTGAAAAGGTCGGGCGGTCGTACTTGGAGCTGGGCATATTCCCGTAGAAGACCTTGATATTGACGATTGCAGATTATCTGTAATCGTCAATTACCGAAGCGCTCTCAGTATCCCCAGCGCTTCGATCATCGCCCGCCCGTTGTGGTAGCCCGCCTTCCAGCGATTCGCCTTCTCGCCGGTGCCCCGCCCGTCGGCCGTGACGGTGGGGTGCCACTCGCCAGTCGTCCAATCCGTCTGCTTCGAGTCGGTGAACGCCCACGTCTTCAAGTAGACGCGCGCGTACTGCGGATCGCCGGTCAGGCGATACATCGTCAGCGCGCTCACCAGCGCCTCGGCCTGCACCCACCAGACCTTGTCGCGGCGATCGGCCGGCTGGCCCAGCGGCCCGCTGTCGTAAAAGCCCCCGTTGGCCTCGTCGTAGCCGTTGGCAAGTGAGTAGGCGAACAGCCGCGTGAACAAGTCGCGCAGCGGCGAGGCCGACTGCCCCAGCGCGTCGAGCGCGTCGGCCAGCAACCAGATGTTCTCGAGGTCGTGGCCGTAGGATGCGCGAGCGGCGGCGCCGTCCAGCTTCGGCGTCCAGTCGGCGGCGTACTGGTCGGTGCAGGCGCCGATGGCCTTGCGCACGACGGCGTTGCTCTGAATCGTGATGAGCTCGGAGAGCCGCATGGCGACATGTGGTGACGGATCGGCGCGATAGAGCGCGGTCAGAGCCTCCATCAGATGGAGGTGCGTGTTCATCAACTTCAGATCCGGGGTCCCGCCCAGGTAGGGTCGCGCCTCGGGCGGAGCCGGGCCCCAGTCGCGGCCAAAGAACTCACGGTAGCCGCCGTTGACCGGGTCGTGGGCTCTGGCCTCCAGCAGATCGAACAGCCGACGCGCATCGGCCACCGCCGCAGGATCGTGGGTCGCGCGTGCGTACTCCGCGATCGCGTAGAGCCCGAACGCCTGCCCGTAGAGATGCTTGTTCGCGTGGACAACCCGGGTGCCCGTGCGGTCCACTTCCCAGTAGAAGCCGCCGAAGTCGCGGTCCCACATCGTGTCGAGCAGGAACCGATAGCCCTGCCGCGCGGCCTGGGCCATCGCCTCTCCGCCGCGCCCCTCGCGCATCAGGCGCGCCGACAGCCACACCATCCGCGCCTGGGTGACGATGGCCTTGGGCCCCTCGCCCTTGAAGCGACCCTGCGCGTCGTGGTCGATCAGGAAGCCGCCGTGCTCGCGGTCGATCGCACCCGGATACCAGAACGCCAGGATGTTCTCGGAGAGGTTCTTCTCGAGCGCCGGCGCCGTCGCCCGCAGATCGGCCGCCGTCTGCGCGGCCGCGGGGACGACGAGAGTCAGCAGCAGGAATCCAGCAATCAGTCCGCGCATGTCAGTTCTTCCGGCCGAGCACCCACCGCGCGATGTTCATCAAATGGTTCTCCGCGAGGCCGGCCTCACCAAGCGCGGCCTCGGCGCGCGCGATGCCCTCCGACGCCAACCTGCGTGACTGTTCGAGGCCAAACAGCAACGGGTACGTGGGCTTGTCGTCGGCAGCGTCCTTGCCCGCCGTCTTGCCCAGCTGATCGGCGGCGCCTTCCACATCGAGGATGTCGTCGACAATCTGGAAGACCAGTCCGACCTCGGACGCGAAGCGGTCCACAGCGGCCAGCTGGGCGTCGCTGCCCCCGGCCATGATGGCGCCGGACACGGCAGAGGCGCGAATCAGCGCGCCGGTCTTCATCGCGTGCATCGCCTGCAGGCCCCTGGCGTCGAGCGACGGCCGCGTGCGGCCGGGGATCTCGGTCGTGCCCGCGGCTTCAAGGTCCACCGCCTGCCCACCCACCATGCCCAACGCGCCGGCAGCGGCCGCGATGCGCTCGATCACGCGCAGCTTCCGGACAGCCAGATCCCCCTCAGCCCCAGCTCGCGGCTCGCGTGCCAACAGGGCGAAGGCCTCGGTCAACAAGCCGTCGCCCGCCAGGATGGCGATGCCGTCGCCGTACACGACGTGCAGTGTCGGCCGCCCCCGCCGCAGCGTGTCGTCGTCCATCGCCGGCAGGTCGTCGTGGATGAGCGAGTAGGTGTGAATCAACTCGATGGCGCACGCGGCCGGCAACGCCAGCCCATGAGCCTGTGTGCTCGAGGCCGCCGCCCCCGGGGCGCGATCGGCTGCCGCGACGATGGCGTCGGCCGCGGCGAGCACGAGGATCGGACGCAGCCGCTTGCCGCCCGCATCGAGGCTGTAGTTCATGGCCTCGGCCAGCAGCGGCGGGCACACCGGCGGCGCCGGCAGCCACGCGTGCAGCGCGTGGTCGATGACCTCACGCTGGCGTTTGACGTAGTCCTGAAAGCTCTCGGGAATCAAGGGAGCTGTGAATCCGCGAAATTTCGCAACCGTCAACCGACAACTCGAACCCGCACCTGCTCAGCTTGCCACAGGTGACGACGCTGATGCGTCGCGATGAGACAGAAGGCGGCGTAGAGGTTGTACTTCACGCGCGCGTCAAAGGGCGACACCACGCGCAGCCGGTCGAGTGCCAGCCCGGCGGAGCGGTCGATGCGCACCTGCACTTCCTGCTGCAGGTAGTCGAAGCGCTCCAACGTCTCCGGCATCGGGCTCACGGTGGCCGGAATGAACGCGGGGGCCGTCTTCGTCTTGATCGTGTACGGCGGCTCCAGGAACCGCTGCAGGGCCCAGCCGATCAGGCCCTTGCCGTACGGTCCGTTGCCTTCCAGCTTACGCGCCCGCCCGTCTCGTATCGCGTCGTCGATGATAGGGATGAACCGCTCCGACGTGGCGTTCAAGTGTGTCAGGCCCTCCCCGATGGCCCACTCGTCTGGCGCGGGCCGCGCGGCCCACGTGGCGGCGTCGAGCCCTTTGCACACGGCGCGTGCGCGCTCGCGTGCGTAGAGCAATTCCTCTTTGACCAGCGCCAGCTGCGTGGGAAGGGAGGCCGCGGCGGTGAGCGTCACAGCTCGTCCTGGGCGTAGTGCTCCAGCAACACCTTCTGCGAGTTGACCGGCGCCTGCCCTTCCTCGGGCCGCACGCGAACGTACTCCCCGTCGGGCTGAAGGCTCGAGGCGCGATCGGTGTCGCGCAGCAGCGCGTCGAGCACGACGTGACGGAGGTGGTGCTGCAGGTCGGGATCGCGAATCGGGCACAGCACCTCCACGCGCCGGTCGAGGTTGCGCTCCATCAGGTCCGCGCTGCCGATGTAGATCTCGGGGCTGCCGCCGTTTTCGAAATAGTAGATCCGCGAGTGTTCGAGGAACCGGCCCACGATGGACCGCACGGAAATCGTCTCGGACACGCCCGGCACACCCGGCCGCAGGCAGCACACGCCGCGCGTGATGAGGTCGATGGGCACCCCGGCCTGCGACGCCGCATAGAGGCAGCGGATCATGCCAGGGTCCGTGATCGCGTTGTTCTTGAAGATGAGCCGCGCCGGACGACCCGCCTTCGCGTGCTCGACCTCGCGCTCGATGAGCGCGCGAATGCCAGACCGCAGGCTCACCGGCGCGACCAGCAAGTCGGTGTAGGCGCGCTTGTTCGAATAGCCAGTCAGGTAGTTGAACACCTCGGACACGTCGTCGAGGATGGCGGCCTCGGACGTGAAGAAGCCCAGATCCGTGTAGACCTTCGAGGTGGCCGCGTTGTAGTTGCCTGTGCCGATGTGCGCGTAGCGGCGGATGCCGTCGGGCTCCTGTCGCACCACCAGGCACAGCTTGCAATGGGTCTTGAGGTTCACCAGGCCGTAGACGACGTGGATGCCTGCCTGCTCCAGCCGGTTGGCCCAGATGATGTTGTTGCGCTCGTCGAAGCGCGCCTTGAGCTCCACCAGCACCGCCACCTGCTTGCCCGCCTCGGCGGCCTCAATCAACATGTCGACCAGCGGCGAATCCTGGCCGATGCGGTAGAGCGTCATCTTGATCGCGACCACGTGCGGGTCCTTCACCGCCGCGCCCAGGAACGACTCCACCGACGCAAACGAGTCGAACGGGCTGTGGACCAGGTAGTCCTGATACCGGATCTCGTCGAAGATCGCCTCGGTGTCGTGACCGGCCCACAGGTGCCGCGGCACAAACGGCGCGTCCTTCAGCGCCGGGCGGTGCAGCCCGGTCAACTCCATGAAGTCGGCAAACCCCAGCCGGTCGGACGTGCGCAGGACCACGTCTTCTTCGACCTCGAAGTTCTCGACCAGAATGTCCAGTACCCGCCGCGGCATGTTGGCTTCCACCTGCAGCAGCGACAGCGCGCCGTAGCGCAGTTGGCGAAGGCTGCGGTCCACGCTCTCGAGCAGGTCGTCGGCCTCGTCCTCCTGGATCACGATGTCGGTGTCACGGACGATGCGGAAGAGGTGCGCGCTCTTGACCTGGGTGCCCGGGAACAGCTCCTGGATGTTCTGCCTGATGACGTCTTCGATGAACGCGTAGGTCTGCGTGGGCCGATCCACCGCCCCGCGCTGGCTCTTGCGCTCGGGAATCGCGATGAATCGCGGCAGCTTGTCGGGCACCTTCACGCGCGCGAACTTCGTGCGTCCGCTGTGACGCACGACGACGGCGAAGCTGTGGCTCAGATTCGAGATGTACGGAAACGGGTGGCCCGGATCGAACGCCAGCGGCGTCAACACGGGCCAGATGTGCGTCTTGAAATAGCCCGCCAGAAACGCCTTCACCTCGGTCGTGTAGTCGGCCGGCTCGAGGAATCGGATCGCCTCGCTTTCAAGCAGCGGACGCAGCAGCTCCTGCCAGCACGTCGCGACATCGTCGAGCATCTGCGCCGCGCGCTGACCGATTGCACGCAGTTGCTGCTCGGTGTTGAGTCCATCGGGCGAGGTGCCGTCCACGCCCGCGCGGAACTTCTTGAGCAGCGTGGCGACACGCACCATGTAGAACTCGTCGAGGTTGTCGCCGACGATGGCCAGAAACTTCACGCGTTCCAGCAGCGGGTGCGCCAGGTCGTTGGCCTGATCGAGCACGCGCTGGTTGAACGACAGCCAGCCCAACTCGCGGTTGATGTAGAGCGACGGATCGGCGAGATCCACCGGCAGCGGCGCGGCTACCGGGGCTTCAATGACGTCAGGCGCGGATGATTTTGGCGGCATGGCGGGGGAAACGGGCTTCAGGCGGCAGGCTACGGGCTACCGGCCCTCCCCAATTATCGGTTGAAACGTGTGCCTCGTCAGGGCGGGAACCCAAAAGCCAGCTTTATGGCCTGATATTCGGGGTGTACGGCCCCGTCGGCCCGGCGGATCACCAGGTCGGGCTCAACCCAGGCCTGCTCGCGCATCGGCTCGGGCAGGTCTGTAGCCCGCGTCATGGCATACAGCCCCAGCAGGGGCGGGGCCCCCTCGCGCAGGACAACGGGACGGTGGCGGACGATGGCCAGGCCGTTGGCACGCGCGGCCTCGAGCATCCGCTCGCGCTGGCCGTCGGGCTGCGGAAAGACGCACGCGAAGACGCCGCCAGGGGCCAGGTGCCGCCCGGCGACGGCGCAGTAGTCGTGGATGTCGCCGCGCAGCTCGAATCGGCACGCGACTTTCTGCGGGTGGTCCCCTTGGATGCCTGACCCTACCGGGAAGTACGGCGGGCTACCCATCACCAGGTCGAAGCGCTCGTCTGGGGCAAGCGCGGCCGGGTCCCGGAAGTCAGCGCAGCGAAGGTCCACGCGGTCGGCGAGGCCGTTGAACGCCATCGACTTGCGCGCCAGCGCGACGCTCACCTCCTGCGCCTCGACGGTCACCACGCGTGCGCCCGGTAGGCGCCAGGCGGCGATGATAGCCACGCTGCCGATGCCGCTGCCCAGGTCGAGCACCGTGGCGGCCGACGGGCACCAGGTCGTGCCGTACCAGGCGGCGAGCACGTCGTCGGTCGAGAAGCGATGGCCGTCGCGAAGCTGAAAGATGCGGAAGTGGCCCGAGATGAAGTCGAGCGTCTCGTCGGGCGGCACGACGGGCAGGTCGCGCGCGCCGGGGGGGATGGGGCCGGGCCGGGCCCAGCCTCTGAAGCTTGACATCGAAGATTGCAGGTTGAGGATCGCAGATTACAAGTTACGCAGATTCGTCGTGCGGGCCTTCAGGCCCGCCATCAAATTACACCGACAACACGCGGCGGATTTCGGCCACCTGTTGATCCGGCGTCAGCGCGACGTCGACGTCGATCGCATCGGCCGGCACTTCGAGCGTGGCAATCTGGCTGTCGAGCAGCGCGGGATTCATGAAGTGGCCGCGCCGACCCGCCAGCCGCGCGGCCAGCACGCCAGGGTCGCCCGTGAGATGGACGTAGCGCACGTGCGGCAAGCCGCCGGCGAGCACGTCACGATAGGCACGCTTGAGCGCCGAGCAGGTCACCACCGCGCCGACCTTGTCGGCCAGCGCCTGCTCGATGACGGCACGCAACGCGCGCAGCCACGGCCACCGGTCCTGGTCGGCGAGCGGGACGCCAGCGTGCATCTTGACTTTGTTGGCCGCGGGATGGAAGTCGTCGGCGTCGTGGAACCGCCAGCCGAGCGTCTCGGCGAGCCGCTGCCCCACGGTCGTCTTGCCGGATCCCGTCACGCCCATGACTACGATGACCATCGATGGGCTCAAGGATACTGCAGGCCTCGAGCTTCGGGCCTCGGGCGCTTCGCACATAGCCTCGGGCCTCTGGAACTTCGCAGCTAGCCTCGGGGGTCCGCGGTAAACTACTGCGCGTGGATCCTGGGTGCGAGTGGATCGTCGATGCGCACGGGTGCGACCCGTCGGCGTTGCGTTGCCTGAACACGTTGAAGGCGCTGTTCGAACGGCTCATCGTCGATCTGGGGCTGCAGCCTGTGGCAGAGGCCGTCTGGCATCAGTTCCCCGACGCCGGCGGCATCACCGGCGTGGTCGTGCTGAGCGAGTCGCACCTGACGTGCCACACGTTCCCCGAGCGGGGCTTTGCAGCGCTGAACGTCTATTGCTGCCGGCCGCGCCCCACCTGGCCGTGGGCCGAGCGCCTGGCCGAAGCGCTCGGCGCCACTGAGGTGCAGGTGACGACGCACCTTCGCGGCGTCCAGGTCGCCGCACCTTCCAGCACCTGAGAGCACCTTGCAGCACCCGAGGGCACCTATCCCTTCCACAAATCGATCGGTTTACTGACCTTCGGGTGGAACGGCAGCGACACCTTCGCGCCGGATCGCGCCGACGCATACGCGGCGTAGATCATCTCGAGCACCGCACGGCCGTCTTCCCCGGTCACCAGCGGCGTCTTGTCATCGCGCACGCACTCGATGAAGTGCTGCAGCTCGTGGGGGTAGCCCTGGTTGAACACCTCTTCGTAGATCGTGTACGTCCAGCCCTGTGTCGAGCCTGCCTTCTCGGCGGCATAGCCGTAGCCGTCCTCGCTGTAGGTCCGCGCCGAGTTGCCGCGGAACAGATCCGCGAACGACACCCCCTTGGTGCCGTACACCTCGATGCGATCGTCCATCCCACCCGGCTTGGCCCAGCTGTCTTCGGCCAGGCCGATCACGCCGCCCTCGAATTCGACGACGCACACGGCGTTGTCCTCGCCGATGGTACGGTCCTTGTGCCGCACAGTGTCCATCGTGGCAAACACGTTCTTGACCGTCGGGGTGCCGCCGAGCATCCAGCGGAACCAGCCGAACGCATGGCACCCCATGTCCATCACCGCGCCGCCGCCGGACTGGTTGACGTCCCAGAACCAGTCGCTGTGCGGGCCCGAGTGCTTCTCGAGCTGCTTGAGCATGTAGATGTCGCCCACCGCGCCCTCCCCCACCAGCGCGCGCACCCGCTCGTACTTCGGCGCGAAGCACAGCTCTTCGGCGTACATCAGCTTGCGGTGGTGGTCGCGGCACACGGCGATCATCTCGTCGGCCTCTTCAAGCGTCATACACAACGGCTTCTCGATGATGACGTGCTTTCCGGCCCGTGCGGCCGCCAGTGTCACGCGGTGGTGCAGGACGTTGGGCAGGCAGATGTCGACGACGTCGCAGTCCGCTTCGACGATCATGCGGTCGATATCGCTGAACCACTGCGGGATGTCCCAGTGGGCGGCGACGCGCTGGGCGCGCTCGGGCGATCGCGAGTAGATGGCGGTGACCTCCGCATCTGGCACGAAGCGCTTGTAGGACCCGAGGTGGATATCGGCGATGAAACCAGCGCCGACCACGGCGACTTTGGTCTTGGACATGTGGTTCTGGTGCTCTCGGGTGCTGTCAGGTGCTTACGGTGCGTCGGGTGTGCGCGTAACTCTGCATTCGAGACTCGTCAGCGGGCCGCCGGTGTTCATGCGGTCCACGTCGGGATCTAGATCGGGATCGATGTTCACGTCGAGGCCGTAGTCGACGTACACGTCGAGCCGTGAGTGTCCAGGCGCGGCGTCGAGGTCTACCTGGCGGCCGCCGTTGGCGTTTCGGTACTTCAGCGTCGCGGTGCGCTCGCCGACTACGGGCTCGGCGCCGTCGAGGGTCACCCGGATCCACTTCGGATGCTCACGGTCGCGATAGGACAGGCGCCAGGGCCGATCGGCCACGGGCCGGTCGAGCACAAACTCGCGGCTGGCGGCGGACCCTGTACCGGTGCACACGACTTGAACGATCAGCGCCAGCTCGACCAGGATCACGGTGGGCAGTATGTTACACGCCAGGACCGGTGGGACCGCGCTATGCTGGTGCGGTGACTCGCCACATTCTCGTCTTCGTGCTGGGCGCGTCGGCCATGGCCTCGTCCGCGTCCGGGCAATCGTTTCGCAAGAACCAGCCCGCGCGCGTGACTGTGGAGGCCCGTGCCTCGGCCCCCATCTCCAGAGCGCCGCAATCCCTGGACCTGGCGCTCACGGCCACGCCCGTGCCTGGCGTCCACGTCTACGCGCCCGGCAACCCCAAGTACATCGCCGTGACGGTGACCGTGCTGCCGGCGACGGGCCTGACAATCGGCACGCCGGTCTTTCCAGCCGGCGACGACTACTTCTTCGCGCCCCTGCAGGAATCCGTGAAGGTCTACTCGAGGCCGTTCGTCATCCTCGTGCCGGTGAAGGTGACCAGCGCGTTCACCAAGGGCCGTTCGCCGGACGCGGCTCCGACGGTGACGGTGACAGGCACCGTGGACTACCAGGCGTGCGACAACAAGGTGTGCTTCCCGCCGCAGTCGCAGCCGTTTTCCGTGGATGTGCCCGTGAAGCTGGCTCGTCGCTAATCCTTCAGCGCAGCCACGACGCGCGCGAAGAACTCCGCGCCATTGCCCTGGTGCCACCGCCACACGACGACCAACTCGTGTTCGGGATCGATCCAGATCGTGTTCGAGCCGAAGCCGATGGCGGCAAACGACGAGGCCGGCGTTGACGGCCACTGCTTCTGCCCGGTGTTGAGCCACCACAGGAACCCGTAGTCGTCTTTCCGTGCGCTCGGCGTCGTCGCGTCGCGCACCCACCTGGGTGAGATCACTGCGCGGCTGGCCCACTGGCCGCGGCGCAGGAACAGGAGGCCGAACCGCGCGGCGTCGCGCGAGTTCATCCAGACGCCACCGCCCCACCGCGTCCCACCACTCACAGTGGGTAGGGTCCTGCCATCCACGTGCACGACCGCGTCGCGGTACGGAATCCACTGCCATGTGGTGCTGGCGCCGATGGGCGTCATCACCTCGTCTCGGAAGACCTCGGACAGCGGCCGCTTCCACACGCGCAGCAGCGAGATGGCAAAGCGGTTCACCCGCACGTCGTTGTACTCGTAGTGGGCGCCTGGCGGCTGCAGCGCGCGCGGCTGGCGCGCGCCTTCGCCAAACTCCTCCAGGCCGAGGAACGTGTGCGGCTTGCCGAAGAGCGTGCCTTCCCACTCGCTGGATTGCGTGGCGTGATGGCGCCACGTGATGGCCTGGTTCTGCGGCGAGTCGTACCCGCCATCGTTCACCTGGGCGCCGACGCGCGCGTCGATGTCTTTGATGAGCCCGCGGTCCAGCGCCAGGCCGAGCATCGTCGACAGCATGCTCTTGGCCGCGCTGTAGACCGGCTCGACGACGGAGGTGTCCCCGAACTCGGCGACGATGGCGCCGCCGCGGAGGATGAGGCCATTGGTGCCACCGCGCCGGGCCGGTAGCGGACCGAGCGGCGTGCCGAAGATGCGCTGCTGATCGGAGAAGTCGCGCGGGCGCTGGGTCTCATGCGTGCGCGCGAACTCGATCGCAGCCTCGAGCTTCAGGGGGTCGAAGCCGGCCGCGGTCGGATCCCGCCGCGCCCAGGTGGCGTCGCCAAACGACGGGACGTAGTCGGCGGCAAGTTGCGTCGAGGCGGACGGTGACTGCGCCAGCGCGCCGGAGATGAAGAGGACGCCGACGCAACCGGCGACGAGTGGGATTCTCGGCAACGACATGCCGGGAATCTTATCGCGCGAGCGGCACCTTCCTGGAGCGTCGCGGGTGCATTCCTCGAACTAACCCGCCGCAGGCGGAGGAGCAAAGACGTACTGGTCGATAGCCGCCGCCAACAGCGCACGACCGGTGGCATCGTGACTCTCGCGGACGATGTACAAGACGCACCGCACGTCAGCGGTCCGCGCCGCACTATCGGTGACGCAAAACACGAGGTCCAGGGAGGCAGCCGGAGGGAAAGTGGCAGCGACCGCAAGCAGGACGCCGCTGCGACTGACGTTGACGACATCGGCGTCACGCCAGGTGGAGTGGCCTTCGGGGCGCGCACGCGCCGGCAGCGACAGCGCGAATCGCTGGGCGCGCGGTTTGTGAAGTCTCCTACTCATCCAAAGCGGAGTATTGCTGTGCGAGCAATGCCCGGCAATGGGACTGGAGTACCTGTCTGTCGGGTTCTGTCGTCAATTCGGTCCCGGATGTCACCGAGCCGCTACACGGGCTCGGCTCAGGGGCGAGACCGACGCTGGACGTGCATCACCAGCAGCGCCAACTCCAAGCGCGTCGACACGCCAAGCTTGAGGTAGATGCTCGACAAATGGTTGCGCACGGTCTGCGGGCTCAACGCGAAGTCGCTGGCGATGGCGCCGTTGCTGGACCCGCGCAGGACAGCGCGGACGATGTCGTGCTCACGGGGGGTGAGGACGTCGAGGCTCGACGCACGGCCGACCGGCGCATCGGTGCGCAGATGTTCCAGCAGCGGGCCCACCTGGTCGCGCGCGAGCCAGTACTCCCCGCCGTGCACCGTGCGGACGCACTTGCGCAGCAGCGTCCCGTCGGCGTCGGCGGCCAGGAAGCCCCGGGCTCCATGAGACACCAGGGCAGCCGGGTCGAATTCCGCGCCAGCCGGCACCAGGATCACGGGGCGCGTGTCCGGCGAGACCTGCAGCAGAGGGTCAAGCATGCCCAGCGCGCCGGCCGGGGCCAGGTGCAGGTCCACCAGCAGGACGTCCACCGTCTGCGCGCGTACCAGGCGCACGGCCCCGGCCGTGTCGGCGGCCATCACGCAGGCCATGCCCGCCACCTCGGTCAACGCCTTGCAGAGGCGCCCGTTGACGGCCTTGCGACCATCGACCAACCCGACGGTGATCAGTTTCGAAGTGTCCGTCATCATCTGCCCACGCCGGGCCTGGTCAGATTATCGACCCCGGAGCGCCGAATCCTCAGTGCACACCGCTGCACGGGTTTGACCAGTGCTGTCGCTTCGGTCAGACTGCCGCGCGATGACCACCCCGCAGCTCGAGCGCCGCTTCGGCCTGTTGCAGGCCACCGCGCTGAACATGTCGAACATGATCGGCATCGGGCCGTTCATCACGATTCCGCTCCTGATGACGGCGTTAGGCGGCCCGCAGGCCCTGCTTGGCTGGCTGGTCGCACTGGTGATCGTCGTGGCCGACGGCATGGTCTGGGCCGAGTTGGGCGCGATGCTTCCGGGCTCGGGCGGCACCTACCTGTACCTGCGCGAAGGATTCGGCTCCGAGCGATTCGGCCGACTGATGGCGTTTCTGTTCATCTGGCAGTTCATCCTCAGCGGCCCGCTCGAAATCGCGTCGGGCTACATCGGGTTTGCCAACTACGCGCGCTACATCCTGCCCGACCTCTCGCGCACTGGCGCCATCGGACTGGCCACGCTGGTTGGCGTCGTCAATATCGCTCTGCTCTACCGGCGCATCGACTCTATCGGCACGCTCACGGTCACACTCTGGGTCGGGACGCTGGTGACCACGCTGGCGGTGATCGTGACCGGCGCCTTTCACTTCGATCCGGCCGTCGCGTTCGACTTCCCCGAGGGCGCGTTCCACTTCTCCACCGGGTTCCTGTTCGGCCTTGGCGCGGCGGCGCGCGTGGGCATCTACGACTACCTGGGCTACTACAACATCTGTTACATCGGCGACGAGGTGCGCAACCCGGGCCGTGTGATCCCACGCTCGATTCTCGTCAGCGTGCTGACGGTGGCGATCATCTACATCGCCATCAACCTGTCGATCATCGGCGTGGTTCCCTGGCGCGACTTCGTGCCCAACCACGCGCACCCGGAATCGGACTTCATTGTCTCGATCTTCATGGAACGGATCTACGGGTCCAGTGTCGCCACGGCGTTCACGTTGCTGGTACTGTGGACCGCGTTCGGGTCCGTCTTTGCGCTGCTGCTGGGCTACTCGCGGATCCCCTATGCGGCGGCCGCCGACGGGACCTTCTTCAAGATCTTCGCGAGGGTTCACCCCGACAAGCACTTCCCGCACGTCTCGCTGCTGCTCATTGGCGCCATCGCGATTGCGGCCAGCACGCTGTCGCTGGGCATGGTCATCGACGCGCTCATCACGACACGCATCCTGATCCAGTTCATGGGCCAGATCGTCGCCGTGGCACTGCTGCGGCGCGATCGGCCGGAGCTGGAGCGGCCCTTCCGTATCTGGCTGTACCCGCTGCCAAACCTGGTCGCGCTGGCCGGATGGGTGTTCGTGTTCTCCACCTCGGGCGCGATGGTGATTCTGTTTGGCCTGGCCACGCTGCTGGCCGGCGTGGGGGCATTCGCGCTGTGGACATGGCGCACATCGCAGTGGCCCTTTCAATTGCGGATTGCGGATTGACGATTGCGGATTGACGAAATTCACGGCTGCGTCCCCCGCGCACACCGCAGCGGCGCCGCGCGTGGTCATCCGATGTCGGTGAGCGCGACGACACGTCCCGTGCGTGCCGCGTTGTGCAGGGCCACCAGCGTCGCGATATTACCGCGGCTGTCGTCGAGCGACACGCGCGTCGGGCGGCCGTCGAACACGGCAGCCTCGAGATCCTGCACCTCGCCCAGATACAGCGACTCTCCAGGCACGACGATCGTCTGCACGTCGTCGCCCATGGTCAGTCGAAGCAGCGCGTCCGCGCCCGGCTTGAACGGCGTCTCGAGCGTGATGACGCCGTCGGTGCCGGAAATCTCGACAAAGGTGCGGAAGTGCGCGCCGAACCCGCAATCGAACACGCCGGTCACGTCGTCGGGAAACAGCAGCGTGCCGGCCACCGCCATGTCGACCCCGGTCGGGTGCCTCACGGCCTGCGCGCTCACCGCGAGCGGCTCGCCGGCCAGCAGGCGCGCGTAGCTCACCGGATAGCAGCCGACGTCCCACAGACTCCCGCCGCCCCAGTCGGGCACCAGGCGCACGTCGTTGGGGCGCGACAGCGTGAAGGTGAACGCCCCGCGCACGACGCGCAGGCGCCCGATGTGGCCGCCCTTCACCATCGCCGCGACACGCAGCGTCAGCGGATGGTGGCGGTACATGAACGCCTCGGCCACTACGACCCCGCGGCTCGATGCGGCCTCGGCCACGCGGTCCACGTCGGAGGGGACCAGCGCCATCGGCTTCTCGCACAGCACGTGCTTGCCCGCGGCAATCGCGTTGAGCGTCCACTCCACGTGCAGGTGGTTTGGCAGCGGGATGTACACCGCGTCGATCTGCGGGTCCCCGAGCATCGCCTCGTAGCTGCCGTGGGCGACCGGAATCTGCCACTCCTCCGCATAGCCTCTGGCGCGCTCGGCCGATCGACTGGCCACGCCCAGCAACTGGCTGCGTGCAGACGCACGGATGGCGGGAATCAGGGAGCGGTTGATGCGGGCCGTGCCAAGCAGGCCCCACCGAAGCAGGCGCGACATCGATCAGCAGGGCGCCGCCTGGGGCGGCGCGCCGGGATTGTATCAGGGTCGCGCGCCGGAGGAGGCCGCCAGCGCAATGGTCATCACCTGCTCGGCCGGCAGCGCCGCGGTGATGGCCATCAGGATCGGGCCTTCCTGCCAGAAGACGATGGTCGTCGTGGCCTTGAAGTGCAGGAAGTAGCGCCGGCCCGCCAGGACGCGCTGCTCTGGCGGCGGGGGCAGATCGTCGGCGCTGGCCTGCACGCCGTGCCACGTCACCAGGTCGCGCAGCGTGTTGTGATAGATCGCCAGCGCGGCAGGCGTGCCGCCCAGGCTGACGTGCGTGCCGCCCTCGAGGGTGTAGTCCTGCAGATCAAGCGCGGGCACACGCACCGCGCCTGGCGGCGCCTGTGACAGCGTCGCGGCCAGGCCGAACGGGTTGCGCACCGTGTAGTCGGGGGTCACCAGGCCGCCTGCCACGCGCATGTAGCTGTCCTCGACGTACGCCGGCAATCCCGGATCGCGGAACAGCGACAGCACGAGCCCGACGACCGCGATGAGCCCGATGCCGGCGACCAAGAGGATGGGACCGGGATTGGCAAGCGGACGCTCGCCGCTCGAGAGAGGGCTGGGCCCTGAGGCTAGCAGCGTCAGCTCCTCCGCTGTCGCTTCTGCTGATACAGCGCCTTGTCGGCGTGTTCGAGCAGTTGGTCGATGCTCCACGAGCTGTCGGGCTCGAAGCGCGCGATGCCGACGCTCAGCGCCAGACGATAACCACGCGACTTGTTGACCTCGTTGTGGCGCTGCAGGTGCTCGTCGAGCCGCCCGATCAGAATCGAGGCGCTCTGGGTCGCCGCTTCGATGGGAAACACCGTGAACTCGTCGCCGCCAAGGCGCGCGATGATGTCCGCGCTGCGGAAGCTGTTGCGCAGGATGTCGGCCGCGTCGATGAGCGCGCGGTCGCCCTCGAGATGCCCGAAGGTGTCGTTGATGAGCTTCAAGCCGTCAAGATCGGCAAAGAGCAGGAAGACGCCCGTCTTCTTTCGCGCGGCCAGCTTGAGGTGCCGCTCTGCGAGCGTGAGAAATCCCCGGCGGTTGTACAGCTTCGTGAGGTCGTCGATGATCGTCAGGCTGCGCAGCGTCTGTTCCTGCTCCCGGCGTTCGGTGACATCGCGCGCGATGCCCTGAATCTCCACAGGCGTGCCGTCGCGCTGGATCAGACGCGTGCTCACTTCCAGCACGCGGCGCTCGCCCTGCCGCGTGACGATCTCGAACTCGGCGGTCACCACCTGCCGCTCGCGCACCTGCCGTTGAATCAGCTCGTCGACCAGCGCGCGCTGGGCGCCGGTCACGAAATCGGCGATGCGCATCGTCGTGGCTTCGGCGGCGCTGTAGCCGGTGAGCTGCTGACCCGCCCGGTTGAGCGACGTGATGCGGCCCTCGAGATCGCAGGTGTAGACGATGTCGGCCGCATTCTCGATGAGGTCGCGATAGCGCTGCTCGCGCGCCAGCAGCGCGCGCTCGCGCTGGCGCCTCTCGGTGGCGTCAATCATCGTCCCGGTCACCGCCGGCCGGCCGTCGTGCTCGGTGCGCGTGCTGTAGACCTCGAGCTCGACGACACTGCCGTCGTTGCGCAGGCCCCGCATCACGTGGGTGCTGGTCGGGCTGGCGCCGTCGATGCGCTGAAGGAGCCGCTCTTCGACCTCGGCGCGATCGTTGCTGTCGACCAGGGCGAGCACGCTCGGCAACGCCAGCAGCGCCGCGGTGGTGTAACCGAATAATTCGGCCAGCCGCGGGTTGGCGTACACGACGCGCAAGTCCTGGACAACGTAGACGCCCACCAGGGCCTGTTCGACCAGCGCCTTGTACGTGGGAGCGACTGGCGGGGGTGTCTCCGGCATGTCTGCAGCGGCGCGCCTACTTGCGCGCGACCGCCTGCGAGATCGAGGCCGCGCGGCTCGGCAAGTGCGTGCCATCGCCCTCGTACGCCGCAGACAGGGTGTGGTCGCCGATGGCCAGGTTGAGCGTGACGAGCACGGCGGTGCCGTTCCGTACGGACGCACGCCCCAACAGGGCGTCATTGGCTGAAAAGACCACGGTGCCCGTCGGCGACGTCTCGGCGCCCACAGCGCGTACCTGCGCAGTGAGACGCACCGAGCGACCCACTACGGCTCGCGCCGGCGAGGACGTGAGCGTGATGCGGGTGGGGACGGCGATGGGCTGCGGTTCGGCCGGCGCCGCACCGGGAGCCTGGTCGGCTTGCCCTGCTGTAGGCGCGGCTTCCGCCTCGCCTGGCGGTGTGGTGCGACGCGCAGGGGCGGCTCGCGGGCGCGTCACAGCAGCAATCGCACCGCTCACCGGCAGCGACGACGACGACCGCGGCTGCGGCGACATCGCCACCGGTTCCCGGGGGTCTGCTGCCTCGGCGGAGGTGACTCCGCCACCGGATTCCGCCGCGCCGCCAGCGCCACCGGCCAGCACTCCGGACCCCGAACTGCCGGGTAGCAGCACGCGCTGCCCCCAGCCCTGCGATTCCGCCCAGGCGACGGTGCGCTGTATCGGGCCGGGCAGCCGGTCCTGCAACGCTTCAGAGGCGATATCGCCCGAATTGAACAGCCACAGGCCCACCAGCACTGTGCCCATGAGCCCAAGCGACACCGCGCTCATGGCCCAGCTCGACACCGACTCGCCTTCAGTAAGCCAGTCGCTGAGCGCGCGGATGGCAAAGCCGACCAGGATGATGACGAAGACGACGCCAAGCAGGTCGACGGCGTATCGAAGCAGCGCCACCAGCAGCGTCAAACCCGCGACCAAGCCGAGGATCACGAGCCAACGGGGGACGTCCTCACCTGATTGGGCCGGCGGAAGGCCGGTCTCGAAAGAATCTGGCGGGGTGCCCTTATCTCGTTGAAAAAGCATTGCTTGCTGACCTGGTCCCTAGACCCGGCGCCAATAATGTGCCGCCTCCCCTATCCACACAAGCGGGGTCGTCCTCATTATCGGCAGATTCTGTATCAATCATAAGCTATCGGAGCTCAGCGTGGACCCCCTAGCGCCACCGGAAAATGCGCAGCGCGACGGCAAAGCTCGCGAGTCCCCATCCGGCGAGCAGGCCGAGTTCGTGGGCCACCGCTGATAGGCCGTCCCCTTCGAGCATCACGGCGCGAAGCGCGTCGTTGAGCGCGGTCAACGGCAACGCCTGAATAAAGGGCTGCATCGGCGCGGGAAAGTTCGACGCCGAGAAGAACACGCCCGAGAGCACCCACATGGGCAGCATCACGAGGTTGAGCAGGCCCGACACGGCCTCGATAGTGCGCGCGCGGCTGGCCACCAACAGGCCGAGGCCGCCAAAGGCCACCGCGCCCACCAGGCAGGTACCCAGCACCAGCGCGATCGATCCGCGCAGTGGCACGCCAAACGCGACGTGCCCGAACAGCAGCAGCGCGCCGACTTCGATGCCGAGGAAGACCAGTCGCCCGAACAACTGCGCCAGCAGGTAGTCGCGCCGACGCATGGGCGAGGCGATCAGCCGCTTGAGCAGTTTGCGCGTGCGCGCGTGGACGATCGAAAAGCCCAGGCCCCACAGGCCCGTGCTCATGATGTTCATGCCCAGCAGGCCCGGCAGCAGCCAGTCGATGTAGCGCGACCCAATGGCCTCGGTCGGCGCCTCGCGCGCGGCAAAGGCGTCCACGCGCCCGGCGGCCCGCTGCAGCAGATCGTCCACGATCCGGCGCGCCAGCCGGCTTTCGGCGCGCGTAGGGTCGAGGTGATACACCGGCGGCGTGCCCGGTTCAACGACCACCTGCACCTCGGCGCGTTGCAGCGCGCGCGCGATCTCGTCGGCGCCAAGCGTCCGCACGGTCACGCCGGGCGTGCGCTGCAGGATCGCTGTCACCAGGGGGGCGCCGGATCTGCCGATCACGCCGACGACCACGGGCTCGTCGCCGCGCGCGCGAAACGCCACGCCCAGCGCGCACGCCATCAGGATCGGGAACACGAAGACCCAGAACAGCGCTTCCGGCTCGCGAACGAACTCGCGCAATCGCGCAAGGGTGAGCTCCACCAGCGGGGGGTGGGCGCCGCCGCGATCACGCATCGCGCAAGTGCCTTCCCGTCAACGCGACGAACACGTCCTCGAGCGTGGCGCTGTGCGTGGTGAGATGCGACAGGGCCGCGCCCTGGGCCGACAGGTGCGCCAGCAGCGCCGGCACCGCCAGGTGCACTTCCGGCGTGGCCAGCGACCAGGCGCCGTCTTCAAGGCGCGCCTCGCCCACGCCGGGCAGCGCGGCCAGCGCGGCCTGGTCCAGCGTGGCGCCATCCGCGACGGCGAACTCGACGACGTGCTCGGCGCCGAGAGAGCTGATGAGCGCTCGCGGCGTGTCGAGCGCGATCACCTTGCCGCGATCGACGATCGCCACCCGATCGCACAGCGTCTCGGCCTCGTCCATGTAGTGCGTCGTCATCAGGATCGTGCCGCCCCCGGCCCGATAGCTCGCCAGCAGGTCCCACAGCTGGCGGCGCGACTGCGGGTCCAGGCCCGTGGTGGGCTCGTCGAGAAACAGCAGGTCGGGCTGGCCCACCAGCGCGCAGGCCAGCGCGAGGCGTTGCTTCTGTCCGCCCGACAGCTTGCCCACCCAGCTGCGGCGCTTGGCGTCGAGCTCGACCAGAGCGAGCACCTCGTCGATGGTCCGGCCGCGATCGGCAAAGGACCGGAACAGGCGCACGGTCTCTTCGACCGAGAGCTTGTCGTTGAGCTGCGTTTCCTGGAGCTGAATCCCAAGCCGTCCGCGCAGCGCACGGTCGCGACCCCGTCCCCAGCGCTCGCCGAGCACCTCGACCTCGCCCGCATCGGCGGGCGTCAGGCCTTCGAGGATCTCGATGGTGGTCGTCTTGCCAGCGCCGTTGGGCCCGAGCAGGCCGAAGCACTCGCCGCGGCGCACCTCGAGGTCGAGGCCGGCCACGGCCACCACGTCGGCATAGCGCTTGACGAGGCCGCGGCACCTGACGGCTGGACGATCTGTCATTGACGATTGCAGATTGACGATTGACGATTAAGCGAAATTACGCAGATTGAGTATGGAGGCGGTTGGGATATCCGCTGATTTGTCGTCCCGATGTGATAGGAACAGTGACCAATGCGTCCCTACACTGTGCAGCTCGTCATTGTTGCGGCCGTGACCGCGTTCACCGTTCAATCGTCATCCATCATCCGGCCGTCGTCAACCGGCAGCCGGTACTCGGCAGCCTTGGCGCGGACCAACGGGTTGCCCCGACGTAATCGTCAATCGTCATTCGTCAATCTACAATTCTCCCCCGGCCAGCGCGTCTTGCTCGACGCGCACAACGCGTATCCCGATCGGGGGCGGTTTGCCGATCGCATCGACGTTGCGCTGGCCACCGGGCTGCCGGTCGCGATCGAGCAGGACCTGGCGTGGTGCACGGCGGCCGACGGCACGCTGAAGCCGCTGGTGTCGCACGAGCCCACATGCGTTGGCGGCGAGCCGACGCTGGACACGTATTTCTTCGAGCGCGCGAGGCCGATCATGGAGGCAGCGCTGGCCCAGGGGCCGTCGGCCGACTGGCCGCTCATCACGCTCAACCTCGACTTCAAGACCAACGAACCGGAACACCACGCGGCCGTGTGGGCGCTGCTGGGCACCTACCAACGCTGGCTCACCACGGCGCCCAAGGTGGCCAATGCCGCCGTGGTGGCGCCGCTGCACGTGAGGCCGATGCTGGTGCTCACCGGTTCCTCCGACGTGCAGCAGCAGACCTTTCACGACGCCGTCCCGGTCGGCGATCGACTCCGCATGTTTGGCGCCATCGTCGGCATCGCCGCGCCTTTGTCCGACCCGTCCGCGCTGCCGCGCGCGACGCCGGCCACCAACTACCGCCGCTGGTGGAATCATCCGTGGCGCGTGGTCGAGGTGGAGGGCCAGGCCGACGCGGGCGACTGGACCCCAGCCGACGCCGCGCGCCTCGGGGCCATCGTCACCGACGCGCAGCTGCACGGCCTGTGGATTCGTTTCTACACACTCAACGGCCTGGCCGCCGATCGGGAGGACTGGACCGCCAGCTACAACTTCGGCAGCCTCGCGTCCGCGCAGGTCCGCTGGCGCGCCGCCATCGACGCGAGAGTCGATTTCATCGCCACCGACCAGTACGCCGAGTTTGCCCGGGCACGGCATTGATGCCATCTGCCGTAATTCGTGATCGTCAATCTGCAATCTGCAATCTGCAATGTAAACTACCCCTATGCCCTCCGAGAGCACGGTCGTGATCGCACCGCCCGATCTGTTGCCGCGCCTGGTCGACCGACTGCGGTCGCAGGAAGGGGGCGACCTCACCAGCTGCCCCGACACCGACATCGCCGCGGCCATCGAGCGCGTGCTCGAGATCAAACCCGATCGCGTCGCGCTCGAGCGGCTGTTTGCGGCCACCTCGCGCGGCGCGGCGCTGTTGTCGCGGCTCAAGGCCGATCCGGCGCTCGCCCACGCCGAGTTCCGCATCGTCTCGCACGACAGCGACTACTGGCGTGTCTCGCCGCGGCGCCCGGCGCCCAGCGACGCGATGCCGCCGGCGGTGCCGCAGCCGGTGACCAGCGACGCGCCGCCGCTCGATCAGCACGGCACGCGCCGCGCCGCACGCGTCTGGATTCAGGACGGCGTCGAGGTGCTCGTGGACGGCAGCCCCGCGCGGCTGGTGGACCTGTCGGCCGTCGGCGGCCAGGTGCTATCGAGCGCCGTGCTCAAGCCCAACCAGAGAGTGCGCGTGTCGATGGTGGACGGGCGGGTCACGCTGCGCTGCCAGGCGACGATCATCTGGGCGCGCTTCGAGCTGTCACACGGCGAGCCCGGCGCGCGCTACAGGGCTGGCCTGGAGTTCTCCGGCGCCGACACCGACGGCGTGGCCGAGTACGCACGCCGACACCAGAAGAAGAATTGACGATTGCAGATTGCAGGTTGACGGTTACGTCGGGGCAAC
>JAENWD010000025.1 GCA_016650245.1 Vicinamibacteria bacterium
CCTCACGCTCGACTACGGAGAGCGAGGGCGGACCGCGGTGCTGCGGTTGCTGGGCGAGGCGTCCGAGAAAGGCCTGATTCCGGCAGTGGACGTGGTGTTCGCAGACTGAATGCAGGGCTGAGGCCCTGCCGCCACGGTCAGAGGAACGTCACGGTCTTCACGGCCGCCATCACGACGAAGCAGCGGTCGTTGTTGGACTTCGGGTCCACCGGCACCACGAAGAATCCCGGCCGATCCGGCTGGTACCCCTGGGTGGTGCCGACGATCGTCTCGCCGTCGGCAAACTCCACCTGCACTTTGCGTCCCATCGCCCGGACTTCTGGCGCAAACGCCTTGGCCTCGTTGTAGGCGGCATCACCAACCAGGTCCTTCACGAAAAACACGGCCTTGAGATCGGCGATCTTCACCTCGACGACCTGGATCGAGGTGCCGATCTGCGACGAGGGGATAACGTGAAACGTCGGCCTGGTGGGGAGGAAGTCGGCCGTCTGGCCCTTCAGCGTCCGGCCATCGAGGTATCGCGCGACGACCCGGTTCTGCGCACGGCGGAAGTATCCCTTCGTGGTGCCAGGTGCCAGGTGCCAGGTGCAGGGTATGTCCAGGGGGCATGCGTTCAGGGTGACGTCGCCCGGATGCATCCCGCCGCATCGCTGCACCCGAGAACCCTGCACATGCCCTGCCCGCGGCACCCGGCACGCGTCGTGGTTAGAACGCCCCCGGATGCAACGCGCGCGCGAGACGGCGCGTGGCGGCGGCGACGCGAGGACCGGCCGTGACCAGGTCGCTCCCGGTCAGCACGACGATGCGGTTGGTCCCGACGGCCGGCAACGCCGGCAGTGCGTGCCAGGCGGCGAGGTCGACGGCGCCGTCGGCGTCCACGTGCAATTCGATGATCACCTCCGGCGCGGCAGCCAGCAGCGTTTCGCTGCTGGCCTGCACCGACTCGCGCTTCTCGCCGGCGAAGACGTTGACGGCGCCGGCCACCTCGAGCATGTCGTGCAGAAACCCCACGCCGCCGCTTGCGTACAGATTGCGAAGCGTGCCGGGCTCGCGGCCGAACACCAGCAGCGTCCGCGGCCGCACTCTGCCGGCGACCCGCGATCGGATGTCCGCCAGATCTCGCTCGATCGCGGCAGCCACCTCGTTGGCGCGCGCAGAGGCGCCCGTACGTGCGCCGATCGCACGGATCGTCGAAATCACCTCGGCCAGGCCACCGTGCTTGTACGCGAACACTGGAATCATCGCCCGTGTCAGCTGTTGCTGCAGTTCGTGTTGCGTGCCGTAGGCCACGATCAGGTCTGGCCGCAGGCCGATGATGCGTTCGAGGTCGGGATCGAGCAGCGCGCCCACGCGCGGCAGCCGATCGACCTCCGGCGGTTCGTGGTCGTAGCTGCTCACAGCGACGACACGAGGTCCGGCCCCGATGGCGAACAGCATCTCGGTGGCCGCAGGCACGACCGACACGATCCGCGATGGCGGTGTCTGAGTCCTTGCCGTCGCCAGGCAAGCCGTGACGGCGACTGCGAGACCGAACAGGAATCGCCTTCGCGCCTTCGCGCCTTCGCGCCTTCGTGATTGTGTCGCCATCAGCTCACGCACTCCGAATCAGCAACCACAAGAAAAACGGCCCTCCGATGAGCGCCGTGACGATGCCGACCGGAAGATCGATGGGCGCAATCACCGTGCGCGAGATCAGGTCGCAGGCGACCAGAAACGCCGCGCCGAAGCCCAGCGACGCCGGTACCACGAGCCGGTGGTCGGCGCCCACGAGCAGCCGTACCAGATGCGGCACGACGATGCCGACAAAGCCGATCGGGCCGCCGATGGACACAGCGGCGCCCGTGGCCAGCGACGCGCTGAAAAACGCCAGACGCTGCACGCGCAGCACGTCCACGCCGCGGCCGGCCGCGTGGTCGTCGCCAAGTGCCAGCACGTTGAGCGCCCGCGGCAGCCACAGGAAGATGCCGCAGGCGACGACGAGCATCGGCAACGCCGCAACCAGGGGCTGATAGCTGGCTACGTCCAGATCGCCCAGCAACCATCGCAACGTCTGCATCGCTCGCGTCATGTCGGCGAAGTACTGCACCAGCAGAATCAGCGCAGAGAGCAGCGAGTTGAGCGTCACGCCGGCCAGCAGCAACACCGTGGTCGAAAATCCGCGATGACGGGCCGCGGCGAGCAGGTACACGACCGCGACTGCGCCGATCGCGCCCAGGAAGCTGGCCAGCGGGACGGTGGCCCACGCGGCAGAGGCCAGCGCGCCACCGAAGGTGAGTACCAGCATCGCGCCCAGCGCTGCGCCAGCCGAGATGCCCAGTGTGAAAGGCGACGCCAGGGGATTGCGGAGCAACGCCTGGAAGACGACGCCGGCCGAGGCCAGCGCGCTGCCGACAAGGGCCGCCGCCAGCACCCGCGGCAGACGCGCGATGAAGAAGACCTGCGCGTCGATGTTGGTGGCCCAGGGCTGGGACCAGTCGAAGGCGCGTGTGAGGCTGATGGAGGTGCTGCCGAAGAGCGGGGCGAGCAGGCACGAGGCGAAGGCGACGACAAATGCCCACACCGACACGGCAAGGACCCGACTGGACGGCGGGGGAACAAAGCCTGTCGAGGCCCGAGGCCTGAGGCTTGAGGCCGGCGGTGACGTCGTCACGGCGCTCTCCGAACCGGTACCACCACCAGATGGCCGGCCGCGTCGTGAAAACGCACGTCGGCGTGGATGCCGTACAGCGACGCGATGCGATCGGGCGTGAGCACGTCGGCGGTGGCTCCGGCCGCCACGACTTCGCCGTGGTGCAGCAATACCAGCGTGTCGCACACCGAGGCGGCCATGTTGAGGTCGTGTGTCGAGAGCACCAGGCCGATCCCGCGTTGCCGATGCAGTGCGCGGAGCAGCTCGGCAATCTCGAGCTGGTAGCCCGGATCGAGCGATGCGGTGGGCTCGTCGAGCAGCAGCAGCTCGGCCTGCTGTGCCAGGGCCGACGCGATGACGACGCGCTGTTGTTCGCCGCCACTCAACGTCGAGAAGAGCCGCGCCGCAAACTCCTGGGTGCCCGTCGCCGCCAGGGCCTCGTGTGCGATGGCCAGGTCGGCGTGGCTTTCGACCTCGAACGCGCCCAGGTGCGGATACCGTCCCATGAGCGCAAGTTCGAACACGGTGTAGTCGAACGCCGGATGTGTGTTCTGCGGCACCATCGCGATCCGACGGGCCACCGTGCGCCGCGAGATCTGCGACAGCGCGATGCCGTCGAGTGCAACCGAGCCGCTGGTCGGCGCAAGCACCCCCGCCAGCAGCTTGAGCAGCGTCGTCTTGCCGGACCCGTTGGGTCCGAGAATCCCAAGGCGTGCGCCGGAGGCGAGGTCCAGCGAGACGTCGCGCAGCACGGGCCGGCCCGGAGGGGACCAGGCCCGTGGCGCGTACGCGAACCAGAGGTTACGGGCGGAGATCAACACGCAGGCCGACCATGCCCAGGCGGCCCGGCGCGGGGTAGCCGTAGGCCTCCTCGTACTGGCGATCGAGCAGATTCAGGCCGCGTCCGAACACTTCCACGTGTCGGGCGAGCCGCCAGCTTGCGCCGGCATCCACGACCGTGAAGCCGGCCGCCGTGAACAGGCCGCCGAAGGCGCCGTACGAGGGCTCGACGTCGAGCACCTCGCCGCGGACGCGCACAGTCGTGAACGCCGAGAAGGCCGCGGCGGTCCACCCCAGATCGACGGCGCCCTGATGCCGTGGGCGGCGGATCAACGGGTCGCCGACCGCAAACGGCGGCGGCGCGACGCCGGACTGGTCCACTGCGAGGATCTCGGTTGGCATCCACGTGTAGGCGAGCCGCGCGTGCACGCCGCGCGGACCGCGCCAGGCGCCCTCGAGCTCGACACCGCGCGCCCGCGCGTTGGAGATGTTGTCGGTGCGATAGCGGCTCGCGTCGGCAAATGCGCGGCCCACGGCGACGATCAGATCGTCGTAGCGGTTGAAAAACGCGGTGGCCTCTACCGTCACCTGCGGCAGCAGGACATGGCTGACGCCGATGTCCGCGCTGCGGCTGCGTTCCGGTTCGAGCGCCGGGTTGTCGGTGAAGGCGATCTCGAACGCGTCTGGCGGCCGGATGCCGGTGCCGACGCTGGCGCGGACCGTCGTGCGCGCGACGCCGCCCTGGTCTTGCCACGCGACGACGCGGCCGGCCAGGCGCGGGTTCACCGAGGTCACCGACTCGTCGGCAAAGGCCGGCCGCGGGCCGAAAGGATTGGGGTCGCCCTCGATCGAGTTCCGGCGAATCGCATCGGCACGCAACCCCACGCTGACGCTGGCGCGCGCGCCCAGATCCTGGCGCACTTCGGCGAAGCCGCCGAAGGTGCGGCGCTCAATCGGCACGGCCTGGAAGCTCTCGCCAGTGATGTAGGTACTGCGCGCGCGCTCGCCGAAGCCTTCCACGCCGGCGGTGAGCCCCGTGGTCGGCGTAACGACGACGTCGGTCTGCGTGCGTGCGCTGACGCGGCGGGTCTGGAAGAACGAGTCGCCGAAGCTGCTGTGATAGCGGTTGTCGAGTTCGGCCACGGTGACCTGCCAGCGCTGCTGGATGCGGCCGGCGAGCACCGAGCCCCACGGCAGACGTCCGTTCAGCCCGATCTGACGCTGCGTGTCCTCGCCGCGCGACACGCGATCGACCGCTGTGTAGGCGCCAATCGGGTCGCTGCCGAAGGGGCCGGAATTGCCCCGCTCGGCGTCGAGCCACCGCAGGTCCGCGCGGACCGCGGTCGTCGCACTCTTAGTCCATTCCAGGTGCCCCTGCGCGAGCGACTGCGCCCAGTCGTCGTTGGACACCGTCTCGCCTGTGGCTGGGGCGATGCCCGTGAAGCCGTCGCTATGATTGCGCTCGCCGCTCACGCTGAACGACCAGGCACCGACGGAGCCGCGCGTGGCGGCCAGGGCGCGCACAGTCGCCTGCCCGCCGCCTTCAATCTGTCCCGAGACCGTCGGCTTGCCGCCCTGCCGCGTCCTCAGGTGCACGACGCCGCCGATCGCGTCAGCGCCGAAGACGGCACTTTGCGGGCCGCGGACGATCTCCACCTGATCGACGTCGCCCAGCGGCAGCAGGCTGAAGTCGAAGCCGCCGCCGAAACTGTTGACGCGGATGCCGTCCACCAGCACCAGCGTGTAGTCGGACTCGCCGCCGCGCGGGAAGACCGACGTCAGCGCGCCGCGCCCGCCGTTGCGCCCCACGGCAAACCCTGGCGTGGTCCGCAGCGCGTCGGCGACGGTTTCCAACTGCCGCGCCTTGATGTCCTCGGATGCGACAACGGTGGTCGAGGCCGGCGACTCGGAGCGGGGGCGGGGGACGAGTGCGGCGGCGACGACAACCGCCTCGGAATACGGCGCGACGTGCAGGTGCAGGTCGATTGGCGCCGTGTCGGCGCCCGTGCGGATGGTCAGGGCCGGTGAGGCAAAGCCGACTGATTCGACCAGGACGCGGTAGCTGGCGTCGGCGAGGTCGCCGAAGGTGAAGTGGCCCTCGGCGTCGGTGGTCGTGGTGCGCACGCCCAGGGGGCCGTCGACAAGCACCGTGGCGCCCGGTACGGGGCGTCCGGCCGGGTCCAGGACGCGGCCGGTGAGCACGCCGGCGTCAGCATGCGCAGCGATAGCCAGGTACAGTGCCAGGAAACGGAGCAATGCCATCTTCACTCCTTTCGGCGTGCGATCGCGCCGATGGAACGTGACGGCCCGGCGACCAGGTCTCCTGACTTGCGGATCGTCGCGCAGCGCCCGCGCCTTCCCATGCCGTGTGGCACAGTGGCGGACCCCAAAAGGTCAGGTGAAGGCGTGCACTCCCCGCTTACAGTGGCGGCACCGTGTGGGTATTTCACCCATCTTCGCTCAGTGCGCCGGGCAAGCGTCAATTGTAACGGGGGGAGTATAGCATGGGCTTCGGACTGCGGACTACGGACTTCTGGGGAGAAATTCTGAAGGATTTCGGTGGTTCTGGAGTCCGGAGCCTGAAGTCTGTGGTCTGGAGCCTGAAGTCAGTAGTCGGCAGTCGAACAGCCCGTATTTGCGGCCTCGCCGGGCTTGGCGTAAGATCGCGGCTTATGCGCAGCCACGGGAGTTTTTCGCCCGGCGGCCTGCCGCGTACGAGGAGAGCATGAGTAAGTCTTCGACAGTCACCGTCCGCGAGACCCCGGTTGCTCCGGTGGCCACGGCGTCGGTCGGCAGTCTGACGATCCATGGCGAGACGTTTCTGATTGAGACCGATCAGCGCGTGGAGCTGGTGGACCTCACCAACCGGATCATGGACTTCGCCCGGAAGTTCAACGTCCGCGAGGGGCTGGTCAGCCTGTGGTCCATGCACACGACGTGCTCCGTGTTCATCAACGAGTTCCAGACCGCGCTGCTCACCGACATCAGGGCGTTCCTCGAGAAGATGGTCGCGCGCGACGAGGAATGGCTGCACAACAACCCCGATCACTCCGACTGCGATCGCATGAACGCCGACGCGCACCTGCGTGCGCTGCTGCTGGGTCACAGCCTCACGCTGCAGATCAGCGGCGGGGAAGTGGTGCTGGGGCAGTGGCAACGAATCCTGATGGCCGAGCTCGACGGCCCTCGGGCACGGACGCTGCGAATACAGATATTCGGGATCTCTTGAATTGCAGATTGCAGAATGCAGATTGCAGATTGAAGGGCTCAGTCACGACTGCGTGACGTCGGCGTAATCCCTTGAATCCGCGCAATTTCGCACTCTGCAATCTGCACTCTGCAATTGATGACCCTCTCCCGCTCCCGCCTCGAGGCGGCTGGCCTTCTCGATCTCTCTGATAAACTGGCGGCGTCCCAGCGCCTGACGCTGGCCGACGGCGTGAGGCTGTTCGAGACGCCCGACCTGCTGGCCCTTGGCTGGCTGGCGAATCGCGAGCGCGAGCGGCGCCACGCCGGCAAGACGTACTACAACTACAACATCCGCATCGAGGCCACCAACGTCTGCGTGGCCACGTGCCTGTTCTGCTCGTTCTCGCGGCTGCGGCCCGGGGATCCGGGCTCCTACACGCTGTCGCAGGAGCAGGCCTGGGACAAACTGCGGCAGCGCGCCGATCAGCCGCTCACCGAGGTCCACGTCGTCAACGGCCTCCATCCGGACCTCCCGTTTTCGTATTACACCGATCTGCTGTCAGGCTTCAAGCGCCTCCGGCCCGAGATTCACCTGAAGTGTTTCACTGCCGTCGAGATCGCGTTTTTCAGCGACCTCTATACGATGAGCGACGAGCAGGTGCTGCGCGAGCTGATGGCCGCCGGCCTGGACTCGCTGCCCGGCGGCGGCGCCGAGGTGTTCGCCGAGCGCGTGCGGCGCAAGATCTGCCACGACAAGGCAGATGCCGATCGCTGGCTCAGCATCCATCGCATCGCGCATCGGCTGGGGATGCGATCGAATGTGACGATGCTCTACGGCCACATCGAGACCATCCAAGAGCGTGTCGATCACATGCTGCGCGCCCGTGCATTGCAGGACGAGACGGGTGGCTTCCAGGCATTCATCCCGCTGGCGTTCCATCCCGACAACAACCAGATGCGGAAGTTGCCGGCGCCGTCGGCCAACGACACGCTGCGCGTGCACGCCGTCGCACGGCTGATGCTGGACAACATCCCGCACGTCAAGGCGTTCTGGATTGCGACCGGCGTGGGCGTGGCGCAGACGGCGCTGTGGTTCGGCGTGGACGACCTCGACGGCACCGTGCAGGAAGAGAAGATCTACCACATGGCCGGCACCGAGGCGCCCGAGTCGATGACCACCGCCGATCTGCAGCGGCTCATCCATGCGGCAGGGCGGGAACCGGTGGAAAGGGACACGCTCTATAACGCGGTGGCCGCACCTGCCTGATATATTCACCGCGAGATCCCACTGGGGAGCACGCGCCGATGAATGGAGCCGACTACGACGTTGCAATTGCCGGCGGGGGGCTGGCAGGTTTATCTGTCGCCCGACAGCTGACGCTCGAGTATCCGAATCTCCGCGTGCTGGTCGCCGAGAAACGCCAGCACCCCGTCGCAGAGGCCGCCTTCAAGGTGGGCGAGTCGTCGGTCGAGATCGGCGCGCACTTCTTCCAGACGGTGCTTGGGCTGAACGAGCATCTCAGGGCTGATCAGCTCGAGAAACTGGGGCTCCGATACTTCTTCACCCATGCCGACAATCGCGATATCCGTCGACGGGTGGAGTTCGGCCCCGCACAGTTTCCCCCGGTGCCCTCATTTCAACTCGACCGCGGCCGCTTCGAAAACTTCCTGCTCCGCTTGAATCGTGACTCGGGCATCGAAGTGCTCGACGGTGCTGCGGTGCGCGACGTGCAGTTGGGCCGCGACCTTCACTCATTGACTGTGTCCACGGCAGCAGGCCAGCGGCGCGTGACGACGCGGTGGCTCATCGACGCGAGCGGCCGCGCCGGATTGTTGCGCCGACAGCTTGGGTTGACCAGACCAGTAAGGCATTCAGCCAACGCCTGCTGGTTCCGGATCCAAGCTCGACTGCGCGTGGACGACTGGTGCTCCGACGCCGACTGGTCATCGATGGTACCCACCGGCGAGCGCTGGATGAGCACCAATCACCTGATGGGACGGGGCTATTGGGTGTGGCTCATCCCACTGGGCTCAGGCAGCACCAGCGTGGGCATTGTCGCCGACGAGCCCTTGCATCCCTTCACGCGGATCAACCGGATGGATCGCGCACTTGAGTGGCTGCGCGCATACGAGCCGCAGTGCGCCGAGGTCGTCGAACAGCACAAGGACCAGATACAGGATTTTCTGGCGCTGAAGCACTACGCCTTCGGATGCTCACAGGTGTTCAGTCAGGATCGCTGGATGCTCATCGGCGAAGCCGGGGTCTTCACCGACCCGTTCTATTCGCCAGGCTCGGATTTCATCGCGATGGGCAGCGAGTTCATCACCGATGTCATCGGGCGGGACATGGGTGGCGAGGCAATCGGCGATCGGGTAGAACGCTACAACAGTTTGTATTTGAAGCTCTTCGAATCGTTTCTGCGCCTGTACGACGGGCAGTACGCGCTCATGGGCAACGCGCAGGTCATGACGGCCAAGGCGGCGTGGGACAACGGCTGCTACTGGGGGATCACCGCGTTGCTGTACTTCCAGCGGCGCTTTCGTCAGCCGGCATTTCTGGCGTCGATCGAGCCGCTGATGAGGCGCTTCACGGTGTTACACGCCCGCATGCAGACGTGCTTCACGGCCTGGGATGTCGCCGACGCGGCTGTGTATTCCGACCGGTACGCCAGCGTGCTCGACGTCGAGTTTCTCCGCGTGCTGCAGCGCTCGCTGGGCGACGGCCCTATGGACGACGAGGCCTTGCGTCAGCGGCTCGAGGACAATCTCGCCCTCCTGCATCGCTTCGCGCTCACGCTGCAGTCGATGGCGGCCGTCCACGGCCCCGATCTGGGTCGTTTCGTGACGGCACACGGCGGTGAGCAACCCGTCGATCTGGACCCGATTTGCCTCACGCCCCTCACGTCAGCCGCCGCCCAGGCCGTCAGAACGCTCTGATCACGAGCGCGGCGTCATTTCCGCCGAACGCAAGCGACGTCGATACCGCGCTGCGGAGCCGATGCTCGCGCGCGACGTTGGCCACGACGGTCACATCGCACTCCGGGTCCGGTTCAGCGAAGTGAATCGTGGGGGGGATGATCCCGCGGGCAATGGTCAGTGCGGTCACTGCGGCTTCGATGCCTCCCGCTGCCCCGAGGCAGTGTCCCACCATTGCCTTCACCGAGGTGACAAGCACGTCGCCAGACCGGCTGCCAAACACGGTGCGAAACCCCCGGGCCTCGGCCCGATCGTTTTGTGGCGTCGCGGTGCCGTGCGCGTTGACGTGGTCCACCTCGTCGGCAGGGCAGTGAGCGTCCGCCAGCGCCTGCTCGATGGTGGCTGCGACGGTCTGCCCGTCAGGTTCAGGCGCGGTGGGGTGATAGGCCTCGCAGGCCAGGGCATAGCCGGCAAGCTCGCCGTAGATGAATGCCCCCCGCCTTCGCGCCGATTCCAGGCTTTCGAGCACCAGCACACCCGCGCCCTCCCCGATGCTCATCCCGTTGCGCGTGCGATCGAAGGGACGACACGGCAGGGTATCCATCAGCCGCAGCGCGTTGAAGCCGCTGAAAGTGAGGCGGGCCAGCGCATCGGTGCCACCAGCCACCGCCACATCGAGCCGATGGTTCCTGATTGCAGACATCGCCTGACCGATGGCAATGGTGCTCGACGAGCACGCAGCCACAACGCACGAGCGGCAGCCCTCGAGACCGAAGTGCCTGGCGATGACATCCACCGGCGTGTTGGGGAAATGATTCCAGACGTCCGATGGCCGGCCATACTGCAGGCCTCGCTCCATCGCGGTAAACAGATACCGCTCGTTGCGCACAAGATCGGCCGTGCCGGCGCCCAGCATCACGCCGACTCGGTGCCGCTCGACGCCGCTTTCGAGAACGCCGGAGTCGGCGAATGCTTCGGTCGTGGCCGCGACGCCGAACTGATCGCTGCGCGACCACCGCCTGCGCTGCAAAGGCGTCATGCGACTGACGACGGAGTCGAGGCAGACCTGACCCGCAATCTGACTACGATAGCCCGCCGGGTCAAACAGCGTCACCGGGCCAATACCGCACGCCCCCGCCAGCATCGCCGACCATGTCGTCTCGCGCGTGGCGCCCAGCGCCGTGACCAGACCGACTCCGGTGATGGCCACCCGGCGCGGCGTCATCTGGCGCCTGTCATCGGTGAGGCGACGGTGGCTGGCACGGGCGTCTGCCCGGCCATCGTGTCGATGGCGCGGGCGATCGTCAGGCGCTCGCGGCGCTTGGACCGCAGCGAGATGAGGATCGGGAGGAATTGTGCAGGAGCCGACACCGCAACGAAGCCGAGACGCGCGGCGCGCGCCCATCCATGATGGTCGCGCGGCCCATACCCCAGCAGGCTTGCAGCAAACCGCGCCACGACGCCGTACGTGTCGCCCGCCACCGTCGCCGCGGTGCCATGGTTCCCTCCCGGCTCGCCAAGGCCCTGACGCAGACTCCGCAGGAACTCCGTCGCGGTCGTGCCAGGGGATCGCGTCCAGGTCTGGCCGACGCGCCGCAGGGTGTGGGCATCGCTGCCGCCAAGCAGTGCAACAGGGGGCTGCACACCAGGCGCTCCCTTGTGGGGCCATCCGCGGGCCAGGCGTGCGATCAGCTCGTTGTGCTCGCGCAACATCGTTCCGTTTCGCGCTTCGACCGCCGGAACCAGGGCGAGGAGGCGCAAGTACGTCTCGAGCGGAACCTGATCGCGATAGAAGTGAAACAGGTGGTTCAGCGAGAAGAACACATCGGATGCTTTGAGCGCATCGATGACGGCAAAGACGCTGCCGCGAAGCGGCTGCAGCTGGCGGTGCAAGGCCTCGGTCATGCCGTACACGCCGAGATGCACCTCGATATCCGCGTCCGGCCAGCGGCAGGACACCTCCTCGCTGATGAAGACGTCGTCGAGTGGATGGGCGTTGAGCAGCGCGAGGCACCCGTCGATGGTGTCGTGATCGGTCAGCGTCACCACGTCCATCCCCCGGCGCTTGGCGACCTGGTAGACGGCCAGGGGGGGCGAGTAGCAGTCTCGACTCCGCAGGAACCGAAGGGTTCCGCTTTGCGTCGAGTAGCACGAGTGGACGTGGAGGTCTGCGCGGATCATCGGGTCGTGAAGGCAGCAAGGCGGGCTCAACGCAGCGGCTTGAGCAGCATGATCTGCGCGGTGGCCGAGCCCTGGCCGCGGTAGGCCGCCGGCAGGAAACTCTTGCCGACGTCCACGCGCAGTATAGTATCCCGCGTCACCCGCAGGTTGAGCGCGACGCCTACACCCGTCAATGGCTGCCACCCGGGCCCACGGCTCCGATCCCGACCCCAGGCCTGGTCGATGAAGACGTCGGCCCGGTATTGCTCGAACAGATTGAATGAATACGAGCCGCGCGCCACCCGCAGCTCGTCGAACCGGATGCCGGAAGCCGGCACGCCGTGTATTCGCGTGTCGTCGAACAGTCCGAATTGATACCGGCTCAGTCGATCCAGGTGCCTGCCCCCGAAATAGGCTGCGTTCAAGTGCACCTTCTGAATCGGGCCTAGGTAGAAGTCGCGCGAGATCGACGCGGTGTACTTCGCATACGTGGGGTCCGACGGTTCGTCGACGCCTGGCGCTCCCCACGGCTGCCATGCCGCCCGGGCGTACCAGGTGCCGTTCACCAGCAGGCTGTACCCGCCGCGCTTAATCTCCCAGGCTGCGCCAATCCCGTTGGTCACCGTGCTCGACGGCACGCGGAACGACTCAGCCGTGGTCCGGTCCCGCACGAACGCATCGAAGCGGAACTGATACTGCGCGGTGAGTTTTTGGTACGGGGTGTACTGCCACCCCAGATTGACTCCCGTGCTGATCGGCCAGGTGAGGAGCCCTTCCTCCTCACGTTCGGCCCCATCCACGAAAACGCGGTCCGAGGCTGGCACCGCGATGGCGAAAAAGTCCAGGCTGGCGTCAAACGGCGTGCCTCCGATCCTGGCTCGCTGGACGTTGCCCGCGACCAGCACCCCGCCGAACAACAGGGCAAGCTGCGTATCGGGCGATCCGAAACTGAAATCGAGGTACTGGATCCCGACGATCGGCAACGGAAAGTCATAGGAGGGATCCAGGAGCACGCCCAGCGCGCGCGCCTTGGCCTTCAGCGTTTGAAGGGTGCTGACGACGCGGACGCCATTCTCCTTGACGTAGTAACGGGCTCCCGCATCGGTATCGCGATACATGATCCGATCGCTTGCGCGAGCTGCCGCGCGCACCTCGTCGAACGACGCCAGGTTCAACGCAAAATTCGCGAAGTCCACTTTCTTTTCGAGCAGAATGTTCCTCCCGGCGATCATCACGATCTGCTGGGCGTCCAGTTCGCGCAGCAACGTGACCGGCCGGCCGTCGGGCACGGTCAGCGTCGTGAACCGCAACGTCTCCTCGTTGGACACCACGGGCGCCGACATGCCCGTCTGGACCGAGCGGACGCGGACCCTGGCAAACGTGGTGCGATCGATCCAGACCGTCCCTTTATAGAGTGCGCGGTCTGCTCGCACCGGCGCGAAGGTCACGACGTAGGTGCCGACTCCGTCCACCGTCTCCACGCCTTCCAGATGATATCGGTAGTCGTCGTCGAAGCGCAGCTGCAGCGGGAGCGACAACACTTTTTCGGGCTGCAGAAGCGGGAACGGCGGTCGATCGGCGCCCCACTTGGCGCCGTTCACGGAGAATGACAGTTCCTCCCACTCGACGCCGGCGCGGTCGACGTAGTACCGATTCTCGGTGACGATGTCGTAGCCGGGGTCCGTCATCGTCGGCCGGAAGTGCTGCGACATGCGTACCTCGGCCGTGTAGTTGTCGAGCGCCTGATCTTCGACGTTCTGTCGTTCCTGGTGCCGCGCGATGATCTGCTCGACCGACAATTGCTGGGCGGCCGTGACGGTGGTCCGATCGTGAAAGACGTCGCCGGTGCCTTCGCTGAAGTTGACGAGCATCAAGTGCCCGGTGAGAGGCAGCCCCACGTACGCCATACCGGCATCGTCCCTCCGCACGTCGGTCACCCTGGCGCGCGCCCCCGTTGCAAGGTCCAGGACCGTCAGGCTCGGGGCCACGTTGGTGCGAAGCCCTACGTCGAGCGTTGTGTCGGATGGGCCTCCTCCGTAGGCCAGCCATGTCGCACTCGTACGTTCATCGAAGAGCAGGCGATAGCGCGTGCTGGCCGTGACGTCCCGGCCCAGCTCTGACACCGTCAGTGCGGAACCTGCCGCGTCCAGCGCCGTGACCTCTCCGTGGCTGAGCGGCTCGATTCGCGCCAGGGCCTCGACGCAGCCGCGCTGGGCGTCCGGCGTTCCGTCGACACCGGTCGCCTGGACCGCCGTGCCGAGCGCCCACAAGGCCGCGGCGACGCACTCGACGCCTGCGGCTGAGGGCTCGTGAGGCAAGGGCCGGCCGGTGAGCACGGCGGCCAGCGCATGACCCACCTGCTGAAGCCTGGAAACCGCCGCGGCAACGTCATCGTCTGCGCGCAGCGACAGCAGGTCCATGTACGGCGCCATTTCAACCGCGATCGTCGCGTCTCGAGCGGACGGCTCGTCCATGGCTGCACCGCTGACGGCGATTGGCAGTCTCGGCACAGCCGAACGCACGTCGGTCGCGGCGGCGCGGACCGCAAACCGCGCGACCGGATAGGGCGCCGACTCGGTCTGCACTTCGACGATTGCCAGGGCCGGGCCGTGGGCACCGACGAGGCGCCTGAGGTCGGCACGCCACGCGTCCAGGTCGTCCACCGAGGCTGGCAGCTGCACGGCCAGCCAGACTGATACCCCGGCAGACGCGTAGTCGCGCAGGCGAGCGGTGGCTCCCGGCGCGCCAAGCGCAGAGGCCGAAAGCTGGAGGCGGACGCCCAACGTCGGACGAGGCAGCACGCCAGCCGCCATCGCCAGCGCAACGGACGGCCGGTCGAGGGTTTCTTCAAAGACGATCGGCGGCAGCGATGCAGGCTGTGCCGCCGCGCGGGTCGGGCCCACCGCGACGCCCAGCAACGCAAGCAGGGAAAGAGGAACGATCCGAGTCACATGGAACGGGCGGCGTGCGCCACTTTCTCCAGCGTCGAAAAGGGAGCTGTACGCAACAGGGTGCGCAAGCGGTTGATGAAGCCGGAGAGTCTGAAATAGTGGGCGAAGTGGAGGCGCACAGGCAGGCGTACTCTGGGAGGATCGTCGTCGATTTCCCACGGATGGACGGTCAGCACCGCCGGGTACCCAAGCGCATTGCTGTGTTCGATCGCGCGCAGGATTCGGCGGGGTTGCCAGGTGCGAAGGGCCCATCCCCATCCCAGTGGCACGACCTGCCCGACGCGGTCGACCACGAAGGGTGGAACCTCGATGATGGCGCCATGCGCTGTACGCCGGCGGTGGGGTTGGCGTGGATAGCTGGTCTGCCCCACGATGCGAACCGGCGCCATGCTTGCGTCGACGGTGAACCCTTGAGCCGCGAGCTCATCGAACGCCCACGGCGTCCGCGTGTTGAGCGACCACTCGGGTGCCCGATATGCAGTGATCGGACCAGCACCGGCCCGCAGCAGCGCCCGGACACTGGCTGACAGGTCGGCGCCAAACGCGGCCGGGCCCAGTTCCGGCACGCGAATATGGCCATATCCGTGAGACGCGATCGCGTGACCCGCGGTCTGAATGCGCTCGACCAGTTCTGGGTACCGATCCGCAACCCACCCAAGCACGAAAAACGTGGCCGTCACCTGTGCCGCGTCGAGCTCATCCAGCAGCCGAGCCGTGGTGATGACGACCCGGGAGGGAAGTGCAGGCCAGCGTTCGGGAGCCAACGCCCCCCCGACGCCGCATACGTGGAACCACTCCTCGACGTCGACGGACAAGACGTTCATGGATGCGGAGGGTTGCCCCCGCGGCTGCTCTCGACGAAGGCCGCAATGGAATCCACCGTGCGCAAGACTCTGGCACCGGTTTCCTCGTCGCTGATGGTGACGCCGAGCGCGCGCTCGAGTTCAAGCACGAGTTCAAGGACATCGATGGAATCAAGCCCGAGGCCCTCGCTGCCGAACAGCTCCGTGGTGTCGTCGATCTCTTCTGGTTGCATCGGCAGCCGAAGGCTGCGCACGATGGCCAGTTTGATTTCGCTGCGAAGGGCATCGCTCATAGTCGAAAGGAAATCAGAGCAGGCCACCGTCTACGGCAATGACCTGACCTGTGATGTACGACGCGGCGTCAGACGCAAGAAATGCGACGACCGACGCCACTTCGGAAGGAGTGCCGGTTCGGCCCAGCGGGACGGCGGCCAGATGTGCTTTCAGGATCTCTGGTGGAATCGCCTCCAGCATGTCCGTGTCGATCAGCCCGGGCGACACGGCGTTGACGAGCACGCCTTTGGCCGCAAGGTCGCGTGAAAGCGCCCGGGTCAGGCCGATGAGCCCCGCCTTGGACGCGGCATAGTTGGCCTGGCCGATCAGGGGCATCCGTGCGCTGGGCGAGGTGATGTTGATGATGCGTCCCCACCGCCGCAAGAGCATGCCGCGCATGCAGGCGCGCGAGCAATTGAACGCGCCGTCGAGATTGACCGCCAGCACGCTGCGCCAGCGCGCGGCATCCATCATCATCGCGTGCGCCCCTCGGGTGATGCCCGCGTTGTTCACGAGAATGTCGATTGGGCCGAGCGCATCGACCGTACGCGCGACCCATTGGTCGACCGAGTCGGCGTCGGCCACGTCACATCGGCCGGCCCAGGCACGACCGCCGAAGGCCGCAATCGCGGCGCAGACTTCCTCAGCGGCATCGCCTCGTTCGTGAAACGAGATGCCGACCGCAGCGCCCTCTCGCGCGAGCATCTCGGCGATGCCCCGGCCGATGCCCCGCGACCCGCCCGTCACCACGGCGACGCGGCCCACCAGACTTGAATCCATCCAATGCTCAGCCGGTCATGCGAACCGCCCCTGACGGAACCGCCCCTGACGCGGGCCTCGATGATAGCACACGGCTAGGCGCCACTTGCCGCGCCCGCACGCATCACGACGCTCACAAGAGACCCGCCAGATCCGATGCTGTTCACGAGTACGTTGGGACCGGGCCAGGGCGTGGCGGCCCTGGCCAGATTCAACGTCGCGGCGCAGTCGTCGGCCGCGAGCAGGCCGGCAACCGGGGGGACCTGCCCGAGCTCGGCGCACAGCAACGCCGCGGCGCACGAGGCGGCACCCGCTGCGCCGCATTCGCCGATCGATCCTTTCACGCTGGTGACGAGCGTGGCAGGAGTGAACAACGCCGCCAGGGCCTCGGCTTCAACGCGATCGAGTTGCGGCGTCGAGTTTGCCGCGGCAAACACCACGTCGATGTCATCGGGCTGCAACCCGGCATCGTCAATGGCGAGCTGCATCACGCGCGCGATCGAGCGTGAGTCGTCTGGCCACGCATTCAGCGCCACCGTGGCACCTGCGGTGCCGACGCCGAGGACATGCCCGTAGATGCGCTGGCTCGGCGCAAGCGCGTCGGGCCGCGCCATCACGAGGGCAAAGGCGCCCTCGCCCATGACGAAGCCGTTTCGACGGCGATCGAACGGGCAGCTCACGGCCGTGCCAGGCGCTCCGGGCGACATGACGTTGAACCGATCGTGTACGCGGAAGAACACGTCGAAGGCGGCGTCGACACCTCCAGCGACGACGACCTCGGCGCGCCCCTCTCGCAACAGATGGACAGCGTCCGCGACTGCGGCCAGTCCCGAGGCTTCCTTCTGGCTGACGGTGACGTTTGGACCGCGTAACGAGAATTCCATCGCGGCCAGGCTTGCAGCCGCGTTGCCGACGGTGCTGTGGAAGAGAAGAGCCGGTGCGCCCGATGGCCCGCCGCGGTGGAGGCCCTCCAGATACTCGTATGACGTCTGTCCGCCGGCCGTGTACGTCCCGAGGACCACTCCGGTTCGGCCCGGGACGGTCGCCGGCATCGCCGCGTCGGCCAGAGCCTCCTGCACGGCCACGAGTGCGAAGCTGCCGGTCTGGTCCATGCGACGCAGCTTCATGGGAGAGATCCATCGCGTCGCATCGAAGCCGGTCACCGACGCCAGTACCTGGGTACGGCATCGCGTGGCGTCAAAGCGCGTGATGCCGGAGATTCCGGAGACACCTCGGAGCAGGCCATCACAAAACGTCGCGCGTGACACGCCGAATGCCGACACCACGCCGATCCCGGTCACCGCGATGGATTCGCGCATCAACCGCTGTACGTTACCATTTCGATGATGCTGCCTCAACGCCGTGCGCGCA
>JAENWD010000026.1 GCA_016650245.1 Vicinamibacteria bacterium
CTGCTGCGAAAGGATCGCGCCGCGCTCGACGCGGAAGTCGGAGTACCCGCGGCGCTCGCGCACGGTCCCGGTGCCGTCGGTCTCGCGCTCGAGCCACTCGGCATGCATCAGGCCGGTCTCGATACGGCCGATCATGCGGACCCGGCGCCTCACGCCACCATCAAAGCCGGGTCCCCACGCCGTGAATCTGGCCATCCAGGCCGCGCCGATGCCCTCGCGCCCCTGGGCACCTGCGTCTTCGTGATCGAGCGACGCGGCTTCGCCGTAGTAGCTGCCCAGCACGGCCAGATCGCCGCGGTTGTATGCAGCGAACCAGTCGCGCACTAGATCAAATGGATCGCTCATGAGTGCTTGTAACGCTACGGGGCCAATGGACGTATCGACGTACGCCAACCACGGAGCCACAGAGTGCACGGAGAACGCACAGATGTTCTTGAAGGTGTAATCCGGATCCTCACAAAAGGAAACTCTGTGCTGGACTCCGTGCTCTCCGTGTCCCTGTGGTTGGCGTACGTGATCAAAGGTTCAGACTGGCGTCGGCATTCAGATCGGCGCCGGCGCGAACACCGGCGGCGTAGCGCCGTATGCCCGCGGCGGCGATCATCGCGGCGTTGTCGGTGGAGAGCGCCAGGCTGGGGATGAACACCTGCAGGCGCTCCCGCTGGCCGCGGGCGACCACGTCGGCGCGCAGACGGCTGTTGGCCGACACGCCGCCGGCGACGCCGACACTGGCGGCGCCGTGTGCGTGCGCGGCGTCGAACAGGCGGTCCAGCAGCGACTCGACGACCACGCGCTGGAAACTGGCGCACAGGTCGGCGAGGCCGGCCTCGGGCAGGGGCCAGCCGCCTTGCGTCTTGCGGTGCTCGACATACCGCAGCACCGCCGTCTTGAGTCCGCTGTAGCTGAAGTCGCGCGTGCCGGCGGCGCCGGGGGCGTTGCGGTCCCGATGCGTGATGCGTGCCAGGGGCAGAGTCACGGCGCGGTCGTTGCCGTGCTGCGCGAGCCGGTCGATCGCCGGGCCACCCGGGTATCCCAGTCCGAGCAGCCTGGCGACCTTGTCGTACGCCTCGCCGGCCGCATCATCGCGCGTGCGTCCCAGCAGCATGTAGACGCCGGCCGTGGGCACCAGGTAGAGACTGGTGTGGCCGCCCGAGACGACCAGGACCACGGATGGCAGCGGCAGCTCGCCGTTGTGGAGAAAGAGCGACTCGATGTGGCCGGCCAGATGGTGGACGGGCACGAGCGGAATGTCGCGCGCGGCGGCGAGCGACTTGGCAAACGACAGGCCGACCAGCAGCGAGCCCACCAGGCCCGGCCCCTGCGTGACGGCAATCCCGTCAACCGCGTCCAGCGTGACCTGCCCCTGCTCGAGCGCTCGCTCAACCACTCCGCAGATATCGCGCACGTGCTGGCGGGAGGCCAGCTCGGGAACCACGCCGCCCCACTCGCGATGGATTTCGGCCTGCGACGCCACGACATTGGCGAGGATGCGCAGGCGTTTCCCCTCGCCGGTCTGTTCGACCAACGCGGCGGCGGTCTCGTCGCACGACGTCTCGATGCCGAGGAACAACATGGGAATTGCAGATTGCAGACTGCAGATTGACGATTACAAATTACGCGGATTGGTCATCATCCGGCCACGGTTTCGCGGCCGACGATGGCGGCCAGCGAGTCCGTGTAGGGCGCGCGCGCGATGCCGCGCTCGGTGATGATGCCGCCAATGAGCGCGTGTGGCGTGACGTCGAAGGCCGGATTGAACACCTTGGCGCCTTCCGGCGTCAGGCGCACGGTCTTGACGTGCGTGACCTCTCGGCCATCGCGCTCTTCGATTGGAATGCTCCAGCCATCTCGCGTGTCGAGGTCGATGGTCGAGACCGGCGCGGCGACGTAGAACGGGACACCGTGCTCGCGCGCGACCAGTGCCACGGTGTAGGTGCCGATCTTGTTGGCGGTGTCGCCGTTGGCGGCGATGCGGTCGGCGCCGACCACGACCAGATCGATGCGGCCGTCGCGCATCAGCGGCGCGGCCATGCCCTCGGTGATGACGGTGGTGTCGATGCCGTCTTTCACCAGTTCCCAGGCGGTGAGCCGCGCGCCCTGCAGGAAGGGGCGCGTCTCGTCGGCAAACACCGCGACCGTCTTGCCCGCCTCGATGGCGCCGCGGATGACGCCCAGTGCCGTGCCGTATCCGGCCGTCGCGAGCGCGCCGGCGTTGCAATGCGTGAGGATGCGCGCCTTGTCGGGCACGACGCTGGCGCCAAAGGCCCCGATGGCACGGCAACTGGCGACGTCTTCGTCGTGGATGGCGGCGGCCTCGGCGACCAGCCGCGCCTTGAGCTGATCGACCGACTCCCCTGCGGTCACCCCGGCGGCAAACGACTGCTTCATCCGGTCGATGGCCCAGAAGAGGTTGACCGCCGTCGGGCGGGTCGCCGCCATCAGCTCGCACAGCTTGTAGAAATCGGCGGCCAGCTTCTGAGTGCCGGTCGACGAGCTCTGCTTCACGCCGAGGGCCAGCCCCATGGCCGCCGCCACGCCGATGGCCGGGGCGCCGCGGATGACCATGGTCTTGATGGCGCGAGCCACGTGCGCCGCGCTGCGGCACGACACGTAGGTCTCTTCGGCCGGCAGCTTTCGCTGGTCGACCATCACGACGGCGTCGTCACGCCACTCGATCGTCGGGAGCATAGATCCTCGATTGTACCAACCTTCGCCTGATCACGTACGCCAACCACGGAGGCACGGAGGACACAGAGGACGCACGGAGTACTTTCTTGGGCGAACCCAGGAATATCTCTGTGCTGTCTCCGTGATCCTCGTGGCTTCGTGGTTGGCGTACGTGACTAGCGAAGTAGCCGTCGGTCAAACGGCAGTGGCAGGAGGTCTGATAACCGGTGGCGGCCCGTCTCGCGGCGCAGGTTGGCGAGAATCACGTCGAGGTCGCCGGCAAACTCCCACAGGATCTGCCGGCATGGCCCGCACGGCGGCGTCGGCGCGGTGGTATCGGCCACCACCGCGATGCGCGTGAAGCGCCTATGGCCCGCCGCAAGCGCCGTGAACATCGCAACCCGCTCGGCGCACAACGTCAGCCCGTAGGTGGCGTTCTCGATGTTGCAGCCGGTCACGACGGTGCCGTCCGCGGTGAGCAGCGCCGCGCCGACCTTGAAGCCGGAGTGCGGCGCGATGGCGCGTCGCCGTGCGCCGCGTGCGGCCACGACCAGCGGATCAGACGCGGGCAACGATCGCCTCCAGCAGGGCCATGAACTCCCCGCTCACGCGGCGCGCGGCCTCCATCACCTCGTCGTGATGCAGGGGCTCGGGCAGCACGCCGGCCGCCGGGTTGGTGATACAGGAGATCCCGAGCACATCCAGACCCATGTGCCGGGCCACGATGGCCTCGGGGACCGTAGACATCCCGACCGCATCGGCGCCGATCGTGCGAAGGAACCGTATCTCCGCCGGCGTCTCGTAGCTCGGGCCGTGCAGGCCGACGTAGATGCCGTGACGCACGGCGACGCCGGCAGCAGAGGCAGCCTCATCGACGATGGCGCGCAGGCGCGGCGCGTAGACCTCCGTCATGTCGGGAAACCGCACGCCGAAGCGCTCGTCGTTGGGACCGACCAGCGGGTTGCTCCCCATCAGATTGATGTGGTCGTCGATCACCATGAGCGTGCCTGGTGTGAACGACGTGTTGATGCCGCCGGCGGCATTGGTGAGCACAAGCGTCTTCACACCCAGACGGCCCAGGACGCGCGTGCCAAACGTCACCGTCGGCAGGTCGTGGCCTTCGTAGACGTGCGCCCGACCCGCCAGCGTCAGCACACGACGACTCGCTGAAGCGCCGCACACGAGGGTCCCGGCGTGCCCCACCACGGTCGAGGCGGGCCAGTGAGGGATCTCGGTGTAGGGCACCCGCAGAGCGCCGTCGAGGCGCTCGGCAAACGCACCGAGCCCCGAGCCCAGCACGACGGCAATCGACGGCACCTCTGCCAGGCGGCCCCTCAGGAACCTCGCCGCTGCTTCTACCCGATCGAAATAGTCAGACGTCATGGTGCTACCCCACGACGTCGTGGACCAGCGGCCGCGATGGCTGTGGCGTATCGCCAATGGCAAACGCCGAGTCGACCAGCGTGCGCGCGTCCTGGGCCCGAGCGTGACGCCCGATGCAGAGCTCGGCCAGCGGCTGCCCCGCCTCCACCTGCTCGCCAACCGATGCGCGCAACAGGATGCCGGCGCCGTAGTCGATGGGCGTGTCCAGACGCTCGCGGCCCGCGCCAAGCAGCATCGACGCGCGCCCGATGCACTCGGCGTCGATGCCGACGACGAACCCACGTTGCCGAGCCGGCACGGCCTCGCGCGCGGTGGTCGAGGCCAGGCGGCTGTAGTCGTCCACCACCGAGGCATCTCCTCCCTGCCTCGCGATCACCGCGCGGAACTTGTCGAGCGCAGCGCCGCTGGCGATGACCTCGGCCACCCGGGCCCGCGCCAACGCCTCATCGGCGGCGACGCCGGCGACCACCAGCATGTGGCTGGCCAGGGTCGTCGACAACTCGGTGACATCGGCCGGCCCGCGGCCCTTCAAGGTCTCGATGCTTTCGATCACTTCCAGCGCGTTGCCGATGGCCCGGCCCAGCGGAGCGTCCATCGCCGTGAGCACCGCGCGTGTGGGCAACCCCACCCGTCGCCCGATTTCGACCATCGCGCCGGCCAGGCGCCGGGCATCGTCGGCCGTCTTCATGAACGCGCCGCGCCCCACCTTGACGTCGAGGACCAGCGCGTTGGCGCCCTCGGCGATCTTCTTGCTCATGATCGACGAGGCGATCAGCGGCACGCTCTCGATCGTCCCGGTCACGTCACGCAGCGCGTAGAGCTTCTTGTCGGCGGGCGCCAGGTCGGCCGTCTGCCCGACAAACACGCAGCCCAGCTCGCCAAGCACGGCCAGGCACTCTCCCATCGGCATGTCCACGCGGAACCCTGGAATCGACTCGAGCTTGTCGATGGTGCCGCCGGAGTGCCCGAGTGCCCGCCCGGAGCTCTTGGGCACCAGGACGCCGCACGCGGCCACGATGGGGACGACGATGAGCGACATCTTGTCGCCCACTCCGCCCGTGCTGTGCTTGCCGACTTTCACGCCTGGCAACGACGACAAGTCCACGCGCCGACCGGACCGGACCATGGCGTCGGTCAGCCACGCGGTCTCGTCCGCGTCGAGGCCGCGGAAGACGATCGCCATCAGCAGTGCCGCGGTCTGGTACTCCGGGATCGAGCCGTCGGTGATGCCCCCGACCAGCCCTTCGATTTCGACGCGGGTCAGGGGCCCGCCCTCGCGCTTGCGCAAAATCAGATCGACGACACGCATGAACCCGGAAGTATAAGTGAGAAGGGGTATCAGGCGTCCGGGTCGGCTACAATACGCCCGTCCTTGTCGACGAGGCCTCTACCGCCTTCGATGACGCCCATTCCGGCCCCTGACCCACTGCCTGCCGAGATCGCGCTGCGACTCTCCGAGTTCGCACGGGCCTGCAAGGCCGCTACACGTTCCGTTTCGCTCTACCCGGACGGCCACCCGGCGATCACCGGTTCGCTGTCCCGGCTTGTGGACGCGGCCGCGCGTGCCACCTCCGGCGGCGCGCTGACAATCACCGTGCTGCCCGACGGCCTGCTGGTGGACAACCGGAAGCCGGTCAAACCAGAAGCCGCCATCGGCGAACTGGCCGGGCTGCTTCACGACCATCTGGTCGGGGAACTGCGGGTGATGGACGCCGCCGACCCGCAGGCCTGGCGCACCTTCCTCCTGCTGCTGGCCCGCACGACCGAGGAGCTGCTGACCGAAGGCGGCATCAGCCGGCTGTGGGCCACCGCCGGCGGCACACACCTCCAGATTCGTGAGATCGACTACGCCGAGGTCCTGCGCGAGCGTAAGTCGGGCACCGACGCCGCGTGGAACGACGTCGTCGCCAACTGTCTCTCAGGCGACGCAGTGGATCTCGATGAGGACACGCAGTGGGTATTGCTGGAGATTGCCGGGGACGCGCAGCGGCTCGGCGAGCTGACGCGGCGCATCGACGAAGACGCCGCGAAGGAAGGCGGGGTGCGCACCCAGGCGCGGTCGCTGGTACGCCTCCTGCGTTTCATGGCTAAAGCGGCCATGGTGGGCAGTCCCGAACGTCTCGATGAGGTTCTGAGAAACGCGTCGCAGGCAGCCGGCAGCCTGTCGCCTGACGTCATGCTGGAGCTGCTTACTGAGCGCTACCAGGCAGCGGGCACGGAAATGGATGTCATCGGCGAAGTGGTCGATCGCATGAGCGATGCCACCATTGCCGCCTTCGTGGCCACGTCGGTGGTGACCGAGCGTGGCGCGACGGCCAGGCTGGCACAGGCCTTTCAGGCCCTGGTGCCAGAGGAGGAGCGCCGCCAGTTGCTCGTCGCGCTGGCCCAATCGGAAATCGCCCACACACCGCTTGGACGCGAGACGAGCTTTGAGGATTTGTGGCAGCGCGCGTCCGAGATGCTGCTGTCGTACCGCGACGAGAAGTTCGTCTCGACCGAGTACGCGCGCGAACTGTCGACGGCACGTGCGATAGCCGCAGACGTCGAGCGCGTGAGCGACGACCCGCCCGAGCGCGTCGCGGCCTGGCTGGCCAGCATCACCGACGCGGAGATCCGCGGCCTGGACCTGCTCCTGTTGCTCGATCTGCTGCACATCGAGGATGATCCGCAACGCTGGCGGGCCGTCGTCGAGCCGGTCGTCGCCCATGTCGACGACCTCGTGCTCCTGGGCGACTTCGAGTCCGCGGTGCCGCTGGTGCAGGCGCTTGCCGCCGAGGCCGACCCGGGCGGCACGCCGGCCCGGCGCGCCACGGCCGTCGCCGCGCTCGAGCGGCTGGCCGGCGGCCACTTGATGGACCACATGGTCGGTCATTTGCGGACCATCGACGACGCGGTGTTCGAGCACGTCAAGACGCTGTGCCAGGCGCTTGGTGCGGCGGTGCTCCGACCGCTGGCCGAGGCGCTGGCGGCCGAAGATCGCGGGCGGGCGTTCCGCCGTCTCACCGACGTGCTCGTGAGCTTCGGCAGCCGCGGGCGGGACGCCGTCGAGCAGCTCAAGAACTCGCAGAACCCGGCCGTGCGGCGCACGGCTATCTACCTGCTGCGCGCCTTCGGCGGCAACGACGCGCTGCCCGAACTGGCACCGCTGCTCGAGGACGCCGACGTGAACGTCCAGCGCGAAGCCATTCGCGCCATCGTGACGATCGGCACCGACGAAGCCTACGGATTGCTCGAAAAAGGACTGACGTCGGGTTCGACCGGGTCGCGCGACGCCATCCTTGCCGCGCTTGGCACGCTGCGTGACGAGCGCGCGTTGCCGCTATTTCTGCACATCGTCCGCAATCGCGAGTACCGTCGAACGGCGCGGCAAGTCTACGAATCGGCCGTGGAAGCCCTCGGCGCGCTGGGCGGACGCGAGGCCGTCGAAGGTCTGGCCAAAGCCTTGCGCGACGGCGAGTGGTGGGCGCCGCTGCGCACAGCGGCGCTGCGCCCGGCCGCGGCTGGCGCGCTGCGCCAGATAGGCACGCCCGAGGCCACGGCCGCCCTGACCGAGGCGGCCGAGGGCGGCAGCCGTGGCGTGCGCAATGCCGCCAGGCAGCAGCTGGCGCGCGGTATGGCCACGCGCCGCACCGCCACGCGCGAGGGGGCTGAGTGATCGACCACAACCGGCGTGTCCGGCTGGCCGACGAACTGCTGCGGCGCTTTGCCTCGGCGCTTCGAGGCGCGCAACTCTACGCCCCCAGCCATCCGCTGGTCGGGCGCAACACCCACGCGTTTTTTGAAACCCTCAGCCTGATCATCGGCCAGCAGCGCTCGCTCACGCTCGGCGTGGTCGGCGGTGAGTTCGTCGTCGGCGACGTGCCCCTGCC
>JAENWD010000027.1 GCA_016650245.1 Vicinamibacteria bacterium
GCCAATCGCCGTCAAGCGGCATCGTTGCCGTTCCCAGGATTCATGTATCGAGTCGGTCGCTTTGTCTCCGGGGCGATACGGGCGGGTCCTTCCGGCCTGGGCCCACCTTCGAGACGCTGAGCTGGCGAAGCTTCCGGTAGAGGTTGGTCCGCTGGATACCAAGAGCCTGGGCCGCTTCGCCCATTCGGCCATGGTGCTGCCTGACCACCGCCGCGATGTAATCCCGTTCGAACCGGAGCCGCGCTTCACGCAGCGAGGCGCCACCCACCGCCGCCACTTCGCTGCTATCCAACCGGACCTGCGCCAGCACATCTTCCAGTCGAATCGAGCCGTGCGGGGTCAGCAGGACAAGGCGCTCGAGCAGGGCCCGTAGTTCCGGCGCATTTCCGCGCCACGGCAGGGAGCCCAACAGGGTCACCGCCGAGCGCGTCAGGGTCTTGAAGGGCGCGCCGTTGGCCCGGCAGATCTCCTTCAGGAAGTGATTGGCAAGAAAGGGGATATCTTCCCGGCGCTGCCGCATCGGCGGCAGCTCGATACGGATCAGCGACAGCCGGTCGTAGAGATCGCGGCGCAGCCGCCCCTCCTCCACGGCGTTTTCAAAGCCCGGCTCCACGGCCGCAATCGGCCGAATGTCGAGCTCGACCCTTGCGCGGTCGGTGAGCACGGCCTCGCGGTCGCGAAGCACCCGGTGCAGTTTGGCCTGCACCCGGGTCGGCATCTCCGAGATGTTCTGAAGAAACAGCGTGCCGCCGGTCGCCTCAAAGAGCCGCGAGTGGCGGCTGACGCGTTCCACGGTCCGTCGTTCTTCGTTGCTGTCCGCCCGGCGCTGCGAGATCACGCCAAACAGCTCGTGTTCCAGGTCCTGCGGCGAGGCGTTGGCACAGTCCAGCGCCACAAACGGCGCGTCGGGCCGTCGGCCGTGCCCGTGAATGGCCCGGGCCAGCATCTCGCGCCCAGTGCCTCGCTCCCCGTAAAGCAATACAGGGCAGCGGCTTGGAGCGACACGCGGCAGCACTTCGACGATCTTCCGCATCGCCGGCGACGTGCCGAAGATGCCGTACGGCGCCACCTGCACCTGGTCTGTGTTGGCGTCGGCTTCATTCGCCAGCGCCAACAAGTCCTGGGCGTTGGAGATGACGGCGCTCAGCTCCCACGGCACCAGGGGCCACGGAAGGATGTCGAAGACGCCGGCTCTGAACGCCTCGAGCGAGGTCTCCGGCCGCTGCGGATCGACGACGCCGATGAGCACGGCGCGGGGACGCTCGGTTCTGATGTTGCGCGCGATACGAAGCGCTTCGCCACCGCGGGTGCAATCCAGCAGGCACAACGTCGCCGGCTCTTCGCGCAGCTCGCTCAGCGCCTGCACGACGCCGGTGGCCCAGCGCAGTTGCAGACCCAGACCGCTCAGTATGGACTCGACGCCATTGCGGTCAGAACAGGGCCCGCCGATCCAGACGACGCTGGAACCGAATGGGGAAGGCCGGATTGGGCGGGCCGTCGGCGCGGGATTCGAAAGCATTGCGGTTTCCTGCCTCACGCAAGTACGTCAGGGCTTGGCGGTCACAGGTCGGAACGTGCCATCGCCGTTGGCATCGACCAGCAGTTGCGGCGATCCGCCGCCGGACGGATACACGATCCGGCGATCGGCCTTACCCGTGCCCCTGGTGTCGAGCGCCACCTCGGCGAGCGACCCGTCGACCCAGGTTTCCCATTTGTCCGGACGGCCATCGCCGGTCGTGTCTTCCTCGACCTTCACGAGCCGGCCTTGCTGGTAGGTCTCCCACCGGCTGACCTTCCCGTCAAAGCGCGTGGCCTGTTCAGCCTTCAGCAGCTCGCCTCTCGGGACCGGGCCGCCGGCCGAGGTCGGCGCGTCGGTCCGGTAGTGCTCCCAACGGTCGACGGCCCCGTCGTTGTTCTCGTCGAGCTCGGCTCGTGTGGCCCTGGTGCCGTCCATGTAGAGCCACGCATCAGGCTTGCCATCTTTATTGATGTCGTAGCTGATGCGCTCCAACCGCCCCGTCTGCGCGTTGTAGGCGGGCACAACCGCGTCGGTGCCCGCCGGCCGGGCGGGCTGCTGACAGCCAGCCACCGACGCAAGGGCCAACGCGAACAGCGCCACGCCGACACGGAGGTCTTGGTCTAGAGATCGCAAAAACGGGCCGTATTTTGAGAATTTCGTGCGGCGCCGGCTGGTGCTCCGCCCTGTCACTTACAGTCGCGCGTTCGCAGTGGGCGAACGAGAACGAAGTGATGAGGCACCTACGGCAGAGGCAAGGGTTACGCCATGCTGAAGTATCGGTCGAAGTGTGTCAAGACTAATACCTTTGTGTCGCACAAAGGATACTCGTCTGGCTGTAGCCAGACATTGTGGCGTCGCCAATCTGACTTCGACGTCGCCGGATCTGGACTCCCCCAGCCCATCGTGTCATCACGTCCCGGCACGGTCGTATCGGAGGCGACACTCGAAGCGAGAAACGGGCGTGTTCTGAATACGGCCGGTTGGTGTCGTTCATGTATACTCAGCCCGTTTCCACGTCCGAATCGAACCTCGCGGACCGTGAACGGAACCGCGCAATCACGCCGTGGCTCCTGTGCAGCCCCCTCCAACTCCTCCGACCGAGACCGGATCGCCGTCAGGCAGCTACGTCCTGATCGCGGATCCCGACCCGCGCCGGGCCGCCATGATCCGCGATCTGGTCGAGCTCGGCGGCTACGACGTCATCGTCACTCGCAACGGCGACGAAGCCAAGGCGATGCTTCGGCGACGCCAGCTGCCCGTGCTGGTGGTCGCAAATCTTTCCCTGCCACGCCTCGACGGCTTCGCGCTGCTGGCCGAGTTGCGGCGTCTCTCCGGTCCCGCCGGGCCCCCGGTCATCGTCGTGTCGAGTTCCAAGGAGCTCAGCGGCGCGGCGTGGAATCTCAAAGAGCGACTCGGTGTCACCGAGCTGTTGTCGGCCGATGCGGGCGAGGCCGAAGCGCAGGACGTGCTGAGCCGGGTATTGCCTGCGTCCAGGCCCGGCGCGGGCGACCCTGGCGCCGCGTCGGGGGTCGCGCACGAGCGGTGGGTGAGCGAGACGATCGACCGCTACCTGCCCGATGTCGCGCGCCGCTTCTCGGTCGGTCTGGTGCTCGCGTCGGTGGTCATCGGCGAGCACGAGTGGTTCCGCGTGCACGTGAACCAGTCGCGGCGCGCGGGCAATCGCACGTCTCCGCGCACCTGGTCGTACATCCGGCAGGTGCTGGAGGGACACGAGCCGCTGGTCGTGCCAGACGTCCAGCAGCACCCGTTTTTCGCGCGCGTGGAGTTTCCGCCGTCGGGCACGTTGCGTGGCTACGCCGGCGTGCCCGTGCAGTCTGCGGGGGGCCATGTGAGCGGGGCGCTCTGCCTGTTCGACATCGAGCCGCTGGCTTTTGACGCGCGCGCGCTCGACGCGCTGGCCGAAACCGGGCGCCGGCTCGCGCTCGAGCTCGATCTGAGTCGCGAACGCGTGGACAGCCAGGAGAAATTCACCGCGTTGTCGCGCCTCGCGCTGACCGACCCGGTGACCGCGCTGGCCAACCGCCGCGGCGGGGAGGAAGCGCTGGCGCGTGAGGTGGCGCGCGCGCGCCGCACGGGCGCGCCGTTGAGCCTCGTGCTGTTTGACATCGATCGGTTCAAGAGCATCAACGACCACGCCGGACACGCGGTCGGCGATCGCGTGCTGCGCGGCATCTCCGAGATCCTCTCGGCCTCGCAGCGCGGATCGGACCTGGCGATGCGGTGGGGCGGCGAAGAGTTCCTGGTGCTGCTGCCCGACGTCGGACTGGCCGGCGCGCGCATCTTCGCCGAGCGCGTGCGCGAGAACGTGCAGAACCTCACCGTGGCCGACGCGGGCCGCATCACAGTGTCGGCGGGCGTGTCAGAGCTGGTGGGGGACGAAGATCCGGCCGTCGCGCTGGCGCGCGCCGACGCCAACCTCTATCGCGCCAAGGCCGGCGGCCGCAATCGCGTCGAGGTCGACCAGGCGCAGCCTATCCTGTAGCCGTGTCCGCGGCGTGCCAGGCATCGAGTGCGCTGGCAGGCTCCGCGTCGACCGCCTCGTAGTCGGCGGCAAACGCATCGCGGGTCGTCGTGTAGAACAACCGACCGACCTCGGCATGCGCCGGGTGCCCGAGATAGTCCTGCAGCCCCGCGAGATCCTCGAACTCGATCACGGCACAAAACGCAAAGTCGCCCGGCAGCGCGTCGTACGCGGCGCCCGTGCGGACGCGGCGGCCGACACGAAAACGGCGCACGCTCGGGATGCTCGTCAACGCGTGTTCCAGCGATCGGCCGAATGTCTGACGCTCCGCGTCAGTGACATCGACCCGTGGCGTGAACAACACCACGTGGAGTGTCACCGGCGGACCTTCTTCACCAGACGCGTGCCGCCCTTGCGTCCGCGTTCCTCCCTCGGTGAGCGATCGCTTTGCGGGCCCTGGTCCTCCCGGTCCCGTTTGGGTCGGTCGGGTCCCCCATCCGGCTTCTGGCGCCAGGGCTTGTCGGCCCGATCACCTGGCGGCTTGGGTCGCCACGGCCGGTCGGTTTGGCCGCCTGGGGGCTTGGGCCGCCAGGGCTTGTCGCCACGGTCACTTGGCGGCTTGGGCCGCCACGGCCGGTCGCCTTGTTCGCCCGGGGGCTTGGGCCGCCAGGGTCTCTCACCGCGGTCGCCTGGGGGCTTGGGCCGCCAGGGTTTGGCGCCAGGCGCCTGCTCGGGCTTGGGTCGCCAGGCCTTGTCGCCACGGTCACTTGGTGGCTTGGGTCGCCACCCCCGATCGGCCGGCCTGCCTCCGGGCGGCTTTGCCTGCCAGGGCTTGTCGCCGCGCGCCTGGTCCGGCTTGGGTCGCGCCGCGCGCGGATCGGCCCGAGGCTGCCACGGTCGACGGGGCGCGTCTTTTCCCCGCTCCTCGCGGGGGCGCTCGTCACGGGGTCGATCGTCCCGCGGACGATCTGTCGGCGGCCCTTGCGCGCGCCGGTCGTCGCGGCCGCGATCCCCAGGCGTCTTCGGCGTCTTGAAGCGGTCACGCGGATCGCGGTGTGCGCCACCGGGCCGCCACTCCTTGCCGCGGCGTTCGGGTCGGCCGGCTGGCGATGGCGCCGGGCCGCGCGCCTCTTGAGGCGACGCCCACAGCCGTCCGCGCTCGAACCACTTCAGCACAGCGTCGGGCTGTTTGGCCCGCAGCCGTTCAAACGTAGGCAGCAGTTCCTCGCGCTCGCGCGCCCGAAAGGCGGTCGGCAAATCGCCGATGAGGATCGTCCAGTAGGCGTGTCGCGGAGGCATCAGGCAAGTCCTTCCAACCGCTTCAGCTTCTCGACCAGCGTCGTTCGCTTCAGGTTGAGCACGCTGGCGGCGGCGGCTTTGTTGCCGCCGGTGCGTTCGAGCGCGCGCCGAATGACTTCGTGCTCGACACGCGAGATGAACGCGTCAAAGTCCAGGCCGTCGTCAGGTAACGCCAGGCCGGGGATCCAATCGCCGGCGTCGGAGGCCTGCTGGATGTCCGGTGGGAGGTCGCCGATCTCGATCTGCGTGCGCGACCCCGAAAGCGCGACGGCTCGTTCCATCGCGTTTTCGAGCTGGCGCACGTTGCCCGGCCAGGCGTTGGTCATCAGCGAGCGCATGGCCGCTTGCGACACCGTCATCACGGGCCGCCCCACCTCGTTACAGAACTTCTGCAGGAAGTGCTGCACCAGCAACGGAATGTCCTCACGCCGATCGCGCAGCGGCGGCAGCGTCACCGGGATCACGTTCAGGCGGTAGTAGAGGTCTTCGCGGAAACTGCCGTCGGCGACCATCCGCCCGAGATCCGCGTTGGTGGCCGCAATCACTCGCACGTCCACCTTGATCGTCTGGTTGTCGCCGACCCGCTCGAACTCACGTTCCTGCAGCACGCGCAGCAGCTTCACCTGCAGCGGCATGCTCATCGTGCCCACTTCATCGAGGAAGAGCGTCCCCCGATGCGCCTGCTCGAGTCGTCCCTGCCTGGTGCCGATGGCGCCGGTGAACGCTCCGCGCACATGGCCGAAGATCTCGGCTTCGAGCAGGTTCTCTGGAATCGCGCTGCAATTGAGCGCGACAAACCGCTGCCCACGCCGGGGGCTGGCGTGGTGAATCGCGCGTGCGACCACTTCCTTGCCGGTGCCGGTCTCGCCGGAAACGAGGATGGTGCTCGCCGTGCGCGCGACGGTCTCGAGCGTCTGGAACAGATCGCGCATCACGCGACTGCGTCCCACGATGCCCTCGAAGCTGTAGCGCTGCTGTAACTGCTCGCGCAGCCAGGCGTTCTCCGACTTCAGGCGCCGCTGCTCGATGGCGCCGTCGAGCGCAAGACGCAACTCGTCGAACTGGAACGGCTTGGTGACAAAGTCGGCGGCGCCGCGCTTGATGACCTCGACGGCGTCACGGACCGTGCCGTAGCCGGTCATCACGATGCCGATGATCTCGGGGTAACGCTCGACGGCTGCCTCGATGACGGAGGTCCCGTCGATGCCGGGCAGGCGCAGGTCGGTGACGACGATGTCGAAGGCGAACTCGGCCAGAGCCTCGAGCGCCGCCTCGCCGCTGTCGGCCTGTACAACCTCGTATCCGTGATCCGCCAGGCGCTCGGCCACCGCCGTTCTCAGCGGCGCCTCGTCTTCGACAAGCAGCAGATGTTTAGGAGTATCAGGCATTTATGCGAGCGTCGACATTTTGACGTCAATGGCTGAGGCAGTCAAGGCGCCAACCCTACAGCCCAGCCAGCCTCTCACCGATACCCCATGCAGTCTGGAGGTCACTACGTTGGAGCGTCGAGCCATTTCGATCACGCAAGCGTGCGAGTCGGTCGGTGTCAGCCGCCGCACGATCTACAACTGGATGTCAGCTGGCAAGGTGCAGTACGTGCGCACGGCTGGTGGGGCGGTCCGCATCTTCGAGGACACGCTGTGGCGTGCTCCGCAGCTGAGCGAGAGCCTCTCGGCGGTCTCGGCCGACGATCAGCAGGCGTAGAATGGCGCCGATCGTGCCGCTGGGCACCGGATTCCGGTTGCCGCCTCTCATGACCGAGTCTGCCGACCTGCGAGCGCTGTTTCACCGGCTCAACAACCAGCTCGGGACCATCCTGGCCCATGCGGAGTTGCTCGAGTCCAAGGCCTCCTCCGATCTCGAGCGCGTGCGCGCAGCCCAGATCGTGACCAGCGCGCTCGAGGCCATGACGACGGTCCGCTCGATCCGCGAGCAAGCGCTCGACGGCCCCGCCGAAAGCTAGCCGCGGCGGGCGACCCCGTCTCCACGATTTCTCCCTGCCCGAGCAATTACAAATCCGTCAGTCGCCCCCGAAAACGTAATCCGCACATGTCATTTTTTTGGCTTGATCGGGCCCAGGCATGTCGCAATTTTGACGATCCGGTCAGAACTGTCGGCGGCGCGGCAGTCTGGTCCTGCCGCGGTGTGCACACGGTATTCGTCATATTTTCAACAATTTACAGGCCTTCACACCGCCTGGCGTCCTGCTGAGGGGAGAAGTCCCGCCAAGGTGGCACTTCCGTTGCGATAGGGGTGGCGACTGGCCCGCCGGCCAGCACCTAAGGAGAACACCGATGTCGCTCCCCGTCGCCGCCGCCAGCCCGAGCCCTCGCATTGTTGCCGGTCTTCCGTTTGTCGAGGCCCTTGCCCGCCGCATGGCATCCTCGATGCCGCACTCGATTGATATCGGCGACCTCGTGCAGGACGGCGTCATTGGCCTGATCGACGCAGCCAACCGCTTCGACGAAGGCCGGGGGATCAAGTTCGAGACGTTTGCCGAGCGCCGCGTCCGTGGCGCCATGATCGACGCGCTACGCAAGGATGCCTGGCCACGCGGCGTCCGCCGTCAGCGCCGCGAGCTCGAGGCGGCGCGCGAGACGCTGCGCCGCGAGCTGGGATGCGAGCCGTCGCTGGCGGACCTGGCGGCCAAGGTCGGTTCCGACGAAAAGCGCCTCAGCCGCACGATCGTCCGCATCAACACCATCGAGTCCACCTCACCGCTGGCCAACGCCGATCACACCGACGAGGCGAATCTGCCGGCGGCGCTGCTGCCCTCGGAGCCGGAGCGTCCTGATGCGGCCTACGAGCGCGGCCAGGTGGAGGGCCGCGTGAAGGCGGCCATCGAATCGCTGCCCAAGCGCGAGCAGACGGTGATCGGGCTCTACTACTACGGCGAAGTGACGATGAAGCAGATCGGCCATGAGATCGGCGTGAACGAATCGCGCGTCAGCCAGCTGCACGCACGCGCCATCCGTCGCCTTCGCGACGCGCTCGGCCCGACGATGGCGCCGGCGCAGGCCGCCTCGATGCTCAAGTCCACGGTGCTGCAGTTCCTGCGGAAGCCCGCGATGATGACGGCGACCGCGCCGACCCGCGCCGAGGCGCCGGGCGTCGTGATCCCTTACGCGAGCACGTCGCGCGCCGCGCGCAGCAAGTCGCCCAGCCGGAACGGTTTTGCGAGCCAGGGGCAGCCGCTCTCTTCGAGAAAGCGTTCCGCGTCGGTGCCGACGACATCGCCGGTCACGAAGATCAGGCGCGCGGCCAGCGCCGGCGTGGTGGCGGCAATGGCGCGGTAGAACGCCATGCCGTCCACGCGCGGCATCTTCAGATCGCAGATCACAAGGTCGTAAGGGCGCTCGGCCACTCGGGCGAGCGCCTCTTCTCCATCCCCCGCCCGGTCCACGACGAAGCCCGCATCGGTCAGCGAGTCGCTGACGGCCGATGCCAGCGCGGGTTCGTCTTCGACGACCAACACTCGCCGGCCTGCCAGCTGTTGCAGTTCCTCCGCGGTCGGCGGGGGGCTCGACGCCTGCCGCATCGTGCCACCAGTGACCGGCAGCTCGACGAAAAACGACGCCCCGCGGCCCGGCGCCGACTCGACACGAATCCGCCCGCCGTGCTCCTGGACGATCGCGTACGCGACGGTCAGCCCAAGCCCCGTGCCCTTGCCGACGTCCTTGGTCGTGAAGAACGGGTCGAAGATCTTGGCCTGCACGTCGTCGGGCACGCCCGGGCCGTCGTCGTTGATCTCGAGCACGAGCGACTCGCGAGTGATGTCGTGCCACGTGCGGACGACCAGCGTGCCCCGCCCGTTGGCGCCCAGCACGGCCTGCTCGGCGTTGATCACCAGGTTCAACAGCACCTGCTGCAGCTGATGCGGGTCCGCGAAGATCTGCGGCAGGCCTGAGGCGAGCGCGTCGATGACCGCGATGTTGGTGACGCGCTGCTCGTACGCGCGCAGGGACAGGGTCTCGCGCACGACCTGGTTGAGATCGACCATCGTGCGCGTGCTCTGGCGCTTGCGCGCGAAGGTCAGCAACTGGCGGACGATCTTCGCGGCGCGCTCGGCCTCGTGGAGGATCACGTCCACGCCGCGCCGGGTGCCGTCGTCGAGCGTGCGTGTGGCAAGGCGTTCGGACCAGGTCAGGATGGTGGCCAGCGGGTTGTTGAGCTCGTGCGCGACGCCTGAAACGGTCTGGCCGAGCGCGGCCATCTTCTCGGCCTGCAGTAGTTGCTGGTAGAGGTCGCGCGACTGGTCGTCGAGTTTCTTTCGCTCGCTGACGTCGCGGACCAGAGCGTCGATGCGCACGGTGTCGTCGGGCCCGTAGGGCTCGGCATGTGCCGTCACCTCGAGCCAGATGGGCGTGCCGTCGGCGCGGCGTACCCGCAACAGATAGTCGGTGACGACGCCGTCGCTCACCAGGCGCTTGAAGAAGCCGTCGGCGGCCTGCGGATCGTCGAATCGGCTCGGGTCAAACGGCCGGACGTCGGCCTCGGGGGTCTCTGGCGCGTAGCCCAGCATCAGCTTGACGTGCGGGTTGGCCGCAAGCGTGACGGTGCGGGTTCGGCCAATCAGGCCGCTGTAAATGCCTTCGTGGACCGCCTCGAAGAGGCGCGCGAGCGCCTCGGCGCGAAATCCGGGCTCGCTGCCGGGGAACGCGGAGGAATCGGTCGGCACGTCGGGCCGAATTATACGGCCGAAGGGCACCCGGGAACTGTAATAGCCAGTCAGGGCAGAATACCATCGTGCTCGAACCAGTCAAGGAGAACGCGCCGCCACGTTCCGCCTACGTCGCGTGGATCGCGGTGTGCCTGATCTGGGGGACGACCTACCTCGGGATTCGTGTCGCGCTCGAGGCGGTGCCGCCGGCCCTGATGGGCGGCATTCGTTGGACCATCGCGGGCATCCTGCTGGCCGGGGTCGCACTGGGCCGCGGTGAACGGCTGCCCGGGCCGGCGCTGTGGCCGCCGCTGGCGCTGCAGGGGCTGCTGATGCTCGGGTTCGGCAACGGCTTCGTGAACTGGGCCGAGCAGTACGTGCCGAGTGGTCTGGCTGCAGTGACCCTGGCGACCTCGCCCTTCTGGATGTCCGGCGTCGAGGCCCTGCGGTCCGATGGCGAGCGGCTCTCACGCGGTGCGTTGTCCGGCCTGATCCTCGGCTTCACCGGGATCCTCGTGCTCGTGTGGCCGGATCTGCACTTTGGCGATGCGGCCGGCCTGCAGTTCGCCCTTGGCGTGATCGCGTTGCAGGTGGCGTGCCTCGGATGGGCCATCGGATCGTCGTATTCGAAGCGCCACCCGCACGGCAGCTCGGTCTTTGCCGCCACGGCCGTGCAGATGCTGTTGAGCGGCCTGATGATGCTGGCGGCCGGCACGCTGATGGGCGAATGGCCGCGCGTGCACCTTGAAGGGCGAGGGCTCTGGGCGCTCGGCTACCTGGTGTTTGTCGGGTCGATCGGCGGATTCGTCTCGTACATCTACGCCCTGCAGCATCTGCCGGTGGCCACCGTGTCGCTCTACGCGTACGCCAACCCGCTGATCGCCGTGGCGCTGGGAGCGCTCGTCCTGGGCGAGCCCTTCACGATGCGCACGGTCGTCGCGATGGCCATCGTGTTTGCCGGCATGGCGCTCGTGCGCGTCAGAGAAGCCCTGCCGAAGGCTGAAGGCTGAAGGCTGAAGGCTATAGTGTCACCATGAACCGTCTCCCCACCGTCTCCGCCCTCACCGCCAACTCCATCGGGTGGGGTTTCTTTCTCTGCACCGACAAGTCGGTGCGCACGGGACGCGGCGGGGACTACCTGGCGTTGACCCTGGCCGACGCCACCGGCGAGGTCGTCGCGCGTGCGTTCGACAACGTCGACCGGCTGCGCGGGGAGTTCGAGGTCGGCGAATTCGTGAAGGTCCAGGGCCGCGCCAATCTCTTCAACGGGCGGCTGCAGTTTCTGGTCGAGACCATTCGCCGCGTGATGGCAGGTCCCGACTCACAGGACCGCCGCGAGGGTTTTCGTGAAGACGCCGTCGTGCCGTCTGCGCCGCGCCCCATCGACCAGATGTGGAGCGAGCTGCAGCAGGTCGTGGCGGCCGTGCGGAACCCTCACCTCAACGCGCTGGTGGCGCGGATCGTTTCGGAACACGAATCCGCGTTGCGGCTCTGGCCGGCCGCGCGCGTCGTCCATCACGCCTATCGCGGCGGGTTCCTCGAGCACGTCCTCACCATGGCCGAGGCCGGCCGCGGGCTCGCGGTGCTCTACGGCGCCGATACGGACCTTGTCGTCACCGGAGCGATCCTGCACGACATCGGCAAGCTGCAGGAACTGCAGTACGACACGGCGACGACCTACACTCGCGACGGCAACATGGTCGGTCACATCACCCTCGGCTCGATCATGGCGCACGACGCCTGCCGCGCCATCGCCGGCTTTCCCGACACGTTGCGATCCCAGGTCCTGCACCTCATCGGGTCGCATCACGGCGAGCGGGCGCTGGGTTCTCCGGTCGAACCGCTGTCGATCGAGGCCTTCATCCTGTCGGCGGTGGACGGCCTCGACGCGACGATCAATCAGGTCCGGCGGGCGATTCGCGACGACGACTCGAGCAGCGAGTTCACCGGCTATCAGTCGCGTCTGGGACGCGTGCTGTGGAAGGGCGCCACGACGTGATCGTCCGGGCACTGGCGCTGCTGGCATGGCTGATCGCCTGGCCGCCACACGCACTGGCGCAAACGGCCGAGCCGGTCCAGGCGTCAACACCCGAGGCCTCAGCGCCATCCGTACAACAGGGGCGCTCGGCGAAGGCGATCGCGCAGTTTGTCGCTGGGGGCGCCATCGGGCTCGGCCTGCACGAAGTCGGCCATCTGGTGATGGCGTCAGCCTTCGGCGCCGACCCGGGCTTCAAGGGGGTGAGTTTCGGGCCGCTGCCGTTTGTCGCGATCTCGCACGCCCAGGTCACCCCCGCGCGGGAGTACACGATCTCGGCTGCAGGATTCTGGGTGCAGCACGCGTCGAGCGAGTGGCTGCTCACCGGGCGGCCAGGCTTGCGACATGAACACGCGCCCCTTGCCAAAGGCCTGCTCGCCTTCAACGTCCTCGCCTCGGTGGCCTACGCGACCGCTGCCTTCGGGACGTTTGGCCCGTACGAACGCGACACGCGCTCGATGGCCGATGCGCTAGATGTCAGCGAGCCCTGGGTCGGGGCCCTGATCCTCGCCCCGGCCGTGCTTGACACCTGGCGCTATGTCAAACCGGAGTCCCGCTGGGCCGCCTGGACCTCGCGGGCGCTGAAGGTGGGCGCGGTGTTGATCGTCGTCCGCGCCGCTCGCTGATCACGTACGCCAACCACGGAGACACAGGGAACACAGAGGCCACACAGAGATCATTCTCGGGGTCCCCAAGAAGACACTCTGTGCGTTCTCTATGGCCTCCGTGTCTCCGTGGTTGGCGTACGTAGACAGGGCTATTCGTCGGGCGGATTGCCGCCGCGGGGCCCGAGCGCAAACGTCATCGTCCCTTCGACGACGACCTTGCCGTTGACGCGTCCCACGCCCTTGAGAATCCCCACGCGGCTGCGCAGCCGCTTGACGACGGCCTCGATCTCGACGACGTCGCCGGGCCGGACGGGCTGGCGGTACCGGACTTTCTCGATGCCCATGAAGAAGGGCAGCTTCTCGCGGTTCTCGGGCTTCGAGAGGATCAGGATCGCGCCGACCTGTGCCACCGCTTCGGTGAGGATCGTCGGCGGCAGCACCGGCCCTTCTGGCGTATGCGCCAGCGTGCGTTCGTTGAACGACACGTTCTTGATGCCGACGATGCGCCGGTCGGGCTCCAGCTCGGTGACGCGATCGACCAGCAGGAAGGGATAGCGGTGAGGGAGGATCCGCTCGATCGCGGCGTAGTCGAGAGGCAGCGTGAGCGGATCCATGACAGTGTCGGTCATCGTCAATAGCCTAGCGTGCGGCCATCCTGCCGCGGGTCGGAGGCGCCGAGCCGCAGGCCGGTGGCCTCGTCGATCATGATCGCGTGGACCTCGCCCATGTCGGCGCCCACGTCGGTGGTGTGGCCCATGGCCTCGAGGGCGGCGACCACATCGGCCGGAAAGCCCTGCCGCTCGAGCCGAATCACATCGGGCAGCCACTGATGGTGGAAGCGCGGTGCGTCGACGGCTTCCTGCACGTTCATCTTGAAGTCCACGACGTTGAGCACCACCTGGAGGACGGTGGTGATGATGCGGCCACCGCCGGGGCTGCCGACGACCAGGCGCGTCTTGCCGTCCTTCACGAGGATCGTCGGCGTCATCGAGCTCAGCATCCGCTTGCCGGGGCCGACGGCATTGGCCTCGCCGCCGATCAGGCCGAACATGTTCGGCGTGCCCGGCTTGGCGCTGAAGTCGTCCATCTCGTTGTTCAACAGGAAGCCGGCGCCGGTCACCATCTGGCCGTTGCCATACGAGCCATTGAGTGTCGTCGTCGCGGCGACGGCACTGCCGTCGGCGTCCACGACGGAGAAGTGCGTGGTCTCCGAGTGCTCGAAGGTACGCGGCTGGCCCGGCTTGACGTCGCGGCTCGAGGTCGCGCGGGTCTCGGAGATCCCGCTGCGCAGCGCGTCGGCGTAGCGGCGCGACAGCAAACCGGCGACCGGCACGTCGAAGAAGTCCGGATCCCCAAGCCACTCGGAGCGATCCGCGTACACGCGGCGCGCCGCCTCGGCCACCAGATGAATCGAGCGCGACGAGTTGTGGCCGTAAGCGGCCAGCGGGAAGCGCTCGAGGATGTTGAGCAGCTGCACCAGCGCGATGCCGCCGGAACTGGGCGGCGGCATCGAGACGACCCGATGGCCGCGATACGAGCCGATGATTGGCAAACGCTCGCGCGGCGTGTACGCCGACAGATCGGCCTTCGTGATGAGCCCGCCGGAACGCGCCATCTCGGCCGCAATCAGATCCGCGATCGCGCCCTTGTAGAACGCGTCGGGCCCCTGGTCTGCGATGAGGGTGAGCGTGGCGGCGAGATCGCGTTGCACCAGGCGATCGCCTGGATCGGGCATCGTGCCGTCGGCGCGCCGGAAGGCGCGCGCCGCGGCCAGAGACTGGGCCAACAGGCTCTGCGCGCTCTTGAGCGAGTCGGCCAGCGCCCAGCTCACCTCGAAGCCGTCGCGCGCCAGCGCAATGGCCGGGGCCATGACGTCGGCCAGCGGCAGGCGGCCGTAGCGCTTCTGCGCCAGTGCCATGCCAGCCACCGACCCTGGCACGCCCGAGGCCAGAGGGCCGATCAGGCTGCGATCTGCCACCGGCTGGCCGGCCGAATCGAGGAACATGTCGCGGCGCGCACCGGCTGGCGCCGCTTCCCTGTAGTCGATGGTGGTCTCGCGTCCATCGGCCAGGCGAATCACCATGAACCCGCCACCGCCAAGGTTACCAGCGGCCGGATGTGTCACGGCGAGGGCAAAGCCCACAGCGACGGCTGCGTCGACGGCGTTGCCGCCCCGCTGCAGCACGCGAAGTCCTGCGCGGCTGGCGTGCTCGTCGGCGGACCCCACCATGCCGTGGCGTGCCCGCACCGGCTCGCCCGATGCGCCGCGCGGATGAGCCACGGCCACCGCCGCGACCAGCGCGAGCAAAATGAGCCTGAGGCGCCGGGTACTGGCCATCAAGTCGAAGTTTACCAGTATAATCCGGCTCTGGTCGCCCACCGGCAGCGCCTTGCTGCATCGGTTCAAACGCCGTTGATGTCAGAGTCGCCACCTCCCATAACGCAAGGCCCCACCGAGGCGGGCGACGCCGCCCAGCTGCTCGTCACCCTGTTCGAGCTCGGCCGCGAGGTCACGTCGGTTCTCGACCTGGACGAACTCCTCGAGAAGATCCCCCAACTGATCGCCCGCCTCACGCCGTTCACGGCATTTTCCGTGTGGCTGCTGGACGAGAAGCGCCACGACCTGGGCATCGCCTACGCGGTGGGCTACCCCGAAGAGATCAAGCGGACGTTCCGCCTTGCGGTTGGCCAGGGCATTGTCGGGACCGTCGTCGCCGAAGGGCGCTCGCTGGTCATCGATGATGTCCTGGCCGACACGCGATATATCGGCGCGATCACCGGCGTGCGGTCGCAGATCGCCGTGCCGCTGCGGCGCAAGAAGCGGGTCATCGGGGCCATCAACCTGTACGGCGAGCGCGTCGGCCAGTTCACGCCGCGCGACGAGGCGATGCTCCGCCAGTTCGGCGCGCACGTCGCGGTGGCCATCGAGAACGCGCGGCTGTTCGAGCGTGAGAAGGCGTACGGCGAGATGCTCGAGACGCTGGCGGAGATTGCCCGGGAAGTCGCGGCCATCCTCGACCTCGAACAACTGCTCGAGCGTGTCGCCACGCTCGTGCACAAGGTCGTCTCGTATCGCACGTTCGGCATCTTCCTGCTTGACGAAAGGCGAGGACTGCTCGAGCAGAAACTCGCCATCCGCTACGGCGACCATGCCGGCTTCCCGCACTTGAAGCTGGGCGAGGGCTTGATCGGGCACGCCGCCCTGACCAAGCAGGTCATCAACGTCCCGGACGTCACGCGCGACCCGCGCTATCTGCCGTGGGTCGAAGATTGCCGATCGGAGCTGGCGGTGCCGCTGTTGGTGAAAGACCGCTGCATCGGCGTGATGGACCTCGAGAGCCCCGACTTGGACGCCTTCGGCAAGCATGATGTCGAGGTGCTGTCGGCGCTGGCCAGTCAGGTGGCGGTGGCCATCGAGAACGCGCGCCTGTACGAGGCGCTGCGCGCCAACGAGGAACGCATCGAGCGCGAGCTGCAGTTTGCCCGGCGCGTGCAGGCTGCGCTGCTGCCGGCCGGGCCGCCCAAGCGGATGCGCGGTGTGGATGTGGCCGCGCACTTCACGCCGGCGCGCGAACTGGGCGGCGACCTGCACGACTTCCTGTCGCCGGAATCCAACAGCCTGGTCGTGGCCGTCGGCGACGTGTCGGGCAAAGGCGTGCCGGCGGCCCTCTACAGCGTGTTTGCGGCCGAACTGGTCCGCTCGCGGACGTTCAGGCGACGCTACATGCCCGAGCGGTTCAGCCCGGCGGGCGTGCTGATGTCGATCAACACGATCCTGTACGAGCGGCAGCTCGAGGGCTACTACTGCACGCTCTGCTATGCGTACTTCGACTTGAAGCGGCGCACGTTGACGATGGCCAACTCCGGGCTGCCGTACACGCTCAGGAGCACGGCCGACTCCTGCCTGCCGATCGAGCTGCCTGGTCTGCCCCTCGGGTCGTTTCCCGGTGTGTCGTACGACCAGATCGTGCTCGAGCTGGGCGCGGGCGACATCTTCGTGTTCTGCACCGACGGCATCTACGAGACGTTCAACGCGGCCGAGGAGGAGTTCGGGTCCGAGCGCGTCGCCGAGATCGTGCAGGCGCGGCGCGGCGAACCCGCCGCCGTCATCGTGCAGGCCATCGTCGATGCGGTCGAGGGCTTCCGTGGCGAGGCGCCGCAGGCCGACGACATGACGATTGTGGTGGTGAAGATCGGATGACCGGGTTGATCAGGTTGGGCAGGTTGATCGCGTTGGTCGGGTTGATTCGGTTGCTCGCGGTTGGTGTGGTTGCGCTGGTCACCTGCGCGCAGGTGACCGGACGCGCGCAGGAGGCCCGCGGGCTCGCTGATGTGCTGCGCGCGAAGTTCGCGTCGGACCTCGAGGCCATCGCGCGTCAGGCCGACGGCGTGGTCGGCTACGTCGTGATCGACGTCGAGTCCGGCGAGCGATTCGCGCGGCTCGACGGCGTGCCATTCCCCACGGCGTCGACCATCAAGCTCGCGATCCTGTACGAGCTGCTGACGCAGGCCGATCAAGGGCGGGTGTCACTCGACGCGGCGGCGCCGATGGACCGCTCGCGTGCGGTGCCTGGCGGCCTGCTGTACGAGCTCACCAACCCGTCGTTGTCGCCGCGCGACCTGGCGGTCGCGATGATCCTGCAAAGCGACAACACCGCGACCAACGTGCTCATCGATCGGGTCGGCATGGCGGCGGTGAACCGGCGGATGGCGGCGCTGGGCCTGTCAGGCACCCGGTTGCGGCGTCACATGATCGACCTCGAGGCGGCGCGACGCGGCGACGAGAACGTCGCGACCCCCGCCGATCTGGCGCGCCTGGTGCTGGCGTTTCATCGCGGTGAGGGGCTGTCGGCCTCGTCAAAGGTCATTGCGCTCGAGATCCTGCGGAAGTTCAAGCGGACGCCCATCAGAAGCGGTGTGCCTCCCGAGGTCGAGGTGGCGAGCAAGGGCGGCGATCTGGAAGGCGTGCGTGCCGACGCCGGCATCGTCTATGTCCCGGGCCGACCGTACGTGTTTGTCGCGATGGGGACGTTCCTGCGCGAGGACGCGCAGCCGTCGGGCGCGCTCGAGCAACTCGCGCGCGCCAGCTACGAGTACTTCAGCCGCCGGGCGACCGTGAGCGAGTATGGGAGACAGATTCGGTAACCGACTCCGGACTCCCCGAAGTCTGCAGTCCGAAGTCTGTAGTCAAAAAGAAACGGGCCGGACATCGGTATACCCGATGCCGGCCCGGTATGAAGTGAATCGGCCGCGCGCGAGTCGTGAACGCCTGCGAGGGAAACCCGGAATGCGGCGGTGCCAGCGCCTGCCTGAGTTACGCATCCCGGTGACCCGGCGCGACCGCACAACACAACTACAAGCTTCGTGCCGACCGGGGTGCCAGATGTTTTGCTGGGAAAACGTCGCGATCTCGCGTCCGACGTGATGTCCCTGTCCGAGGACGGGTGGTACCTGGAGGGAACAGCCTTCGGCCTTCAGCCTTCAGCACGACACCGCACCGCAGCACTGCGGCACCCGGCACGTCACCGAGTCGTGTCAGTACGCTCCGAGGTACCGGTCGACTTCCCACGGCGAGACGTGGCGGATGTAGTCGAACCACTCCTCCCGCTTGGCCTCGACGAAGTGGTTGAAGATGTGGTCGCCGACGGTCTCGCGAATCAAGTCGTCCTTCTCCAGCTCGTCAAGGGCCTCGCTGAGGTTGCTGGGCAGTTCGTCGATGCGCAGGTGGCGCCGTTCGCGATGGCTCATCGTGTAGATGTTCTTGTTCACCGGCGGCCCCGGGTCGACCTGCTTCTCGATGCCGTCAAGCCCCGAGCGCAGCATCACGGCCAGCGCCAGATAGGGATTGCAGGACGGGTCGGGCATGCGCAACTCGACGCGAGTGCCATCGCCGCGGGCCGCAGGGACGCGCACCAGCGGACTCCGATTGCGCTCGGACCAGGCGATGTTGGTGGGCGCTTCGTAGCCGGGCACCAGGCGCTTGTACGAATTCACCAGTGGGTTGGTGATCGCGCAGAAGCCCTTGGCGTGCCGCAGCAGACCGCCGATGTAATACAAGCACGTGGAGCTGAGCTGCCACGGTCCCTCCGGATCGAAGAAGCTGTTTTTCCCGCCAGAGAGCAGCGACTGGTGGGTGTGCATGCCCGAGCCGTTGATCCCGAAGATCGGCTTGGGCATGAAGGTCGCGTGCAAGTCGTGCCGCAGCGCGACGTTCTTCACGACGAATCGGAACGTGCTGATGTTGTCGGCCGTCGTCAGCACGTCGTCGTAGCGGAAGTCGATCTCGTGCTGACCGGCGGCCACTTCGTGATGCGCCGCCTCGACGTGGAAACCCATCGCCTCCAGGGCCAGCACGATCTCGCGCCGCACGTCTTCCCCCTGGTCAACCGGCGTCAGGTCGAAGTAGCTGCCGGTGTCGTGCGTCTCGGTGGTCGGCACGCCGTTTCGGCGCTGAAACAGGAAGAACTCGGCCTCGGGCCCGGCGTTCATCTCGTAGCCCCGTTGCGCCGCCAGCGCGATGACACGCTTGAGCGTCGAGCGGGGGCAGCCCTCGAACGCCTCGCCATCGGGCCGGTAGATGTCGCAGATCATGCGCCCGACCTTCTCGCCGCCCGGGTGCGCCCAGGGGAACACCGCGAAGGTGCTCAGGTCGGGCCGCAAGTACATGTCCGACTCTTCGATGCGGACGAACCCCTCGATCGACGAGCCGTCGAACATGATCTCGCCGTTCAAGGCGTCCTGGAACTGACGGTCGGGGATCTCGACGTTCTTGATGGTTCCGAGGATGTCGGTGAACTGCAGGCGAAGGAACTTCACCTTTTCCCGCTCGGCGCGTTCCAGGATGCCCGCCGGATCGATGGCGGGTACACCTGTGGGAGGGACTGGTCTGGACGGCATGGAGGCTCCATACCCTCGGGTTCTCTTCGGCGGCGTACCAAAAAATAGACCGCTTTGCACGCGATCGACGGGTCGCCGCCCGCGCCGAGGGCGAATCCGTGCGCAGTGTACTTCACATCGTGCGTCGGCTGCAGGGAGCAGCGCAGGCCAACCAATCTCTGCGGCGTGTCGTCTGAACCAGTCGGAACGCGTACGACGCTGCGCACGGGGTGTGGGCAACGCCGATGGGCCCCCTCGGACGCGGCCACATGGAGGCAAGTCATGCGGATGTTTGTGGGAGTTGCTGTGTCGTTGACCTTGGCCAGCGCGGTGGCGGTTGCCGCGGCCAGCCTGGCGCAGGACGCGCAGCGGCCGGGTGTCTCGGTGCCCAAAGACGAAGCCCGAACCGCCATCGTCGAGCGGGATGTCATCGGGCAAAGCGATGACGACGACCAGTTTGGCGAGGACGTGCGGCGGCTGGCGGTGCTCGCGGGGCGCGGGGCGCAGTTGGGCGTGTCGGTCCGGGATCTGGATGCCGAACAGGCCAGGGGCCAGAACGGAGCCGTTGTCGAGGACGTGCGCGCCGGAAGTGCCGCCGAAAAAGCGGGCATCACGAAAGGCGACGTCATCGCCGAGTTCGACGGCGAACGCGTGCGCGGGGTGCGCCACCTCACGCGCCTGGTCAGTGAGACGCCTGACGGCAGAACAGTCAAGGCCGCGGTGGTGCGCGGGGGCACGCGAGTGGATCTGACAGTCACGCCAGACAGTGGCAGTCTGGCCAGCGCCGATCGCAACTTCGAGGTGTTTGTGCCGCCCATGCGCTTCGAGAAGATGCCGCACGGCGAGGGCGATAAGACCTGGTCGATGCCGCGCTTCCCCGAAGGGGCGTGGACCTTCAAAGGGGGGCGTCCCGGCGAAGTCTGGGGGTTCAAGAGCGAGAAGGGCCGCCTGGGCGTGAGAATCCAGGAACTCGACGGGCAGCTGGCCGAGTACTTCGGCACGTCCACGGGCGTGCTGGTCAGCAGCGTGGACGCCGACTCGCCAGCCGCCAAGGCAGGCCTCAAGGCTGGCGACGTCATTACGTCCGTCAACGGCAAGGCCGTCGCGGAACCCTCTGACCTGATTGAAGCGGTTCAGGCGGTCGAAGATGGCGCGACGCTGACCCTCGACTACACGCGCGACAAGAAGGCGCAGTCGACCAGGGCCGCTCTGCCGTCGAACCTACCCGCCGAGCTGCCGCGAAAGCGGGTCCGTCCGATCTGAAGGCTGAAGGCTGAAGGCTAGGTCGCCACCCGGTCGACCAGGCCGGCCTGGCTCACTTCCGCGACCGGCGTCACGACCGTCGCGAGTTGTGCAGAGAAGATCGTGGCCAGGGCACGGACGTCTTCGCGCATCTCGCGGCCGTGGCGCAACTCGGCCGCCAGCACGCCTACGCAGCCATCGGCGGTGATGATCGGGGTCACCAGCGCGCCTGGAGAGTCGCTCTCGCCTGCGACGGCCACCAGTTCACCCGAGCGCCAGGACGCCGCAGTGGCGTTGTTGGCGTCGGTTGAGATGGTGCCCAGCCTCACCAACACCGCGGCCGGATAGCCGTACGTGAACATCGGGAGGAGCAAGACGCCCGGCGTGTCGGCGACCCAGACGATCACCCCCCGCGCATCGAGGATTTCGGCCGCCTTCGTGAGCAACGCGTTCACGTCGCCGGCGTTGATCACCCGCGCGAAGTCCGCGCACACACGCGCGGCCGCCGTGAGGTTGACGGCCGGGCGTGCCTCGGCGGCTGGCAGTGGCTCGCTGGCGGTCCCGATTCTGGGCTTTGGGGGTATCGCGCCGGCGGGTGGACGCAGCGGCGCCGATTCGGTGAGCGCCCGCATCGCCGTGAGCACGTCGACGTCGGACTCGGGCACCGGGACGAGCAACAGCACCACCAACAGGAGCAGACCTGCCGCGCCTGCCGCGGCATAGAGCTGCCGCGTGCGCAATCCGCCGCTTTCGGCCGTGCGGATCGCACGCTCGTTCTCGGCGGCCGCGCCTACGTGCCCGCCGGCGGTTGTCAGCGCGCTCAGGCTCTCGGTGAAGATCACGTCAGAGGCCATCAGGCTCTGGCTGTTCTGGACGTACTGCCGGGCCCGCTTGTCGAGCGCGCGGAACTGCTCGAGGCTGCCCGCGGCCGCCTGGACGGCCGAGCGCGTGGCCTCGCTCGACGAGGCGTTGGCCAACTCGGCGATGCCCCGGTCCACCGAGGCCAGGTGCTGGGCCGCCTGCGTCATCCAGTAGGCCGTGCCCTGGCCCTGGGCGACGTACGCCTGCTGCGCGCCGCGCAGGCTCGCCATTTCGTCCAGAACCGCGCGTGCCTGCGCGTCAAAGCCCGCGTTGGCCGTATTTGTAAGGGTCAGGTGACGCTCGGCGCCGAAGACGACGAGACTGCCGGCGACGACGGCACAAAACGCCGTGAGCAGGAGGAGGATGCGGAGGGTTCGGCTGGACATGACGGCGTGTCAGGAATCCGTGGCGGTCCGTTCGCTCGTCAACTCGCGTGCTCGCGCTGGCTGCATCAAATACGCCAATCCGCCGGGGAGGCTCGCCATGGAGGTCACTGCCAGATAGAGCAGCGCGAGTGACACCGCGGTCTCAACCGGCACGCCGACCCTCCCGAAGAGCAGAATGTAGAGCGCCTCGCGCACGCCCAGCCCGTTGACGCTGACCGGAACCATCCCGGCCAGCGACACGAGCGGAACAAACACCGCCACCGCGGCCAGCGGGACATCGAGCGCCAAGGCTCGGGCGTTCAAGAATACCACGGCGATCACGATGCCCTGGAAGATGAACGAAAGGCCAACGGCCGCCAGAATGCGTCCCGGTGCGCGCTTGTACGGCACGATCGCCTGATAGAGCGAGTCGGCGCGGTGCCGCACACGCGCCAGCGGCGTGGCGGCAACCGCGCGGTCGACGGCCCGGTAGACCACGGGGCTCATCAACGCGACGTTGGCTGCCGCGTAGCCCGCGGCGAGCAGCCATGGGAGCACGCGGAGCGACATGCCGAACAGCTCGACCGGAGGCGCCAGCTCAGCGGCGCCGACCGCCACGATCAGCAACGCACACAACCCGACGTTGCGCTCCATGAACACCGACATCGTCGCTCGCGCCGGCGCGCCTGTTTCGCGGGCCAGCAGCACCGCCTTCACCGCATCGCCTCCAACGATGGTCGGCAGGAACAAGTTGAAGAACATCCCGGTGAAGTAGAAGGCAAGGACCCTGAGGTAGGGGACCTCGAGGTGGACCGGATGCAGCAGGATCTGCCACTTCCAGGCCGACACGGCCTGACCGGCCATGTACAGCAGCACGCCGGCGACGATGGGCTCGAGTCTGGCCCGACCGAGTTCGCCTGCAATTGCTCTCGCATCGGTCCAGTAGAAGACCAGCGCGTACAGTGCGAGCGTGACGAGCGGTTTGAGCCAGCGTGACATAGCAGTGTACTGGGGCCTGGCCCCCGTACTATACGCGGGGGCCAGGCCCCGTCGGAGATCAGAACGTCGGTAGATAGGGCGTGAGCCAGCGAGCGATGATCGTGAACTGGTCGGTGAAAATCAGCACGCCGATGGCGACCAGCAGCATGCCGGACGCCACTTCGATCTTGTGGTAATGGCGCCTGATCTTGGCAAAGGCCGCGAAGAACTGGTTGATGGCCAGCGCCGTGATCAGAAACGGGATGCCCAGCCCCAGCGAGTAGATCGCCAGCAGCTGGATGCCCTTCCAGATGGTGTCCTGCGAGGCCGCGACCGCGAGGATGCCGGCCAGAATTGGGCCGATGCACGGCGTCCATCCGAAGGCAAACGCGAGACCCACCAGAAACGCCCCCACCAGGCCCGTGGGCTTGCGGTCCATCTGCACGCGCTTTTCGCTGTACAGCCAGTCGATGCGCAGCAGCCCCATCGTGTGGAGGCCGAACAGAATCACGACCGCACCGGCAATCTTCGACAGCAGCCGCAGCCGGTCCAGCAGGAACTGACCGAGCGCGCTGGCAGCGGCACCCAGCGAGATGAACACGAACGAGAAGCCAAGGATGAAGAAAATCGACGCGACGAGCACCCGTCGTCGTGACGCGGCGACCGAACGGGCGGCCGCATCGCCGGTTCCCTGCATCTCGTCCAGACTCACGCCCGAGATGTAGGACAGGTAGCCTGGGATCAGCGGCAGCACGCACGGCGAGATGAACGACAGCACGCCGGCGACGAAGGCCGCTAGAAACGTCGGATTTTCCATTTTCGCTGCGCCTGTACCGCGCGCCTAGCGCCTGTCGCCCTTGGATCCGTCCTGGATGGGCGTGAGCGGGATGATGTTCAACTGCGGCAGCGCCGCGGACAGGCCGTCCCACTTCTGCGCGTTGACTTCCTGGAACATGACGTCCCACTTCCAGCGCTCTGACGGATTGCTGGCCTGGAGCCAATGCGTGGCAGCGACGGGCCGGGCGAAGCTGATGCTGCCAGCCGATGCGTACGCCGGCCGGTCCTTCAGCATCTCGGCGATGGCCGTCCGCACGTCGGCAGGGGTCCCGTAGGGCAGGGCCTGACCCAGGACCTTCGCCACGCGGAAGAAGATCTCGCGATCGTCGAGCGCATCGCCAGGGGCGGCCAACACCGTGGTCGCCGCCTGTACTCGCCCTTGATCGTTGGTGAAGGTGCCGTCCTTCTCGACCCAGGCCGAGCCGGGCAGCACGATATCGGCGGCGCGCGCCAGCTCGGTGGAGAGCACGCCCTGGTAGACCAGCAGAGACAGCTTGCCGGACTGCCGCGCGGCTGCCACCCAGGCGACCTCGCCGAGGGACCCTTCCGGCCCTGGGTCCACCACGTAAAGGGCCGGAATCTGGCCCGCCTCGATCGCGCGCCGCAGCGCCGACAGGTCGGGCCCGTTGGAGCCCTCGCCCACCGGCAACCCAAGATCGCGCGCGCCAGTCACGTTGGGCGCGTTGACCGACGGTACCTTGAACGTCGTGCCCGCTGGTTGCTGCTTCTCGGTCACGGTCCAGCTCACCGCGATGGCGCTGGCGAGCCGCTCGATCAGGAAGATCTCTTCGTTTGACGCGTGTGCCGACACCAGGAAGGTAAAGCCCTGCCCGGCCACCGCGGCGGCGCGCTCGCCCAGCGCGCGCAGCGCCACGTCCCACGTGGTGGCTTGCTGATGTCCGGCCCCTTCACGCACCAGCGGGCTGCGGAGACGCTGGTCGCTTTCGATCCAGTGGTAGCCGAACCGGCCGATGTCGCACATCCAGTACCCGTTGACCTCCGGCTCGTAGCGCGGCGTGAACCGCACCAGCTGCGCGCCCTTGGCCCACTCGGGCTTGGCCTTGATCCACGCGGTGGTGCTGCAGCCCTTCGAGCACAGCGTGCAAATCGTGTCCGACGCGTCGGGGTTGTCCCAGGGCCGCGACTTGAACCGGTAGTCTCGGGTGGTGATCGCGCCGACCGGGCAGACGTCCATCAGGTTGCCCGACAGCAGAGAGTGCACGCCCTGTTCCTCGAAGGTGGCAATCTGGCTTTCGTTGCCGCGGGCGACGATGCCGATCTGCGCGTCGGTGTCGACCTCCTGCATGAACCGCACGCATCTGGTGCACAGGATGCACCGGTTGCGGTTGAGCATCAGCGTCGGCCCGAAGTCCACGTCGGCTTTGACGCCTTCGCCGTCAAACGTGCGGCGCGGAAACTCCATCCGGCTGTCGCCGGGTCCGAACGAGTACGAGAAATCCTGCAGCGGGCACTCGCCCCCTTTGTCGCAGACCGGGCAGTCGAGCGGGTGATTGACGAGCAGGAACTCGAAGACACCAGCGCGCGCCTGCACCACATCGGGCGACGCGGTGGACACCACCATGCTCTCGGTGCACAGGGTCGAGCAGGCTGTCTGCAGCTTCGCCATCTTCTCGATCTTGACGATGCAGACGCGGCAGGACCCGTCGATGCCCAGGCCGGGGTGATAGCAGTAGTAGGGCACGGAGAACCCGTGCTCGATGGCCGCCTGCAGGACGGTTTTGCCCTTCTCCACCGTAACCGGGGTGCCATCGATCGTCAGCGTAACGGAGTCCATAGGCCCCCGATCATACCCCGATCGGCGGCTGACCTTGACATCGTCACAGCCCGGGCCTATCGTGGCGATCGATAACCCTTTTCAGCCTTCTCACGACGGAGGCCGCTATGGAGGCTACGCCCGTTCGTGCCCGTCTCGGCTCTGCCCTCGAGTGGCTGATAGCCGCCGCTTTTCTGCTCGCAACGGTGGCCGTGGCCACCTTGATCGTCCGTGAATTGCGTACGGCGCCCCGTGCCGCGGGGTCCGCGACCGAACCGGCGGCGGTCAGTCTTCCGGTCGGCGTGCCCACGCGCGCCATCTCGGTGCCCGTGCTGCTGCTGCTCGACGGCAAGGAGGTCCGGGTGGGCCAGAGCGTGGATCACGTCTCCCGGGCCCTCGGCCGATCGTCGGAGGTCGGCCGTCAGCTTGCCGACCGTGGCGCCCTTGGCGAGCGCCTCACCAGGTTCTACGAACACAACGGGACCAGATTCGTGCTCGTCTTCGAGCCCTTCGAGCGCAACGGGGACTTGAGGGTCGCGGGAATCTATCTGCAATAGAAGAAATGCAAAATGCGAAGTGCTAAGTGCGAAGTACGTACTTTGCACTTCGCATTTGGCACTTTGCACTTCACCGTTTCAGTCTGACCGGCGTCAGCCGGTCGCCGTTGACTTCCACGTCACGCAGTGGCGCTTTGAGGGGCCGCTCGATGGTGGTGAGCGTCGTCGTGATGGCGGCCGTCTCCGTTTCCTCGCTGCCGTCCTTGTAGATCCTGGTCACGGTGACCGGAAACTCGAACACCGCGTCGCCGGCCTGCTGCACGTCGATGCGGACGGCTCGACCGCCGTTGACCACCTGCCACTTCACCGTCGCCGTCGGCACGTCCTGACCGTAAATCCAGCGGGAAAAGAACATGTCGAGCGAGCGGCCAGATTCGGCTTCGAACGCGCGACGCAGGTCTTCGGTGCTCGCCTTGCGGAACTTGTACTCGCGGTAGAAGCGGCGCATGCCCGCGAAGAACACGTCGTCGCCCAGCAGGCGCCGCAACATGTGCAACACGGCGCCGCCCTTGTTGTAGACCAGCGCACGGAAGACCCGTCCTTCGCCGCGCAAGTGGCCCAGTCGATACCCCAGATAAACCGGTCCCTGATCGGACTCCTTCAACGTCCATCGCGCAAGCTGTCGGACGATGTCGCCGAAGACCTCCGGGCCGCGGTGGCGCTCGGCGAACAGCGCGGCGAAGTACTGGGCGAAGCCTTCGCTGAGCCACTGCTCGTGATAGTTCTGCCAGCCCACGGCCTGCCCCCACCACTGGTGCGCCAGTTCGTGGGCGAGGAAAAAATCGGGAAAGTCGTCGAAGCTGGCCGGATCGTCGCGCCACACAAACGGCGTGGTCGGCAGCGGCTGGTTGACGATCGCCACGTAGCCGGGTGCGTGGCCCCCGGGGACCTGACTCTCGAGGACGGCCAGCGACAAGCTCGGGTACGGTATCTCGCCGATCAGCGTGCCGTAGAACTCCATTATCTCGGCGGTCTTCGCCAGCACCTCCCGTCCACGCCCGCGCTGCCTCGCGGTGCTCGTCATCCGCAGCAGCAGGGTCGTCTGGCCGATGGTCACCTCACGGGTTTCGACCGCGCCAAATCGCGACACCACGCAACTCAGATACCGCAGCGGCGTCGTCGCCGCGAACACGAACAGGCGTCGGGGCGCTTCATCGCCCATGGCGCGCAACGTCACTGGCGAGCCGGTTGCCGGCTCGCCGGAACAGACGGCGCCGAAGGCCGCCGGCACGGTGAAGCGGATGGTCGCCGTCGCATAGTCGCTCTGCGGCGCCTGCGCGTACCAGTAGCTGCGATTGCTATAGAGGTAATGCGGCTCCGGCTCGGCAAAGGCCAGCTCGTTGGCCTGGCCTCGGAGCTGACCGAGTTCCGCCCGCGGCACCTGCGGCGCGACTGCCATGTTCTCGCGGTCGACGCCCTGCGGCTCGTGGCGTCCCGCGTAGCTGACGATCAGCGTCAGCTCGTCGTCACGTTCGAGCGGCTCTGGCAGGTTGACGACCAGGCTGTTCTGGTTGCGGACGCGGAGGTACAGCAGCCGCCCGTGGATGTCGCTGCTCACCGATCGCACGACCAGCCGATCCGCCAGCCGGAGGGTGAGCGCGCTGAGCGCGTAGGCGCGCACCTTCACGCGCAGCCGCGTGCGGCCCTCCATCCATAAGCGTTCGGGCACAAACGTCGTGTCGACGTTGTAGTCGAGCACGTCGAACTCGGCGCCGGCATCTTCGTCGAAAAACGGCCCGCGCGAGGCCAGCTTGGCCTTCGACGAGTAGATCGACAGATTGCGCCGTCGTGCGCGGTCGAACACGGAGATATCTTCCTGGTCGCTGCCGTCGTGTGCGTAGGTGAGCGTGCCGTACTTCCGCGTGCGCACTTCGGCCAGGATGTTGCCGATCGACGGGATGAGCGACCACGTCTCGCGGCTCAGATCGGCCAGGTCGACGCTGAAGGACTTGCCCACCTCGTCGGCAAACACCTGCTGCGCCTGCAAGAGCTGTCTGCGATCGACCGGGACGGCCGTCAGGCGGTCCGCCGGCAGACGTGAGGCCAGGTCGGCCGGGTTGAGCCGGATCGTCGCGGCCGTAAACGATTGGCGCAACGACGGCCCACCGGTCAGCAAGGCAATCTGTCGCCGCTCGGCGTCGGGCCCGGGCGTGAAGGTCATCTCGCCTTTGCCCAGCAGCACCGCCACTGTCGCCCCGGACGGGACCCTGGCGAAGAACACCACCCCGTCGTCGAGCCGCAACTCCAGATCCTCGGCCGTGACCACGAGATTGCGCGCGCGGTACTGCGACGTCTCGTCGATCGCCAACCGGAACAGGCCCTCGACCACGCTCAGCGTGGCCGCCGACACGATCCGCCAACCGCTGGCGCCACGTTCGAGGTCGAGTCGCCAAGTGGCCAGGCGACCCTCGCGACCGGCCTCGACCAACACTTCCACGGTGAGCCGAAGCGCCTGAGGGCCGCCCCGCTCGACGCGCTCGCGCTCGTGCACGGTCGCGCGTGTCGTGCTCGGCAGCAACCAGCGCTCGAGGAAGACCTGGAGGCGTTGGTCGCCGGCCGACATCGTCGTCAGTGCGGCAAACGCCTGGCGATCGCCGCCGGTGAGCGCCGCCTCGACGCGATTGAGCAACACGTCGATGGCTTCAGGCTGTGCGGGTGTCGGGCTCGAAACCGCCAGCACCAGGAGGAGTCCGGCCAGTGCGCAACGCAGGGCCGTCATTGTCCGACGGGCACCCCGTGCGGCAACGGTATTGGCCGTCTCACCGCCAGCACCGTCAGGTCGTCGGCGATCCTGGTGCCGGCGGCATGCGTCTCGACGGCCTTCAACACCGAGGTGCCCAGCGTCTGCAGATCTTCCCACCAGTGCTGGTTGACGATCTGCTCGAGGCCCGCATCATCAAACGCCACCCCGGACGCGTTTTCGGCTTCGGTGATGCCGTCGCTGAAGAGCACGAGCACGTCGCCGGCGCCGAGGGTCAGCGTGCCGGCCGTGTAGGTCGCCTGGTCGAACATGCCCAGAGCCACGCCGCCCTCGGTGAGCCGTTCGAGGCGGCCCGAGGCGCGGCGGAGCAGCGGCGGGTTCTGGCCCGCGTTCACGTACGTGATCTGACCGGTCGCCGGGTCGTATAAGCCCAGGACCATCGTGATGAACCGCGACCCCGGCGCATGGCGGCTGACCTGAATGTTGAGCCGCGC
>JAENWD010000028.1 GCA_016650245.1 Vicinamibacteria bacterium
CCCGTCGTCGGCCACTACGTCGAAGCCCGCACGGCCGAGGTGTTTGCCGGCGGGTGCATCATGAGCAGCGAGGCCGAGACGATCGGCCGGCAGGCCGTGATGGCGTGGCGCATCGACAGCGGCGTCTACCACGGCCAGACGCTCGACGGCCTCCGCGTGGTCGCCGCCGTTTCCGGCGACCGCAATCTCGGCATCCGCGAGATCGGGGGCGAGTCGCCGTCGTTTGTGCGGGCGGTCGTCTACGTGGACGAGCGCGCGAACGACGCGCAACGCAGGGCGCTGGCGGCACTGGCGCAGGAGCTCTCGCGTGGCCTCATCACCGAGGTCGTGCAGGTCACCCCCGTCTCCATCCGGTTCGACGACACGGCCGGGACCATCGCGGTGGTGGCCGGCCAGTCGCTGTTGACCGTAAAGAAGGGCGTCGAGCACGGACCCTCCTGCGGCGCCATGAAGTGGTTCACGCCCTTCAGCGTCCTGGACAGCCCGGCGCTGGGGACGACGCTCGCGCACGAGTTCATCGGGCGATCGCTCGACGTCCGCTGGAGCGCGCCAAACCGCAAGTCGGCGTTCTTCGGGGCATTCAGCTTCGAGGCCGGGGCGCGAAGCTCGAACTAGCCGCCACGACAATCACAAAGGCGCGAAGGCGCGAAACGTAAGAACGAAGGATGAGTCAGCGGGGTTTTCACCAGAAGCACTTCGCGCCATCGCGCCATCGCGCCATCGCGATTGTGGGTTGCTCATTCTGGGCTGTCTGCCTCCACGCCTCGTCGGCTCAGCCCCCCACCGTCACCACCGCCGCCGTCTCGCGTCCGGCGGAACTGGCGCTCCCCGTTTCGGCTGGGCTCTCGACTGATGTCGTCACCGTCACGGCTGGCACCACGAAGCTCGAATTCTGGTGGGTGAAGTCGTTGCCTCTACGCGATGGCGCCTCGGGCGCGCCCTCATGGAGCGACGTGCCTGACGGGTCACTGGTGGGTGCGCTGCGGCTGGGCGCCACCTGGACCGACATTCGCGGCTACACGGTCCGGCCGGGGGTCTACACCCTCCGCTTTGCGCTCCAACCGCAGAACGGCGACCACGTGGGTATCTCGCCCAACCGTGAGTTCCTCCTGCCGGCGCCGGCCGCCGATGACATGACGCTTGAGCCTGTGGGCTACGACGGCGCCGTTGCGCTCGCCAGCAAGTCCTCGCGCCGCGCGCATCCTGCCTCGATCAGCATCGACCCGCCCGGCAGCACGGCACGCCCCTTGTCGGCAGCGACCAACGATCTCGGGCACCAGATCGTCATCGTGAGCGTTCCAACGTCGGCAGGCACGCCGCTCACCTTCGGTCTCGTCGTCGAGGGGACAATCGATCAGTAGCGCAGGCCTTCAGGCCTGCCAGGCACGGCGGGGCTGAAGCCCCGCGCTACAGCTCGCGGCGCTCTACACTAGACGTCATGAAGCTAACCGGGCGCGGCGTTCTCATCACGGGCGGCAATCGCATCGGCGCCGCAGTTGCGATCGACCTCGCGCGCGCGGGCGCCGATGTTGCCGTTGTCTACAACCGGTCGCGCGACCAGGCCGAGGCGACCGCGGCTGACGTGCGCGCGGCAGGACGACGGGCCACGGTCTTGCAGGGCGACCTGTCCAACGCCGACGACTGCCGGCGCGTCGTGGACGATGCGGCGTCGGGGTTTGGCCGTCTGGACGTCCTGGTGAACATGGCGTCGCTCTACGAGCGCAAGGACTACGACGCGCTGACGGAGCAGGACTGGGATCGCGCGCTTGCCGTGGATCTCAAGGCGGTCCATCTCTGCGCGCAGGCGGCAGTGCCGCATCTGCGCCGCCAGAGCGGGGGGCGCATTGTCAACTTCACCGACTGGGTCGCAGCCAGCGGGCGGCCACGCTACACCGGCTATCTGCCCTATTACGTCGCGAAGATGGGCGTAATCGGCCTGACCCAGATTCTTGCCCTCGAACTGGCGGCGGACGGGATTCTGGTGAACGCCGTTGCGCCCGGCCCGATCCTGGCGCCGCCCGGCACGTCAGACGAGGAGATCGCCGCCGTCGAGAAGGCCACGCCTCTGGGCCGTTGGGGCGGGCCAGAGGAAATCGCCAGGGCAGTGCGGTTTCTCGTGGAGACCGACTTTGTCACAGGCGAGGTCGTGCGTGTCGATGGAGGCCGTCACGTCAGATAGCGGCGACGATCGCTTCCAGCGTCGCATCGGCATTCGACAGCGGCAGGTTGCTCAGGTAGAAATGCCGCGCCCCCACCTGCTTCAGCGTCCTGATCGTGCGCGCGCAGACCTCCAGCGGAGTGGCGCCGCCTGAGAACTCGCGCATCAGGCCTTCGATCGGCACAGGCAGGAACTGGCTCAGGGTCTGCAGGGTCTTCGCATTCGCGCTGCGGTAGTAGAAGACGCCGAACAGGCCCGGCAGCGTCAGGCCGGCACGGACCCCCGCGTCGAGGAATCGGGCCACCGGC